>JALYSE010000247.1 GCA_030854955.1 Fibrobacterota bacterium | reverse complement strand
TCCGGATATTCCCGCTCCAATGATGCACACTTCGGGATTGAGGCCTTCGGGGACCAAGGGGAACTTCGGAATGTCGGCGGATTGAGTCCAGATGGAAATTTTTGCGCCTGAAGTGCGGTCTTTTTGATCTTCGATCATGTGAATCCTCCCCGAAAAGGGCATGCATGGGTTTCCAGGGAAACAAGGTTTAGATCGAGGTATGTGCAAGGGCAATGCTCATCCAGATTCTCTCGGATAGGCCTAAGTTTCCCCGCGGCCTCCTTTTTGTTTTTCAGTCCGTACTTCATGCTTTTTCTGGATTTCAGCATCACCTTGAGTTCCCTGATCCGGCGGCCATTTCCACCCATTGCTATCTTCGGAAAATGAACGCATTCCCAGACCTGATTGATTTTTCTGCCCGATGGATGCGCGGTCACCTCACCGAAATAGCCATCAGTATAACGGCCATGAGTCTGGTGGTGGCCGGCCCATACTTCAATGCCGGTTTGAAGCGGTTGACCCGCAAACTGCATTGGCTGGTACGATACGCCCTGTTCGTATTGCTATCGACCTTGGGCTACGGGTTGATCACGAACATTTCCATGCGGAGTCTGCGTGGATTCCTGATCCTCCTCAACGGCGGCCAATTGCTGGCTGCGGTTCTGTTTGCCCATCTGCTGCTAGCCTGGTTTCTAAAGCGGGACCGGGCCATCTGACGTCAGGCCCACGGTCAAGGCACACGAAAAAACCTCCATCATGGAAGGGAGTCGAGTCCATTGATCCGGTAGATGGACTTGGAATTGACCCCCATGATGTAGACCCGTCTCTGGGAGTCCGTTCCAAATGAGGATATTCCGATATCCGGAGCTCTCGGTAAGGGTGTCGCTTGTCCGGTCTTCTTCATGGACCATACATTGTCAGTCCCATAATCCCCGAATAAAAAGGATCCGTAATGGAGCGATGAAACGTTGCCTCGGTATACCAGGCCGCCGGTGATGCTGGTGCCGCCCTCGTCGTCGCGGCCATAGGTGAAGAGCGGAGGCTTGTGCCCCTGCAGATCGCAATCGGTGCCGCCCTGGGGATGGCATTGATCGCCTTCCCACACGTCCCATCCGTAGTTCCCGCCTCTTTCGATGATGTCGACCTCCTCCAACCGGTTCTGCCCCACGTCCCCGGCCCAGAGATCTCCTGTCAGGGAATCGAAGCTCCACTTCCAGGGATTGCGCAGGCCGTAGGCCCATACCTCCGGAGCCCCGCTTCCGTCCAGGAAGGGATTGTCCGGCGGAATCGCATAGGGTTTTCCGCCCGCCTGGGAGTTCACATCGATCCTCAGGAATTTTCCCAGCAAGGCGTGCTTGTTTTGACCATTGCCTTGAGGGTCCCCGCCGGATCCGCCATCCCCAGTGCCGAGGTAGAGGAAACCGTCCCGGGGTCCGAACGCCAAAGTTCCGCCGTTATGATTGGCATAGGGATCGGGAATGCTGAGCAGGACGCGACGGGGCGCTCCGGAATCCTTGATCAAGGAAGAGTCGGCGATGCCTTCCGACAATACGTTGGCCGATTCGAAAACATAGAAGAGGAAATACTTCCGGTTCTTGGCATAGTCGGGATGGAAGGCGAAGCCCAGCAATCCTCGTTCGTCGCCTCCGGATTCGCCTCCGGTTACCTGAACCCGGCCGAATTCGGATTTGCTCCAACCCGCCCCTTCGCGGCTGATGATTTGAATGCCACCCGGTTGCTCCAACACCAGATAGGTTTCCGGTTTCCCGGGCACTTCGGCGAAATAAACCGGCCGCGCAAAGGAAAGACCGGGAAAGGCGACTTCGTAGGTGACCCCCTTCTCAAGCGAGGTCATTTTCCCGCCCTCCGATTTCGAGCAACCGACGACCAAAGCCGCTCCGAGCATAAGTCCGATCAGGTTTCGCATGAGCCCTCCGAAGGCGGCATCCGGGGACGGGGATGCCCTGGTAAGTTAATTTCCGGTAGGAATCGCTTGCCTCAACCCCGTTTCCATCTTGCGGGACCGGCCCGCATCTGATCGAGACTCCCTTTGCCCCCGCCGCGGCAGGCGATGTAAAGAAACACAATGGCGTAGATTAAGGCCATCTCTCCCTTGTTCACGATCGGAAAGAAATTGGAATCGACCGCGAACTTCCAATGAAACTGGGTATAGGCCACGGCCATGGTACCGCTGGCGATGAAAGCGGCCCAGTGGGTGAAAAGCCCTCCCGCCATCAAAAGTCCTGTGGTCAGTTCGATGACTTTGCCGATCCAACCCTGGGTCCAGATCTTCGGCACGTATTCGGGCGGGATCCACAGCCCGAACAATCCTTGCGCGCCGTGAAATGCGAACAGGAGCCCAAGGGAGATCCTCATGAATGCATAGATGGCTTCGGTCTTGGGTTCGAGGAAATGTCTTAACATGGGCAATCTCCGGGTCTGCGAGAAACGATGATGAATTTCAATTATTGGTGAAGTTATTTTCCGGCGTTCCCGTTGCCAAGGCCCATGGCGAATTGGGCTACCTTCGCAGGCACCGGGGGGGAACAGACTCACTGTTTGACATGAATTCCCACCGATTTTCAAGGTGGATCGGCCCCAAATCCTCCCATCGAATAGGTTGAACGGGTGGTTTAGAGCGGGTTACGGACAGGATAACAAGTGCGGAACCGGAAAATAATTTGCACCTTTCCATTAATCCCTTTGAATCCGGAAATTCCATGATCAAACGCATTTCGATTTCCCACCGGCATGCCTTGATAGCGCTTGTGGCGGTCTGCCCCCTCCTTTGGAGCGCCTGCGCGGGAAACAAGTCCCAAACGGCCAAAACCATCACCACCCGGGACCTGGATTCCCTGCACCGCGTTGAGGCGCGGAGGGATTCCGTCGAGTCCAACGTGATTTTCTATGAGCACGCTTATGAGGATTACCGTAAGCGGTTTCCCGGTGTCGACAAAAAGGTGTACCTCCACGTGGCCAAAGGAAAGGATCAGGACTTCTGCCTGTTCAAGCCGGACCCGGCCCAGACCTGCCTGACCGTGGGCGACAAATTCAATGATTTGAATCTGAAGGATCCCGCCAAGGATGCCTACCAGGCCGGGCTGGTGTCCGAAGGAGCCAACGATTCGCGCATCAATATGCGCCTTTGGGCCAGCATGGGCCAGCTGGCCATGGAAGAGAAGGATTACGACATGTGCCGCTTCTATGTTTCGAAAGTGCTGGAAGTCGAGCCCAAGAACCAATGGGCCAAGAAGCTGCTGGCCTCAATCCCCAAGCCCTAACGCCCTTCGCATATCGTCCCTCGCGATCGTGGGCGAAGCCGGATCAGGCTTGGTGCTTCACAAGGTCGGTGACGTTCGCGGTCTCCCCGATGCTGACATTCAGGGTGCCTTCATGCAGGATGATGCCCCAGGTGTTGGTCCGCTCCAGGCGGACCGCCAAGGTCTCTAGGAATTTCGGGTCGATCGACCAGATGCCGATGGTCTCGGCATGGAACACCTTGTTCTCGCGGATATCCTTCAGCAACGGCTCCGGATCTTTGTAGGTATAGACCATGACCTGCTTGGCGGCCTTGGCCGCCTTATGGAGTTTGCGCGCGTTGGGGTTCCCGATCTCGATCCACAAGCGGATTTCCCCGTTGGGATTGGCGGCGCGGATGGCGGGGGCGTCCGGATCGCTCAGCCCTTCGGGGGAGAATTCCAGGAACTCCCTGTCGTTGAGGACGTAGGCGATGAGCCGGGTCAGCAGGTAGGCGTTGGATTCGGAAGGATGCATGGCCAGCCGCAGGTCGAAGGTCTTGTAGACGCCTAGATCGACGTCCGATAGATTGATGTGGAAACGATAGAGAGTGACCGGGGGCATGGCTTCGCCTTTGTTGGGAAGCTGAAAGTATAGCTCATGGTTGGCGGAATCAGGGCGCCGCTTCGGGAGGGGATTTGCGCGTCATCTGCATCCAGATGGGCCCGGCCGCGTCTTTCCCGCCTTCGATGCGCTCTATGGCCTGGGCCACTTGCAGCCGGATTTCGAATTCCGGATCGCTTTCGGTGGCATGCAAGGCGGGCAAGGCTTTGGCGTCCCCCAGTTCATACAGGAAGCGGGAGGCGCGCCAGCGGACCAGTTTGTTCGCATCCTTGAGGGCCTCGATCATGGCGGGAGCGGCGGCGGGATCGCCCAGATCGTTGAGGGCGTCTCCGGCGGTGCGGCGGACCACGGCGGCGGAATCCCTCAGGGCTTCGCACAGGGGCGCCAGGATTTCCGGGGTCTTGAGCAGGCCTACGTAGATGGTCGCCAAGCGGCGCATGGAGATGTGGGGATCCTTCATGGCCGCGGTGAGTTCCGCGAAGCGGGCGCGATCCGACCCCATAGCTTCCAGGCCCTGGTACCGCCGGCGCCAATCTTCGGAAGCCAGCATGGCGGCCTGTTCTTCCGGGGACGGCCGGCGGCGCACTTCCACGCCTTCCATTCCCAATTCGAAAGCCTGCAACACCAGACTGTCTAGGCGCGCTTGGGGATAGGACGCTTCCACTTCCGCCGCCATCGTTTCGCCCACGTCCTGCAACTCCCCGAAGCGCGGCTCCCGTGGGATCCACTTGCGTTCGATGAGCATGTTCGGCGATGAGGGGGTGGCGGCCCGCACGGCCTCGGCGAAGCGGGCGGGCAGAGGCGCGCGGAATTCCTCGCCGGCAGCCTGCACTTTCACGAGCATGGGAATGCGGCGGAAATGCTGGACGAAGATTTTCACCTCTCCGGGAAGTTCGGTCTCCACGGGCGGCAGGACCGCTTCGGATCCGCCTTCGGCCGCGAGGATGTGCCGGGCCCGGCTGAGCAAGCCTTCCCAGTCCGTAGAAGGCAGGCGTTGGATGGAGATGAAATCCAGGCAGCGGTAGAGGCTTTTCACCCCCGGGATCTCCAGTAGGCGCCGGATGATGTCGGGGTAATGATCCTTGGCTTCCAGCTTATAGGTGATGGCCGTCCCCTTGGGCAGGGACTCGTCCAGGTTCAGCTTCATGCTGTTGGGATTCGGGGTGGGTTCGATGGATCGGAGTTTCATGGGCTTGCGTCCGACGGGTCAAAGGACCGGTTCGATGGGCAGGAAGCGCCATAACCGGGTTTGAACGCGCCGGAGGAAAGGGGCATGGGCGTCCCCGGTTTCCTTCGAGGCGTCCCAGCTGTTCTCCGGAGCCATGTCAAGTTCGATGGCCTGTTCCACTTCCCGCGCGACCCGCTCATGCTCCAGCAGGATCCCGGATTCCGTGTTGAGGTTCATGCTGCGGGGGTCCAGATTGAAGGTGCCGACGAAGACCTTGGCGCCGTCCACGATCAGGGTCTTGGCATGGAGGACGAAGACGGGTTTATGCGCGCTCATCTTTCCGTAACGTTCCTGCAACCTTGCCTGGATGCCGGGATGGGGCTTGAATTCGAAAACCTTGACCCCCGCAGCCAGGATTTCCTTTCTCCGCTTGACGTATCCGCTCACGGCCTGCAGGTTGTCGTTGTTGGCCATGGAGTTGGTGCTGATGCGCACCTCCACCCCGCGACCCGTAAGCTCCTTGAATAGCGCCAGGGTGGCGTCGTCGGGGATGAGGTAGGGCGATTGGATGGTAATCCGTTTTTTCGCGGTCCGCAGGAGTCCGGCCAGAAAGCGAGTGGTTTCGCCGCCTCCGGCCAATCCCTGGGTGCCCGCGTTCTTTCCGGGTTCGTCCGTGATGAACTGGGCCTCGCCCCATGCCAATTCCTCCAGCAAGGCGCCGAAACCTTTGGGCAGATCGTCCAGGGCGCGTCGCACGTCCGGCGCGAAATTCAAGGTGTCCCTGGCATACCCATAAATGGATTCGCGCACGACCTTCAACGTGTCCGGGGACATGGGGGGTAGCAGGTCGGCCACCGGGCGGGCCAGGGGCGAATTCCAATAGGCGTCGAAGGAGACCTGCATCTGGTCCGCGACGGGCCCCGCGACCAGGATGTCCCTGTCCCGGAAATTGAAGTCATGATGGAAATCGAAATACTCGTCGGCTAGGTTGCGGCCTCCGGTAACTGCCAGGATACCGTCCACGATCAGGGCCTTATTGTGCATGCGCTGGTTGACGGCGCGGAAATCCCAAATCAGGTTCCAATATTTCTTCCAGAGGGAAATCCCGGTGTTGGTGTTGGGATTGTAGATGCGGATTTCGAATCCGGGATGATCATCCATGGCCGAGAGCATTTCCCGCGGAATTTCCAGCATGAAATCGTCCACCAGAACCCGCACCTTGACGCCCCGGTCCGCCGCCTTGAGCAGCGATTCCATCGCCAGGCGGCCCACGTTGTCCGCAGTCCAGATGAAGTACTGCACGTCCAGGGTGCGGCGGGCGTTCTGGGAGAGCCAGGCGCGCGTCAGCAGGGACAGTTCGCCGCGCTCCAAGGTGACGGCGGCGCTATGGCCGGGGTGGCTCGCGAGCAAGGCTAGTGTTTCCGCTCCCAGATTTTCCGCTAGGCGCCGGGCCCCGTCGAGCGCTTGGGATGAATCCGGGCCGATCGCCCGGCGCGGCTGCGAATCGACATGGGTAACGGCAGGCGCAAGGGCAGGTGCCGGGGCAAGGGCAGGTGCCGGGGCCGCGGCGGGG
>JALYSE010000040.1:820-25356 GCA_030854955.1 Fibrobacterota bacterium | reverse complement strand
AGTTTCGCGGCCTATGTGCTGGTGGAAGATACCGGCGCGGGCATGGATCGAGAATTCGTGCGCCGCCGCCTCTTCCAGCCGTTCGCCACCACCAAGGAAAAGGGCGTGGGCATCGGCCTGTACCAGAGCAAGACCCTGGTGGAGAAGATGGGCGGACGCATCCTCTGCCATTCCGAATTGGGCAAAGGCACCGAGTTCTGTATCCTGCTTCCCTCCGTCTCCGCCGCGTGATGGGGCTGGGCTTGGAGACTCCTTCAAACCGCTTTAACCGGATATGAGAAAGCCATGACAAAAACCGCAATCCTTCTCATCAGTTGTCGCGATCGCAGCGGCCTGGTTGCCGCCGTCACCGATTTCCTGCACAGGAACAACGGCAACATCGTCCACCTCGACGAGCACGTGGATTCCTCCGTGAACGCGTTTTTCATGCGTGTGGAATGGCAGATTGACGGGTTCGTCATTCCCGTGGAGAAAATCGGGGATTATTTCCAGACCCTGATCGCCGACAACTACGGAATGGAGTGGACGCTCCATTTCTCGGACGATGTTCCGCGCATGGCGCTGTTCGTCTCCAAGCTGCCCCATTGCCTCTATGACATCCTCTCGCGCTGCGACGCGGGCGAATGGAAGGTGGAGATTCCGCTCATTGTCAGCAATCATCCGGACCTGGGGGAGGTTGCGAGGAAGTTCGGAAAGCAATTCCATGTCCTTCCCGTAGACGAGGCCAATAAACCGGAACAGGAGCGGAAAACCATGGCTCTGTTCAGGGAAAATCGGATCGAGTTTGCGGTGCTCGCTCGCTACATGCAAACCCTGTCCGGGGAATTCGTGGCCGGATTCCCCAATGCCATCATCAACATCCACCACTCGTTCCTGCCCGCGTTTCCGGGTGCCAGACCCTACCATTCCGCATTCGAGCGGGGGGTAAAGATCATTGGGGCGACCAGCCATTACGTGACGCAGGAACTGGACGCCGGGCCCATCATCGAGCAGGGCATCGCCCATGTCACGCATCACGACGACGTGCAGGACCTTATCCGTAAAGGGCGGGATCTGGAGAAAATCGTACTGGCCAGGGCGGTCTGGGCGCATCTTCAGCGAAAGGTGCTGGTGCACGGTAACCGGACCGTGGTCTTTTCCTGACAATCAGGGAGAGAATGAACGGGAGTAGGTGTCCAGCTTTTCAAAGAATTATCTTTTTCAATCCAATTGTCATGTTTCGTACGCCCTAGGAGGGTCCATGATCAAGTTGCTGCTGGTGGAAGACAATGTCGGCTTAAGGGAACAGATGAAATGGGCCCTCAATTCCGATTATGAGATCCTGGAAGCCGAAACCCTTGAGGGCTGCCTGGAATCCCTGCGCAAGCATCGCCCGAGGGTCATCTGCCTGGACATGGGCTTGGAAAACAAGCCCGAGCGCGGCCTGGAAATCATCAACGCCGTGCTGGGCGAGGATCGCCTGGCCAAGATCATCGTCATCACCTCCAACATGAGCGTGGACCTGGGCAGCCGAGCGGTGGAGCGGGGAGCATTCGACTTCCTGCAGAAGCCCGTGGACATCGACCTGCTGAAGGTCATTCTGGAACGCGCCTGCCGCATGAACTCCCTCGAGCAGCCGCCGAAGGAAAAGACCGTCGCCGGACTTCCCAGCGAGGCGGACAACCTGATGATCGGCCAGAGCGAGCCGATGAAAAAGATCTTCGAGCATATCCGCAAACTGGCGAAGACGGACGTGAACGTGCTCCTGACCGGGGAAAGCGGAACCGGCAAGGAACTGTGCGCCCGCGCCATTCACTATCACAGTATGCGCCGCAACGAGATTTTCGTGCCCATCAATTGCGGCTCCATCCCCGCCAGTCTTATGGAGTCGGAGCTGTTCGGCTACGTGAAGGGCGCCTTCACGGGCGCCAACACCGACAAGCTTGGCCTTATCGAATCGGCGCACAAGGGCACCCTGTTCCTGGACGAGATTGGGGACATGCCCATGCCCCTGCAGGTCAAGCTGCTGCGTTTTCTGCAGGACCAGAAGCTCCAGCGCGTGGGCGAAACCGGCTTCCGGTCGCTCAATGTCCGCATCATCGCGGCCACGAACAAGACCAATCTGGCGGAAAAAGACAATTCGGCCATGCGCACGGATCTCTATTACCGCCTGAGCGAGTTCGAGATCCACCTGCCGCCCTTGCGCGATCGCAAGGACGACATCCCTCTCATCGCTGCGGCCATCATCGAAAACAACCGCACCAAGTTCGGCCACCCCCGCCTGAAGCTGAGCAAGCGTGCGGAGCAGATGCTCCAGAACTATAGCTGGCCAGGAAACGTTCGCGAGCTGGAGAACAAGCTCAACCGCGCCTCCATCACCTGCGCCGGCCAGATCATCGAAGCGGAAGATCTACAGCTTTCGGAAACGTCATTCACCGTGCTCTCCTACCGGGAAGCCAGGCAGATGTTCGACCGCAATTTCATTCTCAATGCGCTCAAGCAGGCCAAGGGCAATATCAGCCTGGCCGCCAAGGTCACCGGGCTTACCCGCCCCACTCTCTACGACATGATGAAGAAGAACGGCATCACGGTCCAGATGGAAGCCAAGATGGAAGAAAAAAACCAAGATCAATAGGGACCCGGGATCAATAAAAATCCAAGATGGTTAACAACAGGAGGCGCGCCCCATGGCCCAGATCAAAATCTACGGATTGCGAGAAACCCTCAAGGGGACCAAGTCCCACTGGTCCGACCTTATCCATAACGCGCTCGTGGAAACCCTGGGACTTCCCCCGGAGAAGCGCTTCCAGCGCTTCATCAATCTGGACGCGGAGGATTTCCTCTTCCCCCCCGACCGAACCTACGCCTATACCATCATCGAGATAAGCCTGTTCGAGGGGCGCTCGCCGCAGGTCATCAAAAGCCTGCTGAACAAAATCATGGCCGACGCCCAGGTTGCGCTGAATATCTTAGCGAACGATATCGAGATCACGGTATTCGAAACCCCGCGACATTGCTGGGGCATCCGCGGCCAGACCGGGGACGATCTGCAGCTTTCCTACAAAGTCGGCGTCTGAAAAACGCGGCTCACCCGGGCCGCGAACGGAGCTATCGGCGAATCCACTCTTTTCGGCTTCGGTTTTTCAGCTCGTGGGAAACAGCGAAGGCCGCCGCCTAAAGTCGCGCGTCGGGGGCCAATCCATAGCCGAGGCGGGATCGGGCTCAGGCCGCTTGCGCAGGGCGCCGTGCTTCTCCAGGATTCCCACCAGGCATTGCACGAAACCCTCATCCCGTCCCATCAGTTCCGCCGTCATGGGCAGGGTCAGGATCCCGTCCGCGATACGCCGCGCTCCCGGGAAATCCCTGCCCGCACCCAAGCCGGAGGGGGCCCCGGAAATTTCAGTCAGGATCTTGGGATACATACGGGTTACCCCGCCGAAGCGGGCATTGACGCCGCGGAACAGGTCTTCGCGCAGGGCGCCATCGCGGACCATTACGGGAAAGCGCGTGGGCAGGCCCGAGTGCGGAGTACCGGCCGGCCCCATCGGTCCGGCCGGGTCATGTGCTTTTCCGGCCCCAGGACTGAATATCCAATCGCCATCGCACCCTTGCAACAGGGCGCGGTATCTGCCCGTGAGCTTCCGGTAGAAATCCCTGCGCTGCAGATAGGCCTCCAGGCAGGCGGACCCCATGGGATGGAATCCAGGGGCGATGCCCTCAAAGGTCAAAGGCGCGTTCCAAACCGTGGCGCCGATGCGGAGGAACGGCAGGCGGGAAAGGGCCCAGAAAAACCGGGGTTGGGAAAGCAGGTTGATGGCCAATGCCTTGGGCAGGGTGCGTTCGCGGCTTACGCGCAGCTGCTCCAGGGCCTCGCGGCAGGCATCCAACAGGGGTCCCTGGGTAGGCAGGCACAATGCGCCACCGTGGCCGGAGTTGAGGGCCTTGCCGCGGCCGAAGCTATAGAAGCAGGGGGAACCGTCATCGGGATCCTGCCGATGATCGAAATCCTGGGCGCAGTCGCGCAGGAAGGAGACGCCCTCCCAATCACCCGCGGGCATGGGCTGGTGCATACCGAAGAAATGCACCAGCAGCACGGCCAGCAATCCCGGATCACGCGCTTCATGGAGCGCAGCGGGATCGTATCCCAAGGTGGAGGGATCGAGATCGATGAGCACCGGTTCCAGTCCGGCTTGAATCACCGTCTGCGGGACCGAGGGGCAGCACCAGGCGGGCAGCACCACGCGCGTACGGCCGGGATTAAGGGCCGCCAGGCCGCGCAAGGCGATAAATAAAGCACCCGCGCCCGAAGCGGTCAGCAGAATCCGATCGGCGGGGTAGCCGCTATGGGCCGAGAAAGCGGAGGGGAAGTCGTCGTCCCCCGCTTCCAAGAGAAAAGAGGCGGGGACGGAGTTACCGCTGGGAGGAAGTGCGAAGCATGCCATAATGGTGAAAAAAGATTCGGCGGAGGACAAAACAAGCACCGAAATGATCGGCCGTAATGGTCCTAAAAAGGTCCTAAAATAGCCATGAAACGGCCCAAGCATGGGAAGACAGACATTCCGAGGCCGAAAATAAACTTAGGCAAGGTGCCTGGTTTTTTTTATGGGATAACCAGCGAGAGGATGATTTACGGGCCGGCCATTGGGTACCGCCCGTCGGGTCATGGAAATACCCTGATGCGGGCAGGTTGTAACCAATTCGATACGGTTTTTTCCCCTTGCTCCTAGCCGGACCGGATTTGAGTTTAAAACTATGCCTTTTGTGACTTTAGGAGTCAGGGGCGGGAGGAGCGGTTTATGATGACGATCGACCAGACGATGGTTTTGGAGGCGTCCAAACGGATCCAGGCCAGACCTTTGCATATTTTCCTGAATCAGGCGGTAAGCGAGTATCGCGATAAGGTCATGGAAAAACTCCTGAAGAAGGAATTACGAAAGCCCTGGATGAAGTATCGTGAGATCCGCATCATGGAGGATTTGCTGACGGCATTGAAACCGCGTCGCGCCTTGGAATGGGGAGCCGGTTACGGCACCTCGCATTTCTCCAAGCTGCTTCCTCCGGGAGGCGAGTGGATGGCGGTGGAACATGACGCGAAATGGGCGGACCGAATCCGCAAAGAGGTTCCTTCCAATGTGCGCGTCTACGCCGTGCCGCCCGAGGAAAGGGAAACCTGGCTGCCCACCGAAGGGGACGGAACTTACGGCGACTTCCGCAATTACGTGGAATTCCCCACGGGCTTCGGGGAATTCGATTTCATTCTCGTGGACGGCAGGGCTCGCGAGGCCTGCCTGCGCCAGGCGCGGTACCTGCTGGCCGAAGGCGGCGTCGTGGTTCTGCATGACGCCAATCGGGACTTCCTGCACAAGCCGTGGGAACTATTCCCCAAGCAGATATTCTTCCAGGATTATCGTCGGTACGCCGGCGGCCTCTGGATCGGCAGCGCGGACCGGGACATCACCTCTCTCTTAAATCTGAGTCAACATCGTCGTATCTGGGGATTCTACAATTCCCTGGGCAGGAGGTTCAGGTTGTGACTCTCGACGCTATGCCTATCGGATCCGTAATACTGCCCGCCGCCCCGGCGGGCAAGCCCGTTGTAGGGAAACCTTCCATGCCTGGTCGCATCTGGATCGCCTGGGAGCGACAGAGACGCTCGCTCAACCTGGCCGAGCGCCTAAGTGCGCGCCTATTCTTGTGCATCGATGAAGACAAGGGATGGAAACGCTATCCGCTTTCCATCCGCAAGACCGTGGCCGAGTTGCGCGGTCAAAGAGGCCGGACCGTCATGGTCCAGAATCCCTCCATGGTGCTCGCAGCCTTAGCTTGCATGCTGAAAAAAGCCTTCGGCTACACCTTGGTTGTGGATCGCCACAGCAATTTCTCTTTCCTGGCGGGAGCCAATGCCGGCCTTAAAAGGCGTCTTTCCGATCTGCTCAGCGATTACACCTTGCGCTATGCGGACCTGACCATCGTGACCAACGCAGAATTGCGCGCCCGGGTGGAGCGTGCGGGGGGCCGGGGCTTTGTGCTGCCCGATCCCTTTCCCGATCTTTCGGGATCCTGGGATGGAACCTTTCCGGAACCAAGACCCAATGCGGCTCCCAAGGAAATCCTGTTCGTTTCCTCCTGGGCCTTCGACGAGCCCATCGCCCAAACCATCGAAGCCTGCCGCCGGCTCCAGGGAAAGGTGATTGTGCGCATCACAGGAAAGATGAAACCGGAATACAGCCGCCTCATGGCGGGCGCGCCCTCCAATTTCATCCCGACGGGATTTCTGTCCGACCGGGACTACTTCTCCCTGATGTCCGGTTGCGATGCGGTGATGGCGGTAACCAACCGCGCCGCCACCCTGGTATGCGGAGGCTATGAAGGCGTAGTGATGGGCAAACCCCTCATACTGGGCGACTCCCTTGCCTTGCGCGATTATTTCGACTCCGGATGCATCTATACCGATGGCACGGCGAACGATCTGGAAGCCCGGATCCGCGGCTTGGCGACCGAATTGCCGATGCTCCGGGAAGGTATCCGCGCCCTATACGAAAAGCGCCGGACCGAGTGGGATGAACGTCTGGCGAACCTGGAAACCATCCTGGCCGCATAAAAGCCCCTCAATCCGGAATGGGATTAGACTCGTGGGCGCTGAGGTTGCGGGGAGTGCTTTTGGGCTTCTTGGGAACCGGAGTCAGGGTTGAAATCGGAGTCGGCGCCGTGCCGGCCGGCCCCTCGGCCACCTGGGAAATGGCGCCGACATAGGATCCCGAGATGAGGGCATCGTCCACATAGCGGCGTGAAGGCCCTACGGGATTGGGACAGGGATTCCTGCCTGCGGAGGAATTCGAATACCAGCCGCCGAACATGACGCGGTTGATGGGGGAATCCAGCTTGCCGGTCAGGTCCATCCCGGTCTTCTCGGCCACAATGCGGCCGTCCACCCAGAGGCGCACCTCGCCGTCGGATAGACCCGGTGTATTGAGCCAGACCTCCGTTTCGATTTTGTACCAGCGCTTGCGTTCCGGAGTCCAGCGCACTTGCACGCTGCCCCAGTCCACGGGGCCGCCATTGTAGGACAAGGCCAGGTATTTCGCGTCTGTAAGCCCGCAATAATTATGGTCCGGAGAATCCGCCTTGGTCTGCAGGATGATGTCGAAGTCGTTGATCTGCGTGGTTGCATTGAACGCGGACAGGCGGTGGATCTTCATTCCCGCCGCGAAATCGAAACCCTCATCATAATAATCGTAGAAGCGCGTGAAGATCCGGCGCAAGGAGGCTTTGCGCCAGGTGCCGCCGTAATCCTCGTTCTTCACGAACTCGATCTTCAGGGCCTTGCGGCCGCTATGGTATTTCTCCCCCCGGACTACGGAAATGGCCTCGTTATGGATTCCCATCCACCCTTTGCATCCGGTTTTCGGCTTTTCCGAAAAGCAGGCAGCGTCGGCGTCTTCCATGTCGGAAAAGAACTGGAGCTGGGCGGCAGCGTTTCCGCAAAGCATCAAGGCGGCCAGAGCGGAAAGAGCGGAAATGGATAGGGGCATGTTCTGAAAATACGACCCGGCGCTCCCGAGAGCAATCCCCATAATGGGTGAATTGCGGAAACAGATCCGGCCTTACTCGCATTTGGCCTGCGGAGTCGGTTGACTTGGCCGGGAAGGGAATATTGTTTCTGGAGTGGGATCAACCCGTGATCCCGAGGAGTGCCGATGTCCTTGCGTGGCGAAGGGGTGGCGAGAGCGCCTAAATCCGTAAAGTCCGAGGTCGTCCAACCTTTGGTCAGCCTTGGTCTGCCGGTCTATAATGGGTCCAACTACCTACGCGAAGCCTTGGAATCCGTCCTGGCCCAAACCTATACCCATTGGGAATTGATTCTTTCCGACAACGGATCCACGGACGCCACCGAGTCCATTTGCCGCGAATTCGCGGCGAAGGACAAGCGCATCCGCTACTTCCGTGAAGAAGCCAATCGGGGGGCGACCTGGAACTTCAACCGGGTATTCGAGCTGGCCGACGGACCCTTGTTCCGCTGGACTGCCCATGATGACCTTTGCTCACCGCAACTCCTTGAACGCTGCGTCAAGGTGATGCAGGAACGTTCCGACGTGGTTCTGTGCTACCCGCGCACGCGCATCATCGACGCGAACGGAGAACTGATTTGCGAATACGGGACCCGATTGCGCACCGATTCTCCGGACACGGGAAAGCGGTTCCACGATCTCATCTGCCTTGACCACGCCTGCTTCTCCGTTTTCGGGGTGATCCGCACGCGGCTCCTGCGTCGCACCTCCCTGTTGGGGGAATACACGGGGTCGGACCGCAACCTGCTGGCCGAGCTCGCCCTGCATGGCCCATTTTTCGAAATCCCCGAATTCCTGTTTTGGCGCCGGGATCATCCGGGCACTTCCACGCGCCAATATCCATCGGCCAGGGATCGCATGATCTGGTTCCGGGCCGCGGGCCAGCGGGGCGGAGGCCGTTATCCCACCTTGAGACGCGCCATCGGCTATTGGGATTCCATCGCCAAGGCACCCATGGGTCCCGGCGACCGCTTGAAATGCCTGGGAGTGCTGGGCAAATGGCTGATCATGCGCATGCGATCGGCCCTGAGCCGCAACTTCCCCTCCCTGGCCCGCATCGACCCTTTCCCGCCGACGCCGACCAAGGAAGGTGCCCCGTCCTCGACCTCTCTCAACAACCGCGTCATCAATATCGCCACATCTATGCTTTAACCCTCCCTCTTTTGTAGGGCTCTTCCCTTGGCGGGCGCGCCTTTGGCCGCCTTCGCATTCGCTATCCTTAACTATTTTTTTCGGGAAAAGGAAGGCACCCATGTATATCCGGAAAAAAACCCGTTCCACCGCCTCTCTGCTGGCGATTTGCGCCGCAGCCATCGTGTCCGGCTGCAAAGGGGAAACCATTTTGGAAGCGGAGCGATCGGCGCCGGTAGGCAACGAGTTCATTCGCCTCTATCCGGACGGCAGGGCCGAATACGGCTACGTGGTGGTGAAGGAGAATCTCAAAGCCCAGGGGACCTACCGCTACGCCAATGATACCCTCTGGTTCCTGGCCGAAGCCTTCAAGCCCCATTTTCCGGGGGGCTACCTGCCCATCGCCGACGGCAAGCTGGTGATGGGAAGCGGATTGCATTTCAGGATCAAGAAGAACAAACTGAAGTAGGATGGAGTAGGATTGATCAGGATTGATCAGGATTGATCAGGATGGATGAGTTTGGTTCCGATGGCAATCCGGCTTCGGGCTACTTTTACTTCTTCCGCAGGCTGCGCAAAAAGTCCCAATGGGCCAAACGCAGGTAGAGGCCGAATCCCGACAGGAATAGGAGAACGCGTGCGGCCATGGTGACCCATGCATCCACGGTCGATCCGGAATAGGCCGCGGCAAAGGGAGCGCCTATCCTGTCCAGGCAGAACAGCACCCCGCAGATCAGGACCACCGAGGCCAGTTGGCCGAGAAAGCGCCGCAGAAAAAGGCCTTCGGTGCGGAACTGCCAGGCGAACCAAGCGAAGAAGATGGCGGCGCCCAGGGCGGACCAGAGGTGGGCCAGATGGAACAGGTCCATGCTGCGGAAGGCGAAGGTTGCCCCGGGGATGATGATGGCCATGGCGAGCTCAAACCACGTCGAGCGCAAGGGCTTCCCTTGAGCGGTGTTGTAGATGGAAACGATGCTGGCGAGCACGTTCCACATCTGCACCAGGCAGAGCACCTCGAAGAGCGGGAACATGGGAGCCCATTGCTCGGGAAGGATCAGGGCCAAGACGGGCTCGCCGTAATACCAGCCGCACAGATAGAGCGGCAGGATTAGCAGGGCCATAACCTTCAGAGCCGTGGCCAGGCCGCTCAATTGGGCCGCCGGTGAATGGGCGCGCTTGGAGAGGAGCGGCAACAGGATCTCGCGGAGCAATTGCACGATTTTGAGATTGGGAATGCCCGATAGGCTTCCCGCGAAGCCTAACAAACCGATTTGGCCCACCGAATACGCGCGACCGATGATGATAGGGATGCTCCGTTCCCTTAGAACGAACAACATCCAATTGAGCGTGAGCTGGGCGGAAAACCCGATGTCATCCTTGAGCAGCCCGAAATTGAACCTCAGTTGCGGCCGATAACCCGAATACCAAAAGGCCAAGGCGAGCCTCACGCCGAAACGGACGACCGAGCCCCAAAGGAGGGTCCACACGCCGAAGCCCATGTAGGCCATGACCATCTGGACGGAGATGGAGGCGATCACGCTATACATGTCCAGCAGGCCCCGTTCCTTGAAGCGCATGTCCCGGTTGAGGAAGTTGTAAGGCACGATGGTAAGCGTGCTGAGGATGTAGATGATCGCCGTGAACTGGGTCAGGGCCACCAGGGCGGGGTTATCGAAATACCAGGCGCCGAAATAGGACAGGCCGAAGGCGGACAGGGCCAACAGCAGGCCCAGGAGCACGGTGGCGGTAAAGAGATTGTGGACCTTTTCGTAGTCCATCTGCTGTCTTTGCACCATGGTGGTGCCGATGCCTAGATTGGTCAGGATGACGGCGAATTCGGTAAAGGCCGTGGAGAGATTGGAAAGACCGTAATCGCTGGGCAACAGTTTCGAAGCCACGTAGAAGGTGCCGACCCAGGAAAAGACCTGGGAGCCGAGCTTGCACCCGGCGAGCCATCCGGCGCCTACGAAGACGCCGCCCGGTTCCACGGAGCGGGCTTCCAACCGCTCTCGGTTGCCGTTGGCGATCACGGATCGTTCCGTCCCAGGACGAATCCGCCGAAACCGCGCGGGAGCGGCCCCAAACGGTCCCCGGAACCATTGGCGTCGGGTCCGGGACCGTCGGTCACGGGTACTCGGTCGCGAACCGCCTCGTCAGCCTTCTCCGCCTTCTCCACCTCCTCCACCTCCTCTACCTCCTCTACCTCCTCTTCCGCCGCCATCTGCGTCCGGGCCGCAGTCACCAGCAGTTCCGTGCGCCAGACCCGGCCGGTGGCCTGGGCCAGGGCAGCGAACAAGGCCAAGCCGGGATAGAACAGCACCGACAGAAAGGCGCCGCTCACCAGGTAACCTACGATGCCGATGACGAGACAGGCGCAGAAGTTGCGCAGGTAAAGGATGTTCATGCTCATGCGCCGGGCCGCGCTCGGATCGGGTTCCCGCGCCATGACAAGACGGGCGCCGCGCTCGAGGCGCGTCCCCCGCAATTCCCTGAGTTCCCGGAATGTCGCCGCCAGGAACCCCATCCAGCAGAACACGCCCACCAGGCCGAGCTCGCTCAGCAATTGGAAATAGACGGAATGCGGGGTCATGTGCGCGCGCCGATCCGGACTGGGCAGTAGTCCGGAATACAATGCGTTTCCCCAGCACATGGCGCCCACGCCGAATACCGGGCGCTTCTCGAACATCTGGACCGACAGGTCCCAGAAATACCGGCGGGAGGCCGCCGTGCTTTCCTGGGCATTTCCAATCGACAGGAACTCCTTTTTGAGATTCGGGGGCGCGAAGATGACGGCTATTACCAGGGCCATCGCCGCCAGCACCAGGCTCACGGCCTTATTGCGGCTCTTGAGCCAGCAGAAGATGAGAGCCGGTATGGCGCCGACCATACCGCCGCGGGACAGGGTGAGCCCGATGGCGGTCAAGGTGACCAGAAAGACCCCCAGGGGAACGATGGCTTTGCGGAAGCCTCCGCCCTCTTCCGCGAAGATCTTCAGAAAGGAAAAGGGCAACAGCATCACCAGCACCAGGGCCGCGTCGTTTTCGTCCACGTAGAGGCCGGGGCCGTGACCGCCATGGGTGATGACCCAGCCCGAGATCAGGAAGGCGATGCCGATGAACATGTTGTGGAGCACCTTGAGGTCTTCGATGCGACGGATGAACAAACAGGCGCCCAGGAAAGCCGTGAGGAAGCGCGGCAACTCGGTCTTGAATACCATCAAGGCGCGTCCTTGGGTCACGGCCAGTAGGAGCCCGGTGGCGATGGCGCCCAGGAAAAGCACGCGCCAGATCACCACGGGCCTGAGCCAACCGCCTCCCGGGGCGTTGAGGCCGCGCGGCAGTTCCAACAGCACCAGGGCCAGCAGGATCACGCTGGTGACGGCTCCGGGCATGAGGTAGGAAAGGCCGGGCACCATTTTATGCACTTGGCCGAAATCGATCAACAGATAGGCCATCAAGGCCCAGAATCCCATCCTGTACACGCTCATGATACCGTCGCCGATCCCTCCCCGAGACATCCCCGATACATTTCCAGGTATTGCCTGACCATCACCCCGCTATCGTAGCGGGCGTCGAAATCACGGCGAGCCGCCCGGCCCAATTCTTGCGCCGCTTCCGGGCGGTCCAGGAATCCGGTGACGGCTTCGGCCAGGGCGGCGGCGTCCATGGGAGGCGTCAGCCGCGCCGAGCGTCCATCCTCCAGCAGATCGCCCACCCCGCCCACCCGGGTGGCGATGATGGGAAGGCCCAGACTCATGGCCTCGAGCAGGCAAAGAGGAAGCCCTTCCCACAGGGAGGGCAGCACGAAGAAGTCGATGAGGGGATAAAAGGAAGTGAGCTCTGGGTAGGCGCCCAGGAAGCGCACATTGTCCTCCACGCCCAGGGCTACGGCGCGATCCCGGAGTTCCCGTTCCAGGGAGCCGGTGCCGGCCACGGCCAAGGCGCAATCGGGATGCCTGGCCAGGATCGCAGGCATGGCCTCGAGCAGGTAGCGGATGCCTTTCTGTTCCTCCAGACGGACTCCCAGGCCGAAGACGTGCTTGAATCCATCCAGGCCGGCCTCGTGGCGAAGTCCGGCCACACCCTTCAGGCCCTCCAAGCGGTTCCGTTCCGCGCGGTACCAGGCCCCGTCTATCCCGTTCAGGATCACGGCGAGTCGCTTCCGGGAGATGCCTTCGTAACGACGGAGGTTCTCCACCGTATGGGCCGAGACGCCCACGACCTTGCCGTAAAAATTGGACATGACCCTCTCCATGGCCATGTAGCGCAGCTTGTCCGGAAAAGCGCGCGCATGATCGGTATGGACGCGGGCCGGGACGCGCGCGAGCAGGGCGGCCAGTCCGCCGTCCAGAAAGGCCTGGGTGTTATGGGTATGAATCACGTCATACCGCTGTTCCTTCAGCAAGCGGAACACCTTTGCGAACATCCAGCGATCGGCGCCTTTTTCCGGCCAGGGCATGGCCCATACGGGGATGCCGCGGCCGCGGATTTCCGCTTCCAGGGGACCCGACCCCCGCAGAGAACAGATATGCGCGTCATGTCCCAGTCGCTTGAGCCCTTGGGCCAGATCGATGACCACGCGTTGCAGGCCGCCGGCGCGCAAATCATGGCTGACCTGGAGGATCTTCAGGGGCCGCCCGAGCGGGGGTTTGGGAATGCTCACTCCGGCGTTCCAGGTGGCGGCGTCCACCACGGAGAAGAGATCGGCGCCGGAGGCCGGGTCCGCAATGTCGGATGCGCCCGTGGGCGGGGAATCCGCAAGGGTATCAGGCGTCGGCGAGGACTTGCGCATAAGCCTCCAGGTAGCGCCCATGGGTGGCGCGGATATCGTGATCGGCGATCACTTCCCGCTTCAAGGCCTTGCCATAGGCTTTTCTTTTTTCCGGGCTCATGAGGAGATCCTCCAGGGCGAGGATCAGGCTTTCCAGATCCCCCATGCGGATCAGCCGGCCGGTGATCCAATCGTGGACCAGCTCCGGCATGCCTCCGGAATCGGAGCAGACCACGGCGCGCTCCAGCAGCCCGGCCTCCAAAAGGGCCATGGGCAGGCCTTCGCCGTCGTTGGAAGGCATGGCGAAGACGTCCATGTCGGCCACCCATTCGAGCACCTTGCTTTGGAAAGGGTAAAGGCCGAGGGGCTCGTCGGGGATGAGTTCGCGCCAGAGCTGTTCCAGGGAGGAGCGCAGGGGGCCCTCGCCAATGATGACGAGCCGGCAGGGCACGGTTTTGCGCACCTGGGCGTAGGCGCGGATAAGCAGGGCGTGGTTCTTCATGGGAACCAGGCGGCCGGCCGTGCCGATCACGGGAACGTAACCGGCAGGTTGCGGGGCCGATTGCGTACCGGCGTCCGCGGTCGCGCGGTCGGCCAGGTGGGCGGCAGGTTGGATGCCCAGGGCACGGAGCAAGGGGTGGGATTCCTTCTCCACCTTGATCTCGGAATTGATGCCGTTGGGAATGGTCCGCAAGCGACAGACGGGATTGCGGGCGCGCAGGTAGCTCTCCATTTCGTGAGAGACGGCCACCACCGTATCGGCGGCCCCCAGGAACACGATGTCCAGCCATCTATATAGGGTCGATTTCCAATTGCCGGATCCCTTGGCGTATCCGTGGGCCGTGACAAGTAGCGGCACGCGGTGCATTCCCAGCCAGCGGGAGCAAAGGTGGAAGGCCGTGGCCTTGTATCCATGGGAGTGCACCAGGGAGACGCCCCCATCCATAAGGGCCTGCGAATACGCGCGTAGACCTTCCAGGGTCAAGCCCATGGGAGCCTGGACCCGCGTAACGGGCAGGCCGAGGCCGGATGCACGGTCGGCAACTTCATTTCCGGTCTGGCCCGGATCGAGGATGGCCAACAGGCGCGGCGCGTAAGCGGGACATGCGAGCTGTTCACGAGCGAGATCGCAAATGACCTTTTCGGCGCCGTAGAATCCGCCGCTATGGATGGCATGGGCCAAGGAGATGGGGGCTAGGTCGCTGGAATCGTCGTGCATCGGAAAACCGCCGTAATCGGGTGGGTGGCATTGGCGCCTAGCTGAGTGGCTAATTCATGGCGACTCGTCCGAAAGTCAAAGAAAGTTTTTAGGGAGGGGGGCACAAGGTCGATACCTACTCCTTTTAGAGCTATTTTGGGCCTATTTGGGACCTATTCCGCCCGCTAATAATCGCGTCGAAAGGGCCCCCACCTCTCGCGCGGAATTTAGTTTACCTGTGTTCGCCCATGCCTGCCTGGACATTTGTCCCGCCGCGCTGATGCGCGCGGGGAGAGGGAGCCATGAACGCCACCGTTCTATTGATAGCATCGCTGGCCTTCTTATCGGCCTATTCCTATTTCATCTACCCGCTGGTGCTCCTGGTGGCCCGGAAAACGCCATTAGCGGCGCGCAAGGCCCCGTTCGGCTCCCGCAACTCCCGCGGAAAGCATTCCCGGACCACCCTCGCGGACCGGGAAGCCTCCACCGTGCGTCCCGGGGGCATAGTTGCGGAATTGGAGGAAGATGTCCCTTTCGAACCGCGCATCTCCCTCCTGATCACGGCGCATAACGAACAGGACCGCATCCGCACCAAGATCGAAAACAGCTTCAAGCTCGATTATCCTCCGGACCGGCTTGAGATTATCGTGGCTTCGGACGCCTCCACGGACGATACCGAATCCATCGTCGAATCCTATCCCGGCCTCAAACTGGTCCGGGTCACCCAGCGCAAGGGCAAGGAACACGCCCAGAAGCACGGCATCCTCCACAGCACCGGGGAAATCCTGGTATTCACCGACGTGGCCACCCTGCTCGACAAGGACGCCTTGCGCCTGTTGGCGGACAACTTCCGGGATCCGGCCGTGGGCGCCTTGAGTTCGGAAGACCGGATGATCAACGAGGATGGCACTCCTTCCGGGGAAGGCCTGTACGTTCGCTATGAAATGCTGCTGCGCCGACTGGAATCGGACGTGCGCGGCCTGGTGGGCCTGAGCGGCTCCTTCTTCGCGGCCCGCCGATCGGTCTGCAAGGAGTGGGCCGAGAACCTGCCATCGGATTTCAATACCGTGATGAATTGCGTGCGCCTTGGCTACCGCGCCGTCTCCGACGACAAGGTCATCGGGTATTACAAGGACATCAAAAGCGGCCAAAGCGAATTCAACCGCAAGGTGCGCACCCTGGTCCGAGGCATCACCGCCTTTTTCGCCAACCTGGAACTGCTGGATTTCCGGCGCTACGGGTTCTTCTCCTTCCAGCTCTTCAGCCATAAGCTCATGCGCTGGCTCGCTCCCGTATTCATGATCCTGCTGCTTCCCGCCACCTTGTTGGGCATCGCCCGCGGCGACCGGACGGCCTATGCCGCCGCCAGCCTTCAGGCCGCCTTCTACGGTCTGGCCCTGGTGGGGTATGCCTCCGCGGGCACCCAGGGAAGTCCGCTCATCAAGGTCCCGTTCTTTTTCACCCAGGTGAACGTCGCCATCCTGGCGGCCTGGCTCAAATACCTTCGCGGCGAACGCATCACCATGTGGACGCCTTCCAAACGTTGATTTTCCCAAGACCCTAAAATGATAATACGCAGCCGCATCCTCTTTATCCTTCCCGGCCCGCTTTGGGAAATCAAGGACACCCTGCGCAAGCGCATGGAGCGGCTTTCCGAGCGTTACCAGGGCCGCCTGGTGACCACCATGCCCGAGGCGGGCGAGCATCGCCTGGGTAATTTCTGCCTTACGGCCCTCAAATACCGCCGCGGCGCGATCTGGAAGCCGTGGATGAACCTGAAGTTCCTGCTGTACGGCTGTTTCCTGGCGCTGCGTGCGCGCTTCGGCGGGGAGAGCTACGACCTGGTGGTGACCTACGATCCCCTTCGCTCCGGCCTCATTGGTCTGCTGGTGGCGCGCCTGGCGGGCGCGCGCTTTGCCCCGGAGGTGAACGGTGTCTACGACTCCTATGCCAATTATATCGATGACGGTTCCGCACCGGTACTGGCCTTCAAGCGCTGGCTCTATCCGCGCTTGGTAGGGTTTACCTTAGCCCGGGCCGACGGGGTCAAGACCCTTTTCCCATCGCAGTTGAAACGGTACAAGGACAGGATCCACACTCCCGTGGTGGAATACTTCTTCGACTACGTCGACCTGGAACCGTTCCATGATCTTGGGGAAGAGAAGGTGATCCTGTTCGTGGGATTTCCCTTCCGCCTCAAGGGCGTGGACCTGCTCATCGAAGCCTTCAAGGCCATCGCGCCCCGGCATCCCGGCTGGAAGCTCAAGATCCTGGGCTGGTTCCCGGACGATCGCGAGTTGAAGCGCTGCATGGGAGGCCATCCGGACATCTTCCATCATCCCCCTGTCTACTCCCACGAGATGCCGGAGCATATGGGCCGCTGCGGGATCTTCGTCCTGCCCTCGCGCACGGAAGCCATGGGGCGCGTGCTGCTGGAGGCCATGGCCTGCGCCAAGCCGCGTTTGGGATCGGACCTCGAAGGCATTCCCACCGTGATCGAGAACGGCGTGGACGGCCTGCTGTTCCGGGCCGGCGACGCCGAGGATCTGGCCGTGAAGCTGGATCAGCTGATGAGCGACCCCGTTCTGCGGAAGAGTCTGGGAATGGCGGGCCGCATGCGCGCCGTCACCGAGTTCAACGCCAATCACTATTTCCGGCGATTGCTGGATTTTTACGGCCGGGTCCTGCGACAGATTCCGATTAAGGAGCCCTTCGTTCTGGCGGAGGCGAAGGGCGCAGCCTATGACACGATATAAACCCAAATCCGTCCTGTTCCTTTTGTCCAAGGTGCTGGGAGGCAAGACCTTCAGCTCCCATGTCATGCGAGTGGTCCATGACATGGACCATATCAAACCCCACTTCGTCTTCCTCGAGGAAGACGATTACGGGCGCTATTGCAAAGAGCTGCCCGCCTTCAATCGGCATACGGGTCTGTTCCTGGGTTCGTCCATCCTGCGTCTCAAGCTCCGCAAAGATCCGCCGCCGCCTTGCGATGCCGTGTTCGTGCAAAGCTTCGAAGTCCTGCCTGCCCTCCAGGATCTGGATCCGCTCTGCCCGGTCATCCTGGCGCACGATTCCACCAACATCCTTTCCTACCGCCTAATCCGGGACTTGGATCCCACCCCCGCCGCCAAGTTCATATGCGCGTTCAAATCCCTGCTGGTCACGCCGAATTACCGTTCCGTGATCCACCGGGCCCGTGCCTTCCTGCCCCGGACCCATTGGTGCGCGCGATCCCTGGTGAAGGATTTCGGAGTGTCACCCGAGCGCATCATTGTGGCTCCGGGAGGCCTGGACACGGACCTGTGGACTCCCGATTGGAATCGCATGCGCGTGGAACCGCCCACTCTGTTGTGGGTGGGCAACGATTTCGCGCGGAAGGGCGGCAAGTTCCTGCTCGACACCTTCGTCAAGCATATCTATCCGCGCGCGCGGCTCCGCATCGTCTCCAATGAACCGGCCTTGCAGGATCGGGAGTGGCCAGACGGGGTGGAGTTCATCACCGGCCTGGGCCATAAGGATCCCGCCGCCCTCGTGGAGGTCTACCGCACCTCGGACATTTTCGTCTTTCCCACGCGCAAGGAACATATGGGAATGGTTCTCACCGAGGCCTGCGCCGTGGGCCTGCCCATCGTGGCGACCGACGTGGGCGGGGTACAAGAAGCCGTGCACCATGATAAAAACGGTTTCCTTATCCCCTACAACGCAGGTGCGGAAACCTGGGCGCATGCCATCATGCAGCTGGTGGAGAATCCGGAGATGCGGGAGCGGTTCGCCGTGCACAGTCGGGAAATCGCGGAAACCGAATTCGCCTTCGGGATCCTCAGCGAACGGGTGGAACAGGCTTTCGCAAAACTGGCCTGAAGCCGCTTGTCGGCGCGATTTTGCGACAAGCCGCGCTCAGGCCCGGGAAAAACCCCGAGTGAATCCCCACTCCAGGCGATACATTCCAAGGAATGCAGACTCCGATTCCGATTTCCAATCCGGTCCCCAAAGCCTCCGCGCCCGCCGTTCTGGCAGCCGTGCTACTGGTCTTCCTGTCTTCCCGGCCGGCCAACGCGCAACCGCCGGTCCTCCGGACCCTCACCTACGCCGCCTCAACGGAAGACTTCCCCAATCCCGAACGCGGGTTCTACCGTTACCGGGATATGACGGCCTCCAACGACTTCGATATCCGCAAGGACGGGAACACTCTCATCTTCCTCAAGCTCCGCGCCGATGCCTTCCGATCCGGGCCCTTGAGCGGCGATTTCCTGGACCGCTTCCAGGCCGCTTGCGATCAGGCCCGCAAGGCGGGAGTCAAGCTCATGCCCCGGGTGGCCTACAACGACGGACCGGAACCCGGCTGCCCGGCCGAATACGGCTGCGACGCCCCCAAGGCCGTCGTCATGTCCCATATCGCCCAGCTCGCGCCCTTGTGGAAAAAGAACAAGGATGTGATAAACCTGGTGGATCCCGGGTTCATCGGCGGTTGGGGGGAATGGCATTCCTCGTCCAACGGCCTGGACAATATCAAGGACATGACGGACATCCTCTACGCCATCCTGGATTCCCTGCCTTCCGACCGCATGGTCTACGTGCGCTATCCGCAGTTGAAGCGCGAGATGTTTTCCGGATCCAAAACCTCGGACAAGGTGCAGCTCACGCCGGAGCGCGCCTTCGACCTGACACGCAACGCCCGGGTGGGGCACCTGAACGATTGCCTGCTCTCAAGTGAAACCGACGTGGGGACCTACCGGGATTTCAACTCCGGCTGGCCGCGTTCGCGGGAAACGGTCTTCATCGGATCGGAGTCCCGCTTCACGCCCATGGGCGGGGAGACCTGCGCCCTGCATGAGGCGGCAACCTGCGCCAACGCCCTCAAGGAGCTTGAGACTCTGCACATCGATCACCTCAACCGGGATTACCATGAGCAGGTGATCCAAAGATGGAAGGATCAGGGATGCCATGACGCCATCGCCCGGCGGCTGGGATACCGCTTCGTCGCGGAATCCGCCCGGCTGCCCGACAGCGTGAAGCCAGGGACCCTCCTGGATTTCTCGTTCACCCTCGCCAACCAGGGTTTCGGGGAGCTGTTCAATCCGCGTAACCTGGACGTAACGCTCTCGGGGCCGGGAACGACGGCGGGGACTTTGACCGCGACCCTGACCGTGGACCCACGACGCATGTCCGGTGGGACCTCCTTGGTCCACGAGTCGCGCTTCACCATTCCTGCGGGATTGGCGGAAGGGGTCTATACCGTCGGCCTGCGCCTTGCGGACCGGGACACGGCCTTGGCGCGGGATCCGCGCTACTCCGTCCGGTTCGCGAACCAGGACATGTGGAACCCGGTGTCCGGCATCAATGAACTCAAACGGAACCTGTATGTCTCCACCCAGGCCTCGGGGCCCGCCACCCAGGCTTATGCGCGATTCGAGGAGGTTAAAACGGGAACGGCCCTCCGTCCCGGCGCCGGAAAAAGCGGGATGAAGGCAGCGCAGCCGAGGCGGAAGGCCGCTCCGGGCCCGGGCCTTTTGCGCGCCGGCGACAAAGACGTGGATTTCCGGGGCCGGGAACTGCCCGGGCTTAGTTCCGATCCGCGGTGAGGAAATAAATGGTCATGGCGTTAAGCACGATGGCCAGCGCCGTGCCGATGAGGGGGATGGCCTCCTTCATGGTGATCCGCTCAGGGATCGGTACCAGGATCTCGTCCCCGGAGATTATTCCCGATTCGCGCAGAGTGCGGCTCCGGCTGATATCCTCGGTCAATTCATCGTTCAATTCCTTGCCCGCCCGCAAATGGGTCGTCTCTTCCAGCTTGAAGGGAAGCACCGGGCCCCCGGCCATGTTGATGGCGTCGTAGATGACCGCGTCCGGCGAGGGATAGTAATAGCCCGGGAACTTCACATTCCCCATGATCGCTACGCGGATGACCGGGATGGCCTGGACATGGGTGTCCTTTAGATAAGGCGCCCAGATTCCCGCCAGATATTGCTCGATGTTCTGACGGTTCTTGCCCGCAACCACTACGCGGCCGGCGATCGGCAAATCCGCCATGCCCGTGACATCGATGGGATAGACGCCTTTCAGCACCGATCCGGTATCTGCGGGAACCACGACCCGGATAGCGTCTCCGGCGATGAACTCCTCTTTGGGAGCTTCGCGTTGTTTGGCCTGGGGCGCGTTCCCGGCCAAGCCGGGAAGCAGAAGTAAAGCCAGGCAAAAGCCATAAACTGGGGCGCGAAGACCCGGATTGCAGATATCGAAGCTCCATTTCATCATTTTCTCCAGATCGTTGTGCATACCCTAAATTAAAACCTGTCCAGCACTCGTGCAAAAATTTTCATTCTTATTAAAAACAGCGGAGTGGTCCTATGGATCCGAAGAAAAAAGGGCGCGGGCTCGACCTGGAGGAATTCCTCAACCCCAAGAGCAGCATGTCCTCCGCTTCCACTTTCATGCACATATTGTGGCTGAAGAAATGGAAGCTGGTCGCCATTTGGGCGCTCATCGCGATCCCCGCAGCCGTGATCCTCGCCTTCTATGATCTGCCCAAGAGTTACTCCAGCGTTTCCTACCTGCGCTTTCCGCGCGTGACCGGAACCCAAAATACCATAGTCCGCGATGTCTCCATGGGCGAGGCGGAATCAGTGGTGCGTCTCTTCCTGTCGCAGAAGGTTCTCATGAAGACCATCGACGAGATGTCGCTTCGCATGAAGGTGACCACCAAAGAGGTGTTCCGCAAGCATGTCATCCAGAAGGCCGCTTATAGCGATCAGACCTTGGCCGGTCGTTACCGTTTCGAGTTTCCGGGCCAACGGCGGGTCCGCGTTCTGTATCGTCCCTGGGGAACAAGCGCCTATCGGCTTTTCTCCGACGGGGTCGCGGACGCGGAAAACAGGGTCGCGATTCCCGGAGGCAGCATCGCCTTCATTCCCCAGTTGCTGGAAATCTCGCGCGGATTCCAGGTTGACATGATCTTCCAGTCCCCGGACGAAGCCTTGAAGGATTTTTCCGAGCGGCTCAAAGTGCGGCCCCTGGACAAGGGACAGGTCGCCGTCAACTACGCAGTGGAACTCGAAGATCGGGATCCCTTTTTGGTGGCGGAAGTGCTCAACCACCTGACCGCCAACTTCATCCAGGTCTATACGGGCAACAACAACACCCAGGATCGGGAGATGCTGGAGCAGATGAAGGGCAGTATCGCCTCGGCGAAGGAGACCCTGAACAAGAGCCAGGAGAAGCTCGCCGAATTCTACAAGAAGAACCAGTCCCGCCTGGCCGTGAAAGAAGGCAATCCCTATGCCTTGGCCAGCGCCCAGACCCAGAAGTCCCAGATCGAGAACAATCTCGATCGGCTGTCCCAGAGCCTGTCCGGCAGGCCCGGCCCCAACGATCCCGAACAGGACAAGGTGCTGTGGATGAGCGAAGTGCTCGCCCTCCTGAGCGGCCAAGGGATCCAGCGCGCCGAAGCCCTGCGCAGCCGCATCACGGATCTGGAGCGCAAGAAGGTTTCCATGAGCGCCACTTATAATTCGACGCATCCCATGGTCCTGGCCGTGGATCAGGAAGTGACGGCCCTTTATCCGCCGGTGGCGAAACTGGCCGAGGACACCCGTTCCCTGTACCAGTCGCGCTTGTCCCAGGCGGGATCGGAAATCATGCGCAACCTGCCTGGTGGCGGCACGGACATGTCCCTCACCCTCGAAGCGCAACGACAGACGGACGACCGGGACAACGCGAGCAAGGCGCTTGAAGGCCTGCAAGGCGAATACGATCGAGCCAAGCTGGGCGCCGGCCCGAGCATGTTCGAAGTCAACGTGATGGATGCCGGCCGTCCTCCCCTCTACGAAGCTCCCAGCTTGAGCAACCGCCTTGTCTTTTCCGCCGCCGCCGCCGTACTGGCCGTCTTTCCGGGCCTAATCTGGGCGCTTTTCGGACAGATCCTGTTCCCGCGCATCTGGAACAAGGACGATGCCGAACGGAAGCTCAAGGTCAAGGTCGTCGGCTCCCTGTTCCATATCGGCGGCGCCACGCACCGCCTGCCCGCGCGATCTTCCGGCGGACTCCCGGTAGATGATCGCCTCCTGCACCACGGACGACTCTCCGGTTCCGTGGACATCGAATCCTATCGTGCTTTGCGGGTGGAGCTTGAGCACCACTTCGATCCCGGGCCGGGCCGGGAGGGCATGTGCATCCTGGTTTGCAGCACCCAGCCCAACGAAGGCAAATCCCTGGTGGCGGCCAACCTGGCGGTGGGCTTCGCCCGCCGCGGCCGCCGCACCCTATTGGTGGACGCGGATTTCCGCCACGGCCGCCAGGAACGTGTTTTCGGCCATGCGTCCCAACGCGGCCTGATCGATCTCCTGCGCAGCGGCGTGGATCCGGATTTTGGGAGGCGCGCCCACAGCATGCTGCTGACCACGCCCCAGCCGAACCTGTCACTGATGCCCAAGGGCATCTTCGACGACACCGCCATGGAAGCGGCCTACCGCTCACCCATGGAATACTACCTGCAATCGGTGAAGTCGGCCTATGAAGTGGTGATCGTGGACGGCCCGCCGGTCATCGTCACCGCGGATCCGATCTACTTCGCGCGCATGACTCACGGCGTATTGTACGTCCTGCGTTCGGGCCAGGTGGCCGCACGCGAAGCCGAACGAGCCCTGGAGCCGTTCAAGGAAAGGGAAATCCCCCTGGTGGCCGTGATCAACGGCATCCGTCGCTCACCGGCTGATGACAATTATTACGCCCGTTACGGGTACTATTATTTGAATCCCCAGGAGACGGCGGTCAAGAAGCCAGACCCGCGGGAAACGCACGTCGGGACCTGACGGGGCGCACCCACCTGCCAACCGTCCATCCTTGCGCCATGCCGGGTCCGCAGGAAGATTGGCCAAGGTCCAGGTCTAGAACACGTTCGGCTCCCCGCACGCTTTGATTTCGCTCAGGTTGGAGATCGCGGGATCGAGAGTGGCTTCCTTGATGCGTATCAGTACGTGCTTGGTCTTGGCCCGCATCGTATCCCGTTCTATTGGGAACCAACCTGATGGCGGCCTCCCTCCGGAGGGATCAGGGAGTCTTATGAACGGGCGGGATGACGGGAGTGGCGGAGGACGCAGCAGGCGTCCCGATGGCGGCTGCGCCGGCGGAAACGGCTTCTTCCACCGGTGCGGCGGCGGCCTGCATAGTCGCGGCATGTTCCGCCTGGATCTCGGCGGCGCGGGTTTCGGAAACCTGCTTCAGCGAGGCCAGGCCCTTTTCGAACATCGGGCCGACCATCTTGTCCGTCAGCAGGCTCATCCAACGCTTGGCGGGATTCATCCCGGCATCGCTGGTCATGCTCTGGGTCACTTTCACGCCGTCGCCTTCGGGGGCGAAGTTCCAGGCGGCCTTGGCCGTGCCCATGCTTCCGAAATTGAGGTCGACCTTGATGAGGGAAGCGGGAACGCTTTCCTCGATGGTCTGGGTTCCCTTCCCCATCTTCTCGGACTGCCAGCTGTAGCTCGCACCCTTGCCTTCGGTCACGGGACCATAGGAGATCTTCATGGTGGAATCCTTCCAGGGGGACCAGGCCTCGTTCTTCTTAAGGTCGTTCACCTGCTGGAAAATCACCTCGGCCGGAGCCTGGATGACCAAGGACCGCTCGACGTTGGATATTTTGGGGATCAACAGCCCGACGGCGGCGAACACGGCGATGAGAATGATGAATCCGATTGCGATTTTCTTGAGAATTTTCATGTAGACAACCTTTGAAGGAGGTGGAAAGGTAACAACAAACCCGGGCAGAAAACATGTCTCTAGTACCGACCGGCGGCCCGTTCCTTGGCGGGTAAGATTTCCAGGCAAGTGGTCCACCAACCGGTCAGGATGGTTTCGCGGAACTCCGGGGGCAGCCCTTCCGCCTCCAT
>JALYSE010000040.1:0-810 GCA_030854955.1 Fibrobacterota bacterium | reverse complement strand
CGTGTTCATAAGCGACTGGAACGAACTCCACCCGCACGCCGGCGCTTCCGCCGCTTCCACTCTTTTCCCCAGGGGACGCGTCCACTACGGCAAACCAGACTTCGGTACGCCCGTTGTTCGCGGGTCGTCCCAAAGCGCCCACATTGATGATTCCGCGCGGCGGCGTTCCGGTGCGGGAGTCCGCATCCAGGAATCGCGACCAATGCAATCCCGAATGGGTGCATATCAGCAGATCGGCCTCGAATCCGTCCAGAAGCTTGGCCAGGAACGCGTCCGAAGTATCGCTGGCCCACAGGAATTCGTTAATGCGGCGCGGAGAGCCGTGGCAGCAAAGCACGCGCATGCCGCCCAGGGTCATGCGCAGGTGACCGGGAAGAGAACCCATCCAATCCTTATGTTGGGCGGAGGTGTTGGCGGAAGTGTAGTCGAACGAAAGGCGCGCGTAATGGTTGTCGCGCGGATCGGTGTAGCCGCAACGGCAATCCTCGGCCGCGTCCACGAGCGCCTCTTCGTAATTACCCTGGATGCATCCGATGCGGTTCTCGCGCAACAGGTCCACGGTCCGGTCCGGGTGCGGTCCGAAGGCGCCGAAATCCCCCAGGGCGAACACGGCCTCGGCGCGCAGGGCCCGGGACAGGTCGATGGCCTTGCCGAGGGCGAGATAATTAGAGTAGATGCCGCCGAAAAAGGCCACCCGCCTGAAATCGCCTGCGAAGGTTTCCCGGACGCTCATATGCCGCAACTTGTGCCGCAACTTGTGCCGCAACCTGTGCCGCAACTTGTGCCGCAACTTATGCCGCAACCTATGCC
>JALYSE010000400.1 GCA_030854955.1 Fibrobacterota bacterium | reverse complement strand
CATAGCCACTGGCGCAAACATATTTTGCCAAGACTCAAAGAAGACCCGGAGGAGTCATCGCAACAAAATGGAATCCAAGAATTGGTACCAAAGCCAACTCCGGATGCTGAAAACAAAACAAAGGCTGCTGCTCGCAGACGATACATCCCGTGGTACGAATTACTAAAGCGGACATTTGGTAGTGAAGTCCTCTGCCCCCATTGCGGCGGGAAGTTGCGGTTGATTGCCTTGGTGAAGAAAGAGGAGACGATAAGGAAAATTCTGGCAGCGATGCACTTTCCGACTGGCCCGCCAAAGTTTGCACCCGCCCGGTCACCCGTTGGAGAAGAGGAAGAATTGGAGCCGAACGGGGGAAGGGCGGAAGAGGAATGGCTGGATCAAAAGGAGAAACCTGCGGAGGGTTGGGGATGGCTACGTTCTGGACTGAAATAATGCTGATTTTGGAGAAGAATTCTCGGTTCAAAAGAGTAGAAGCTGGGTGAATTGACCGGGATTTCTTTGAAGAATTGTGGATCGGTTGAGCCTGGGACTGAGTGAAGGGTTGGAAAAGGGCTTCGATTTACCTATGCTCCCAGGTCAGTGGTCGTGCTGATCGTTCTGGTGATATAGGCAGCCGAAACCCAAGAGGGCAAAGCTGCAGCGGCCATGAACATTATGGCAAGGCCTTTTGGTCTCAGAGTTTTGAAAATTGGCATCATAACCTCTTTCTTCGGGTGATGGCCCGTTTTGGTGAATGGATGTTACCCCGATACCTTAGATGCGAGGCCGGCGCATTTTGTACCACGTCGATTCGAGCGTGGTGAAGTTCATGAGATTATTTGACTGAATTTAGGAACTGGGACCCCTACTGGGTGGCGCGTCGGCCTTCCTTTGGGAACCCCTGAAACTATTTTATTCTTGAAAGCAAGGCGGCAAAGACCCGCCGGGGGGTGACCCCGAATCGGTTCGGCCTTTCCGATAGGAATCATGGAAAAAAAGATTTTCGATTTTATCTCAAAATACATGACGCTTTCAGAAGAAGAACAGCGTGCCCTCGCCGGACTCGGGGTTTTCAGAAATTACAAAAAGGGAACGGTTTTGCTGCAAGCCGGGGAAATTTCATGCGACTCCTACTTCGTTTTGGAAGGCTGCATAAGATGCTATTACCTGATCGACGGCGAGGAAAGGACCACCGATTTCTTCACCGAATCGGAGTCCTACAGCCCTCCTTGCGTGGTTAACAAGCGTCCGTCGGAACTTTATGTGTCATGCGTGGAGGATTCCATCATATCTATGGGCAATGGCAATCCGGAAATGGAGCGCGAATTGTTCGAAAAATTCCCCCGCTTCGAAATGTTATGCCGGACCGTTTCGGAAGAGCTGCTGGCTCAGAACCAGGCGTCCTTCGCGGATTTCAAGACCTCCACCCCCGAGCAGCGATATTTGAAGCTGTTGAAATCCAAGCCCGACTTGCTGCAAAGGGTCCCCCAATATCAATTGGCAAGCTATCTCGGAATCACCCCCGAATCATTGAGTCGCATTCGCAAAAGACTGGCCAAGCCCAGCAAAGATTGACTCCGGCATTCGCATGCCCGGAAGGCCCCGCATACCTGTATTCGTGGTGTTCCGCCGAATCGGACCAGGATGCAGGGGGTATGGTTCCGGAGGTTGTTAGTGTATTCATAATTATCAACTAAAAATTAAATCCAAAATGAAGCCCTGGTTCAGGCGTGTATTTTGGCCACTTATCATCTTTTTGTTTAAAACCATCAGGCATTTTAGTGTGATAAGGACGGTAAGCAATACCAAGTGATGGTTCTATAAAAAACCTATCATTAAAGAGTTTGCTTTGATAGCCAACTCGATTCGTGTTGAATATCTGGAAACCATTATCCACTTTATTACCATTTTCATTCACAAATGTTTGCAAAGTAGGCATTACGTGCATTGCTGCGTAAAGACCTTTCCAAAAATACCTTTGGTAAGTAACCGCAAACCCATATTCTCTTACATAACCAGGAAATTCCTCTTCAGGTGTTCCATATG
>JALYSE010000039.1:20011-25616 GCA_030854955.1 Fibrobacterota bacterium | reverse complement strand
ATCTACTACTACGACGGCCGCCAGACCTCCGCCTACCGCCTGCCGCCCCATTTCAACAAGAAGTGGATGTTCTCCGACTTCAACGGCGGCTATATCCGCGTAGCCACCCCCGCCGACGACGGCAAGTCCATTTCCGGAGACATGGAATTCTTCGCGAGCGGATTCCTCTCGCGTCCTCTGGACATGGAGATGGGCCCCGAAGGCGCCCTGTACGTCCTGGACTATGACGGCTGGTTCAACGCGGGCTCCAAGACCGGCATCTCCCGCCTGGAATACACCGGCACCTGCGTGGACCGAACCCTGTTCCCCGCTGCCGTAAGCGTCCTTCGCGACGCCGATCGCCTGAACGGCCTCGGCCAGGATCGCCTGGTGGCGGCGGATCTTCGCTCCGGCAGCCTGCTCCTTCCCGAGGGCGTGGGCGGTGTGGGCCTTTACGATCTTAAGGGAACCCTGGTCTACTCCTTCCGGAAGTCTGGAGCCCAGGGCGCGGAAAGGATCGCCATCCCCGCCCACCTGCGCGGCTCCCTGCTCAAAGCCCGCTTCTCCAACTAATCGCTTGCGGCGGGACCCACCGGGTCCTCCTAAGAGACCGAATCGAGTCGATCTCGCAGGGTGGGCCGGGGCGGGTGCTAGGCGCTCTTTGCCAGGCCCATCGACTGCGGCGATGACGAGGTGGCCCCCGAGAATGTTGCCCCTCGCTTGGCTCCGTCCTCAGAACCTAAATCCAGGAAGTTGCTTCTGCCCAACACCACTGGGCGGCTGTGCGTGCCAATGGACGCGGGCGGGCGATTAAGATAAGTTCTAACAGGTTATGTCCCATTACCCTTACCGTCTCGTCATCACTGATATCGACGGCACCCTGTTGGATGATGAAGGAAACCTTCCCGAACTCAACCGCCAGGCCCTGGCCCATTGCAAAGCCGAGGGCGTGCATACTTGCCTGGCCACGGGACGGCGCTGGACCACCTGCCTCCGCCTGCTGGATCGCCTCGCCTTACATGACTTGGTGGATTTCTGTATTCTGAATAATGGGATGATGATCCGGGACATTCCCGGAAACCGGGTCCTCTTCCGACGCGACTTCCCCTTCCCCCTGCTCCTGGAAGCAGTGGAGCGGTTAAATGCCCTGTCCCTCGATCCCATCGTGCTCGGCCACAATCCCGACGGTGCCACCTCGGATGTCTTCCATCGCAATGACGCGCTCATGAACGCTGATTTCATTGCCAAGAACACCGCCCACGCCCGCCAGGTGGCCGACTGGCGGGAATTGGACGGAGAGCATCTGGTGGAGCTCGTGCTGATCGGCCGCGAAGGGGATTTGCGGATTGCCGCCGCCGCCCTGGCCTCCTTGGATGTCGAGACGGCCATCCTGCGCAATACCTTCTATGCCGAGTACATGCTGGAGGTCACGCCCAAGGGTGTTTCCAAGCTGCTCGGGGCCAATGAACTGCTCGGCCACCTGGGGCTGCAAAGCCATCAGGCCATCGCCGTGGGCGATTCGGACAACGACTATCCCCTGCTCAAGGACTTTCCCCTGTCCATCGCGGTGGCGAACGCCGAGGCCAAGGTGCTGGCGGTGGCCAGAGAGATAACCGGCAGGAATTCCGAAGGCGGATTCGGCCAATCGGTCTTCAAGCATATCCCCAGGAAGGGACGCTCGCCCGCATGACGGAGCTCCTTCCGCGGTACCGTAACCTGTAAGACACCCAAGGGAGAAAATCCAATCCATGCTCATCGAGACCCTGACCCAAGAAGAAGCCCGCGTGCTCGGTACCCTGATGGAAAAAAGCCTGGCCACGCCCGACTATTATCCCATGACCCTGAATTCCCTACGGAACGCCTGCAACCAGAAAAGCAGTCGCGATCCCGTGACGGAATACGACGACGATACCGTTTCCCTGGCTTTGTCCGGGCTCAAGCGTAAATGCCTGGTGACGTTCATCCCTTACGGCTCCCAGGGCAACAATTACAAATACCGGCATTTCCTGGAGGACATCCGTTTCAACCTGCGCAAGCCGGAGATGGCGGTGCTGGCCGTGCTGCTTTTACGCGGCAGCCAAACCCTGAACGAAATCAAGTTGCGGGCCTCTAGCCTGCATCCCATCGACAGCCTCGAAGAAGCGGAAACCGTCCTCAAGGGACTTGCGGAAAGGGACGAACCTTTGGCTGAGCCGGTTCCCAAACGGCCGGGCTGGAAGGAACCCCGTTGGCGTGATCTGACGCGCACCCACGGAGAGGATGGAAGCGCATTGGGCGAATGGGGACAGGAGACGGCGCGCGTTACCGGCGACTCCACTCCCGGTAACTTGGGTGCCGCCGGTCCCGCAGGGTCTTCCACGGGCCAGGGAGCAAACCAAATCGGCCGCTCCAAATGGGATGAGTTCGAAGTATTGAAACTGGAAGTCGCGGAATTGAAAGCCCAGTATGCGGCATTGAAGGAAATCGTGGAGAGGATGAGGAGTGAACTGGGGGCCTGAAGGGCGCTTCGGACTCCCCGCCGCTCAGGTGTTATAGGGGAATGAAGCTCACCAGGTAATCCATCAGGATATCCAAGTCCGACGGCAAAACGGGCATCCGGCACTTGTCGGCTTCGATCCAGGTTTTACTGAATTCATCATAGAACCCCGGGCCACCGCAGCCCAGGTTAACGCGGCTTTCCACCGTCCTCAGCGATTGCACGGTCGGCCAGAAGTTCGCGTTGGTCAGGTCCGGGAAGATGCCGCCCATGGTGGGATCGGGGAACACGATTTTTCCGGCCAGGCCGGAGAGATCATCCGCGTAATAATTCGCATCCGCGATCTCGAAGATCGAGTCGCCCACTGCATTGGTGAATACGATGGGTCCTCTCGTCCGCATGGGACGAAGGTCATTCTCGGGCAGGGTATCGTTCCACTTGGCATAGGGATGGAAGCGGAAGTAGGACAGGAATTGCTGGAATCTGTCCACCTTGAAGAACCTCGGGAAATTGACGCGCAGGGTGTCCGCCCCTTTGCCGTAGGTCCATAGGACTTCGCCCCGAACCGGCGAATGGTCATGGCGAGTCCGTCTATAAGCACGGCCGTATCCTCGCTCCAGAGGAAGGCAGCGAACACGACATACCGCGTGGCATCGTCTATGATGCAAAGGAGATAGGTCTTCTTCATCTGCTGAGGTCCTGTGTTCTGGCCAGGCGATACAGCGCGCTGCGCGAGGGGCGGACGCCGTTCCACCGCCCTTCCTTGACCATCAAGGTGAGCAGGGTCTCGGTGTTGTTATGAGGGAATTCCTTTCGAAGGGCGACGAGATGCCCGGCAATGGCTTTGGGGACGTGGCTTACGCCTTTGTCTTTACGTGGGTGGTCTTCCAAAGCTTTAGTGCCGCCCTTTCGGTACCGGTAGATCCAGTGGCGTAAAGTGTCGGCCTTGATTCGGGTGGTCCCCATCATGGGTCCGCCCTTCTTAGGGGGCCGGTTCCAGGTGCGCTCGGCGGCTATTATCAACCGCTCGGACAAAGTGAGTCCTATGCTGCATCCGTGAAGCAGCTCGCTGATCAGCCCGTAACGCCCCACAGCGAGTCGTTGGCCGACGACGAGATGGCGGTTTCTTTGGGGTTGGGAAGAGTTTACAACAGGTGCTCCTTGGGTTGCACCCGGAATTGGGTGAAGGGGAACCGGATGATTTTAGAAGTCAAATGGATCCCCTTACGGGGATTGTGATCATGGAGATGACAGTTGGGGTGGTGGCAGGACGAACAGGGGAATGTATTTGGCCTCGGATGTGCGGGGGTGATTCTTGGAGATTGGTAAACCCAAAAATACCTTAACCACCGGCATCCACCCTTTTCGCCCGATCCACCTTCTCGCGGTATAACCCCAGCCCAGTCGCCTGTTTCGTTCCCTGCCTTTGGGTGGGTCTGGGAGGGAAGCGTGGGATTCTCGGCCCTGTTTACGCTACTACTACAGCGTGCAGGGGGACACCATCACGGCATCAAAGAACGCGGCCACATCATTGCGAAGGGCTCCGACAGAATCCAGGACAGCGCTGTAGTTTTTAGTAACCAGGATTATTGTAAAAAAAACTGGTAAAGGACGGCCTTGGGGCAGGCCCAGTACTAGGCCCTTTTGGACTTTCCCAGAACCTTCCGTTTATCACCCGGGTTAGCCTGTCGGAATAGTGGAACCGCGAGGAGCCGACACCTCGTGCCGGCATAATGCCCGCCTTCCGTTCGATTCCGGACACCATACAGCCTCCTATCTCTTTGCGTACCAGGTCGGTCAGCATGAAGGAAGCGAAGTGCGATCGGCGTCCTTCCTTGGGATTATAGACCAGCACTATCCCATAGATGTTGCGGCATCGATCGGCCCAAGGGTAGGAACCGAAATATCCCGGTGAGGCTATCTCATCCTCGAGACCAGTCTGTGCATTGGTAAACATGGTCCAGCATCCGAACGCGTATCGCGGAGTTTTTCCGTCGGGGTAACCGCTTAGCTCGGCAGGAAAAGGGGAGTAGTAGATGGGTGTGTTCTTGGTCTGATTCTTGAACATCTCGCCTATCGAAGCGGGGGTGAGGACACGGGTGCCACGATAAAATCCGTTTCCCATTACCATGGTTAGGAAGCGGAGATCGTCCTGAGCCGTGCTGCGGATGCCGCCCGCGATTGCCGGATTCAGGCCGAAGTCGTCATAGGTTGTGTTGGTCATGCCGCAGGGATCCAATAACTCCTCGCGTGCCACCAGGGCCCAGGACTTGCCCGTCACTACTTCGGCGATGCGGCCGACGGCTTGGATGCCGCTTCCGGTATAGGCGAACTGGGTGCCGGCCGGAAAAGCCATGGGAGTGTTGGTGGCGATGCTGTCCACCGATCGCTTCAAGGTCATGTGCGGATTGATTTCGAAATTCTTGCCGCCGTAAAGTCCCGAGGTCATGGAAAAGCATTGGCGGATTGTGATATGACCTTTCCCGTTCTGGGTGAATATGGGAAGGTAGGTGCCGATGGAATCATCCAGCTTCAAGAGGTTTTTTTCCGCCAGGCGCAGGATGACGGCTCCGGAGATCCACTTGCTGGCTGAGGCGATTCCTATTTTGGAGGTGGAGTCGAGGTTGCCTTTGTTGTTGTGGTGGAGGATGTTTTCATCCTGCTTGATTAACACCACCACGCTGTCACCGAAGGAGGCCAGGGAATCGGTGACCAACTTGTCCACTGCGGAGAAATTGTAGCCCATTACCGGGAGTCCGGCCACCATGGTGATTGTAAGTGCGGGAAGAATCCTTTTCACGGCCGACATCATTGACCCTTTCTTTCGAAGTTCTCGATGAAACGATACAATCAATCGGATCATTGGCGGTAATAGATTCAATAATCAGATAACACCAAGTGGCATTAAAGTTTTAAAAAAGTAAAAAAAGTCATGATTTTTAATATTAGACTCTATGCTAGGGAGACCTGAGGACAGTAACGGCAAAATGCGAGGAAGACTACCAGTCACTCTTCCATCCTTGGAGTACGGTTTCCAATTTCGAAGCTCGGGGCGCTCGCGCATCATACTTAACCGGCGTCGCATATAAATTTGAGCTTGAGCAAAACTTAAGAGTAGCGAATCAAACCGCTGTGGAACCCTCTAACAGG
>JALYSE010000039.1:0-20001 GCA_030854955.1 Fibrobacterota bacterium | reverse complement strand
TCCACCAAATAACAGGAAGAATAAAAAGGCCCACCTAAAGACTCGCGATGATCAAATCCAAATCCTCGCGAGCTCACGGCCAATTTGGGCAGGGCTTGCACGCATTTCGATGGGTTAAACGGTGTTGGTGTTCATGTGGACCTCCTGGGGTTGTAGTCGGGAGGCTCGCTCACCTGGCAGAGAGGAAAAAGATGGGGTTCACCTGGGGGGATACGGTTTAATGCCCTCGTTATGTCCCGGAGATGGCCCGCCCCCGCGGATACGGCCTCCTCGGGAACCGGAGGGATGTGAACACAGCGTCTCAGTTCGCCTTGGTCAGAGGTCGGTTTCAAAGACGAGGAAAGAGTTTCTGAATTTGGATCGGAAAATATCCAAGGGTACGGGTTCGGCCCAAAATATCAACAAAATCCCGTTCCTCGCGAGGAACGGAAACGGTGGAGCCATAAAAAAACCGCCCGGCATTTCCTCTTCCATCCGGGTGGGCGACCGTCCAGTCTTTCAGGGCCCGGTATTTGGGGGCATCGGCAATCGGCTGTCCGGTATGCTCCAGGGAACCCCAGGAGCCTTTCGGACCGGCTTCGCCGGAGTGGAGGTAATGAACGAATACAGTGTAAATCGTAGCCATGGAATCGAGATATTCCTTGTAAAAGCCATACATGCGCGGATCCCGGTTGGCGACATTGGAATGCGCACCCGCTTCGGTACTGTAATTTGCGATATGCTGGCCGCCTTCATAAGCGACAAATCCGATTTTGCGCGCTTGCATGCGGTCGCGGATCTTGCGATTATCCGCCGTCAACTTGGGCAGTTTGGAGCGTAAGCTGTTCCAAAGGTTGGGATCGAGTCCATCATTTTCATGGCCTATATAGGGCGCGGTGGCATAGACATCGGGCATGATTCCGGTGGGATTGTATTTTAGATCGTCCAGCATGTCCAGATGCACTCCGGCCAGCCAGTCATTGCCGCTCTGGCCGGCCAGTACCTTGATGAGGCGGTTCGATTCGCTGCCATATACGGCCAGGAAGGCTTTCCATACTTTCAATGCGCCGATGGATTGGTAACCGAAACCCTTTTGATACTTGTCTCCCGGAAGTCCCAGGGCTTCGCCAGCGGTCGCGCAATAGGCCGCTTGCAGGAATCCCCAATTCCAGGTTTCATTGGACCATTCGATATACAGTTTGCGTCCCGGGTCCAGACGGGATTTCATCAGCTTGGCGAGTTCGGTAAGATAGGCATCATCGGCCATGGTCGGAACCGTGATCCACAGATCGGCTCCCATGCGATTGGCGAGGTCCGCTTGCCATTCCCAAGCCACGCGCGAAGCCTGGGTTCCCGTGAGGGGTTCACGAGTCGCCCAGCTAGCCAAGTCCACATTATTAGTCGGCGTCCAGTCCATGGTACGGATAACCTTGTGGATGCCGACTTCCACCAGCATGGTCCGGTTCCAGGGGTTTTGGCCTTCGGCAAATACCGCATTGGCAGCGAACATATCGTCCTTGATGCCCCAGCCGATATTCCAAAAGTTGGTGCCAAGCGTCATCGCTTCCAGGTGACTCCAGGTCAGGAATAACAGGAAGATTTGCGGAAGTGTAATGGCCATCCAATGCCCTCCTATAGGGCGGACTCCATTGGATCAGGAACGCCTTGTTGCCCGCGCCGCCCGCGCCGCCCGAAAGCCTTACCACCCCATGACAGGGGATGGAGATGCATGCGGGGATTTTGTCCGGTTCCTTCCAATTCGCCGATGGGCGTAGGCACCCTTTGCATGAAGTATTTCATTGGACTGTTTCCGTTAATGTCTCGCATGCTCCCATAAAGTATAGGCGGCTTGAAGCCGCTCGGCCAGCTGTTTCCGGACCTGTTCCTCGACCCCGCATTTCATTAAACCGAGGTGTTGGCTACTGCCGAGGAACGCCATGACCAAACCTGAATGAATTCGGCCTTCGAGGCGGTGGCCTGCATTCCGCCCTTTCGGCCTTCCTGGCGAACCCGCCTGTATATCAGGTTGGCCAGGACCTTCGGTCCTGGCGGGAGCGTTTCTCGAACGGTAGACCCCGATTACTCGAAGTGCTTTGAGCGGGTGGGATGCCGCAGCTTTCCCAAAGCCTTTTCCTTGATCTGGCGGATCCGCTCGCGGGTCAGTTCCATACGGTCGGCAATTTCAGTCAAAGTCATGGTTCCCTGGGTCCCCAGGCCGAAATAGAGCCGGAGCACCTGCTCTTCGCGCTCGTCCAGGGTCTTGAGCACCCCGTCCATGCTTTTCGAGAACAGGGATTTCAATGCCGCTTCGTCGGGACCCACGGCATTGGTGTCTGGAATGACCTCCTCGAAATTGGGCTCGTCCTCGCTTTTGGGGGGACGGTTGAGCGATATCGGCGTGGTGGCCAACTGAAGGCATTCCGCCACTTCCTTTTCGGTCAGCCCCATCTCATCCGCCACCTCGCTCATCATAGGTTGTCGGCCCAGTTTCTGCTCCAGTTTCCGGTTGGACTTGCCGATCTTGTGAATGACTCCCACCTTGGCGGGGGAAATGTTCATGACGCGGGATTGCTCAGCCAAGGCCATCAGGATGCATTGCCGGATCCACCATACTGCATAGGAGATGAACTTGAAGTTCATGCTGCCATCGAAGCGTTGGGCCGCGCGCATCAGGCCCAGGTTTCCCTCATTGATCAAATCGCCCAGCGGCATCCCCTGGTGCTGGTAGTTCCGGCATACCGAAACCACGAACTTCAGATTGGCTTCCACAAGGGCGTTCAATGCCTGCTTGTCCCCATTTTTGATGCGGATGGCCAAGGCCTGTTCTTCGGCGAGCGTCAGGGTCTTGGCCCGCTTGATGTCGGCCATGTACGCGGCCAGGGCCGCGTCGATCTTGATGATCTCTACCCTTTTGGGCCGGCCTTTTACCGGTTTAGGTTTGGCCGGTTTGCCTGGATCACCCTGCATGGACGGTTGCGACGCGGAATCGGGAATCGGATTGGGAGGGTCCTGCAAAAATCGTCTCACCTTCCGGCCATGACAGCCTATCTCCAACCAATTTTTTGCGGGAACGATCGACAACTGGTTTTTGAAGCTGCCGGAAGGAAAAATCCGAGAAAAACGGGTTTGGGGCCTGAAAATCAGGATCGGGCGGGGTTGGAAACCGCCTCGATACGCATCAACTGAGCCGAAGCCACCGAAAGCAGGCAATATCCCAAGAAATACCAGAAACCGTCGTGAAGCTGGGCGGTAACGCCCGTCGCGGCGCCCGCTGCTAGGTAGGCCAGCAGAATCCCCATCACGAAAACGTCCGCCATCGACCATTTTCCGATCATACCCACGAACCGGAACAAGCGCATGCGGAACGGGGCGTTCTTGAGCGCCAAGACACAAATCAGGGCCAGGCCCTTGCAAACGGGCACCACCACGCTGAACAGGAGGATCAGGACGGCAACCAGGGTATTCCCCGTCTCATACAGGTTACCTACGGTGCCCAGGATGCTTCGGGTCTGGTGATAGATGGCCATCTTGCCCAGGAAGGGCAATACCGGCGAGATGTCCAGGGTGAGGGCCGGGCGGTAGAGTCCCGGGACCAGGCAGGCGAACGAGGTCAGAATGAGGAGAAACGCCAGGATGTTCGCGGTCCGTGCTTTCATCCTCCCAATTTAACTAATGTGCCCCGATCCGGCGGCACACGGTTTCCGAGCGCGATCCCCGGTACTGGGCTCGCGCCGGAGGCGATCACACCAGCTTGGCTTCCAGGTTGATGGGCGTGGCCGCCAAGGCTTGGGATACGGGGCAACCCTTCTTCGTGGCCTCGGCGATTTCCAGGAATTTGGCGAGATCGATGCCGGGGATCTCGGCTTCGGTCCTCAGGTCGATCTTGGTGATCTTGAACCCTTCGCCCACCTTCTCGATATAAACGTCCGCCTCGCTCTGGACGCGCTTGGGCGGGAAGCCCGCTTTGCCCAGGCCGCCGGAAAGGGCCATGGAGAAACAGCCCGCCAGTGCTCCGCCAATCAACTCTTCGGGATTGCTGCCATTGCCGTTCTCGAAACGGGTGGAAAAGGAATACGGCTGCTCGAAGCGACCTCCGAAGGACATCTGTCCGTTACCGCTTTTCAGATCCCCGAGCCAGGTGGCTTTGGCTTTACGTGCCGGCATGTTGCATGCTCCTTTTTGTAGGTGTTTTTGTAGGTGTAATACGAGATCAAAAGGGACCGATTCCCGGGCGGATCCCGGATCTAAATCCCACGGATCTCAAGGTAACCTTTTCAATCGTGGGAAGAAAGCCTACCGGATCCCTAATTGCCGCATTTCGGCCACGGAGGAAACGGATACGTTCAAGTCCCTGAGCAAACCGTCGTTGATGCCATAAATCCAACCGTGCACGGTAAGTTTCTGTTCTTTATCCCAGGCTTCTTGCACGATGGTGGTGTTGCAAACGTTGAAGACCTGGCTGGCCACATTGATCTCGCAGAGCCGGTTGAGGCGCTCGGTGGGATCCTTGATGGCGATCATTTCCTTCTCATACAGATAATACAGATCCCGCACGTTCCGCAGCCAGTTGTCGATCAGGCCGTGAGGACGGTCTTCCATAGCGGCCGCCACCCCGCCGCAGCCATAATGGCCGCAGACGATGATATGCTCGATCTTGAGGATGGCGATAGCATACTGCATCACCGAGAGGCAATTCATATCGGTGTGCACCACCAGATTGGACACATTTCGGTGGACGAAGAGCTCGCCCGGCAACAGACCCACGATTTCGTTGGCCGGCACGCGGCTGTCGGAGCATCCGATCCAGAGGTAGCGCGGTGACTGCTGTTGGGAAAGTTTTTCGAAGAAGTGCTCGTCGGTGCGGAGGATGTCCTTGGCCCAGCGGCGATTGTTGTCGAAAAGAGAATTCAGGTTTTCCATCTTTAGGAAGGTTAATTAATTTTCCGATGAGCATCATCGGCGACGAGAATGGAAACGATAATTCCCGGTTTCGCTACGCCGTGTAGGCGATTCCCAGTACCTTCGCCAGAAAAGCCCACCGATCTGCGGTCTCTTCGATCACCTTGGTCATCGGCTTTCCGCCTCCGTGCCCGGCCTTGGTTTCGATGCGGATGAGTGCCGGTGACGATCCGCCCGGGGTCCCGGATACGGTGGACTGCAACGCGGCCGCGAATTTGAAGCTGTGGGAGGGCACCACCCGATCGTCATGGTCGGCCGTGGTGATCAGAGTGGCGGGATAGGCCATGCCCGGCTTGAGATTGTGCAAAGGGGAATATCCCAGCAGGGTGCGGAAATCTTCGGGCCGGTCCGGGCTTCCGTAATCCGATTCCCAGGCCCAGCCGATGGTGAACTTGTGAAAGCGCAGCATATCGAGTACGCCCACCGCCGGCAGGACCGCGCCGAAAAGATCCGGGCGCTGCACCATGCAGGCCGCGACCAGGAGTCCGCCGTTGCTGCCTCCGCCGATGGCCAGGCGCGCGGGTCGCGTCCAGACTTCCCCAATCAGATATTCCGCGGCCGCGATGAAATCATCGAATCCGGTTTGCTTCCGTTCCTTGATGCCCGCCTGATGCCATTCCTCCCCGTATTCGCCTCCGCCTCGGATGCAGGCCACGGCCAATACTCCGCCCATCTCCAGCCAAGGCAGGTTGCCGGCGGAAAAGGAGGGCGTCAGGGAGATGTTGAAGCCTCCGTATCCGTACAGGTAAACCGGCGCGTTACCGTCGCGGGCCAATCCTTTTTTATGGACCAGGAACATGGGAATGCGCGCCCCGTCCTTGCCCGAGAAGAAGACCTGGCTGGTCTCGAAGGCGGAAGCGTCGAAATCCAACATCGGTTTCCGGAACAGGGTGTATTTCCCGGTGGTGAAGTCATGGCGGTACACGGCGGCGGGAAAGGTGAACCCCGTGAATCCGAAAAAGGATTCCTTGTCCTTCATTTCCCCCGTGAAGCCGCTGACCGAGCCCAGGCCCGGCAATTCGATTCCGCCGAGGGGCTCCCCCTGGAACGAGAACATCCGCACTACGGAATGCGCGTCGCGCAGGTAGGATGCCACCAGGCGGTTGCCCACGGCCTGCACGTCCTCCAGGGTGTCCGCATCCTGCGGGACCAGTTCCTTCCATTCCTTTTCCTCCGGCCGATCCAGGTCGATGGCCAGCACCCGACCGCGGGGGGCGTCAAGATCGGTGAGGAACCATAAGGTCCGACCCGCATCGCCGATATGCCCGAACTTGGCCCGGAATTCCGGCACCAGTTCCTTGACCTGCGACCCCTCATCCCGCAGGTCTTTCCAGAACACCAGGCTTTTAGGGTCCGTCCCTTTCCAAACCGAAATGATCAAAGTGTGCCCGTCTTCGCTCACCTCCGGTGAAAACCCCCATTCGCTTTGATCCGGACGATGGTAGACCAGGACATCCTTCTCCTGTGAGTCCCCCAGCCTGTGGAAATACAGTTTCTGGAAACGGTTGACCTCTTCCAGCTTGGCCGGATCGCCGTCGAAGCGGCCGTAGAAGAAACCCGATCCGTCCTTGGCCCAGGCCGGCGCGGAGAATTTGATGCGGTCGAGATTGTCGATTAAATCCTCGCCCGTGGCCACCTTGCGCACCCGCCAGGTTTCCCAATCGGATCCGGACGCGGAGGTCCCGTAAACCATGAGCTCGCCGTCCTCGCTGATGCCCAAGGTGGTAAGGGCCACGGTCCCATCGGCGGAAAAACCGTTGGGGTCGATCAGGACCCGGGGTGGCTCGTCCAATCGGGTTAGGGTGTACAGCACGCTCTGGTTCTGGAGGCCATCGTTCTTGAAATAGAAGTAACGGCCCCCCTTGCGGAAGGGCATTCCGTACCGCTCGTAGTTCCAGAGGGCGGTCAGCCTCTCTTTGAGCGGCCCTCGCGCGGGAATCGACTCCAGGAACCCGAAGGTGACCTTGTTCTGGGCCTCCACCCAGGCAGCGGTTTCCGGGGAGTCCAGATCCTCCAGCCACCGGTAGGGGTCGGGGATACTCACGCCATGAAGGTCGTCGACTTGGCCGGATTTGCGGGTGTTCGGGTAGGCGAGGGGCTGAAAGACCGGGGAGCCTTGGGGGCGGGAGGCGGAATGGTTCATGGTTCTAATATACTTCGACCCGGCTTTCCGTGAAAACGGGCCCCGCATGGAAGGTCAGTGATTGTTAACATTTGATCGTAGATGACCCTCGCCCGTAAATGCCTTTTCATCCTCGGTCTCTTCCTTTTGTTTGGTTTTACCATGACGGGACAATATCTGGAGCACGTCCTCAAGCCGCAGTACGGCGATGATGAGGCCCATAGGATGATGGCCAGGGCTAGTCACCTCTATCTCCTTTTCATTTCCCTTATGCTGATGCTGGCGTCCCTGATTCCGGTCCCAGTCCGCCGGGTCGGGAGCGCCACGGCCCTTTCCGGCGTTGATTGGCGCGTCCGGCTGATGGCTTTAGGATACTCCTTGATGGTCGTCTCATCCGGCCTATTGATCGTGTCCTTTTTCAGGGAACATTCCGGGAACTTGAGCGATAGGATGCTGGCGGTATACGGATGTATGTCGGCGCTCGCCGGCGGCTTGCTGATTGCCGCCGGAGCCCTACGGGGCGGCGCCTTCGGCCCTGCAGGACCGCAAGAATAGGGAATCCAAAAAGGCCGACAGGTGGTCGGACTCCATTGCGTTTAGTATCGTTTGTCGAGCCCATGACGTACCGAACCGTCCTCCGCGGAACCGCTGTCGCGCTTCTTCTCTCCCTCGGCACCCGCATCCAAGGCAAGCGATTCTCCCCATATTTCTGGAACGCGCTCGAATACCATTTCGGACTCGGGCTTTCCTTCAATTGGGGACGGATGGAATGAGCCGGACCGAAGTATGAAACCCCGGCTGGATTTGCTTACTCATCAAGATGTCTCCGCCACCCGTGATCTGATTGCGGACGTGGTGCTGGAATTCTATTCGGACTTGGAATTCCTTCCGAAGACCCGGAATAGTTTGCTCGAATACTATGGAAAAATCGGATACCTGGACGACATCGCCGATTTCGAATCGGTGTATTCTCGGGAGAACGGCGCGTTCCTGGTTTTGAAGGATGCCGAGGGAATCCATGGCTGCGGGGGCCTTCACAGGCTGGATGTCTCCAGAGGAGAACTGGTCCGGCTTTGGCTGAAAAAGGAATTGAGAGGAATGGGGTACGGCAGGTTGATTTTCGACCGGCTGATGCGCACCGCACTGGAAGCCGGCTACAAAGAGATCTTCCTGGATACGTCTCATCGTTGCGAAGCGGCCATTGCGATGTTCAGGAAAAATGGATTCCGGGATTGCGGAAGTTACAAGGAAAGCATTGGGGACGTTTACATGCGGAAAGCGCTCCGATAGCGTTTTTCCTCCGTTGAGGCTTTTCCCCAATCGAAGCGCGGGAAAGCACCCCGGTCAATCGCTCCTGTAGGGCAGGAACTTTCCGCTCATCACGATCCTCACGCGGTCGCCCTTGGGATCCAATCTTTCCGAATCAGAAGTTGAACACCGGCATGCAGTAGAGGCCCCGGGTGGCCAATTGGGTATTGAGCAACCCACCTCCCACCGGCGAAGATCGGAAAAAGAAATCAGTGGATGTCCACGGAGCCTGTAACTACGGGGGTTTTCAGCGTTTGGGACGGCGAAGAAGTCACGGAATTGTAAAATCCCTCCATGCAGATGGAATGGAGGTCGGGCCCGCACGACACCGTATCATCCGCGTGACCCCACTCCCTCATCCGGTCGAGGTACCATTGTGCATGGACAAGGGAAGGGGCGTTATGGCCCCCTCCGAGAAACATGGATTCGACCGCACTTCTTTGCAACCCGCTTCCCTGAATCGCGTTTCCCGGAGGCGTCCGGCGCACAGCGGCGTCGTCCAAGGCACCTTCGACCACGCTCTTGGGCGTGTTCACGTAACAGACCGGGGGTTTGAGGAAGGTTCCTTGAGGGCGAACTGCAGCGGCATGGTGATGAGGCAAAGGGACGCGTCCCATTCGCCCGCCAGAAGCTTGTCCTGGACCTGGATCAGACACAGCGGCTCAAACGCGGGCCCGGGCCAGTGCCGGGGAGCCCCAGGTGGAGCGCCAGCGCATCTTGACCTTGAAGAGGACGCCGAAGGCGCAAACCCCCATGAATGCGTACATCAGGAATCCCATGCGGTAGTCTCCGGTCAATTGCTTGGAAAGTCCCAGGGACGAGGCCAGGTAGAATCCGCCCACGCCGCCCGCCATGCCGACCAGGCCGGTCAGGGTGCCGATTTCCTTTTGGAATCTCTGGGGCAGCAGCTGGAAAACGGCTCCATTGCCCATTCCCATGGCCATCATCCCGACGATGAAGAACGAAAGGGATAGCGCCAGGGAGGTCGGCAATACCGCCACGCCGAGCATGGTCAATACCACCATCACGTACATGACCTGGAGGGCGCGAACGCCCCCCACGCGGTCGGCTACGGTGCCGCCGATGGGCCGGAACATGGAGCCGCAGAATACGCACGCCGCGGTGAGGTACCCGGCGGTGGCCGGCTCGATTCCGAACTGGCTGTTGAAATAGATGACCAGGCTGGATGCCAATCCGACGAATCCGCCGAAGGTGACGAGATACAGAAGCATGAACCACCAGGCGTCCCGCTCTTTGAGGACCAGGAAGTATCTAGAGAGTTTCTGAGCCGGGGGCCGACCTGGAGCATCCTTCGCCAAGAAGGCATAGATGATCATGGTGAGGGAAAGGGGAATCAACACTAGGCCGAACACATTGGTCCATCCGAAGTGATTGGCGAGCAGGGGGGCGAATAGCGCCGCGAATACGGTTCCGGAATTGCCGGCGCCGGCGATGCCCAATGCCAGACCCTGTGCCTCGGGGGGATACCACCGGGAAGCCAAGGGCAGGGCCACGGCGAACGAGGCACCCGCGACACCGAGGCATATGCCCAGGATGTAAACGGCTTCCAGGCTATGTATTCCGTACATCCAAGAAGTGGTCAAGGCGGCAAGCACAATTCCTTGTCCGATGAGGCCCGCCAGCTTGGCCCCAATGCTGTCCACTAGCAACCCCATGAAGACGCGCAGGATGGCTCCCGAGAGGACGGGGATGGCGACCATCATGCCCTTCTGCGAAGGGGATAATCCCAAATCCTTGGCGATGTGCACGCCCAAAGGCCCGAGCAACACCCAGACCATGAAGCTCATGTCGAAATAGAGGAAGGCGGAAAAAAGCGTAGGCGCATGGCCGGCTTTGGCAAAGTCTTTGAATTTCATGTTCGGAATCTCCCTGTCCGTTCATGAGAAGCAAAGGACGCGCCATTTCCAGACAGTTCGCCCCAAGGCCACGCAAATTGGTTAAAAAAGCGCGCTGATTACGCGCCTCTCCTTATAAATGGGCTAGGAAACATGCGCAATACCCCTCCCAAAAAAACACATTCCCTTTTGGTCAAAATACTGTAAATATCCCCAATGTTGGTCGGTTTTGTAACTCCACAGAATGACAGATTTTGACCAATGGAAACAAGGGCCCATATTTAACCGAACAAACCGGCCGTTAATCCGGGAGATTCCGGGAAAGCGCCGTAAATCCATTCTGGTATGCACTTTGCGTTAATGTCTCTGCATACACGCCAACTGTCTCCGGTCCGTCCGAACCTTTGGCCATTGCAACATCCCCTGGCAACAGGAGGAGAGCGCTATGGCATTGGACCGGCCCGGCGACCTGAAACCGCCGGGAGTAACACAGTTGATACCTACGGACTCGCTTGGAAACCCTTTCAGCGCCCAGCAGAAGGAATACCTCGACGGTTTCCTCCGGGCCTTGAGCGGCCAGTTGAAGGCAGCTCCTTCGCCCGCGTCTTCCTCCGGTTCCGCCGAGAGCGAAATCGACCAGCCTCCGGGCAAGCGCGCCCAGACGGCGTGGATCGCCTCCGGCAAGCGCCTCTCCAAGGAAGAGAAAATCAAGTTCGACGCGGATCCGCTGGACGCATGGCCGCGCATCGCCGAATTGGCCGCCCAAGGCAAGCTTCCCGAAGGGGAGGACATCTTCCGTTTCAAGACCCACGGCTTGTGGAACGTCACCCCCGCTCAGGAATCCATGATGTGCCGCCTGCGCCTGCCCGGCGGCATCCTGCGCGCCTATCAAGCCGACGCCGTCGCCGCCTCGGCCGAAGCCTATGGTGGCGGATTCGTCGACATCACCACCCGGGCCAATCTCCAGATCCGGGAGATTCCCGGAAAGCACATGGCTTCCCTGCTTACCGACCTGCATGAGGCCGGAGTGGTCCCCAGGGGTTCTGGAGCCGACAACATCCGCAACGTCACCGGGAACCCCACCTGCGGCATCGACGCCCAGGAGTTCTATGACGTGCTGCCCCTGTGCCGCCAGCTTCATCACGCCATCATGCATGACCGCACCATGTACGGCCTGCCCCGCAAGTTCAACGTGGCTTTCGATGGCGGCAGCGCCATCTCTTCCCTGGAAGACACCAACGATATCGGCTTCAAGGCTGTGAAGGTGGAAGCGGGCCAGGGCATCGAGGAGGGCGTCTATTTCCGCGTCGCCTTGGGCGGCATCACCGGTCATGGCGATCTGGCCAGAGACACGGGCCTGCTCCTGAAACCGGAAGAATGCATTCCCGTCGTCGAGGCCATGATCCGGGTCTACGTCATGAACGGCGATCGCGGCAACCGCAAGCGCGCGCGGCTCAAATACGTCCTCGACTCCTGGGGCTTCGAAAAGTTCCTCGCGGAGACCGGAAAATTGCTTTCCTTCCCCCTGCGTCATCTGCCGGAAGCGGCATGCCACTTTGCCCCCGCCGTCGACAAGGCGGGTCACCTTGGCATCCATCCCCAAAGGCAAGCGGGCCTCTGCTATATGGGCGTGGACGTGCCCGTGGGCCGCCTCACCTCGGCACAACTCCGCGGCTTGGCCGCCTTGTCCTCCGCCTTCGGCTCCGGCATCATCCGGCTGACCGTCTGGCAGAACCTCCTCATTTCAGACATCCCCGAAGACAAGCTCAGAGAAGCATTGAGCGCCCTCGGCCATTTGGGACTGACGCATGAGCCCGATCCCATCCAGGCCGGACTTGTCGCCTGCACGGGCAGCGAAGGCTGCAAGTTCGGCATGGCGCCCACCAAGTCCACGGCCTTGGCCATCTCCGCCCACCTGCGCGGAAAGGTCTCCCTAGATGCGCCGGTCAACATCCATCTCACGGGCTGCACGCATTCCTGCGCCCAGCATTTCATCGGCGATATCGGCCTCATCGCCGCAAGCGTCGAAACCCCTTCCTATAAGGGGCCGGGCTTCCACTTTTTCATCGGCGGCGGCTACGGCCGCAAAGGCCGTATGGCAGTTCCGGGCCGGCGATCGGTTCCGGTTCCGGAAGTTCCGGCCGAAGTCGAACGTGTCCTTTCCCTGTACCTGGAGAAGCGTCTGCCCGGAGAATCCTTCCCGGATTTCACGGCCAAGCGTCAGAACCAGGACCTGCAAACCCTGTTCGCCTGGCCCGAATCGTCGACCTGGACGGAAGCCGAGGTGACGCCTGCTTCCCCTGCAATGGCAGAAGGTTCGCGCATGGCCGGCATCGCGGAGAAACTATGAGCCCGAATTCCCCCGTCCTTCCTGAATCCGCGCCCTTCAGCGTCGACCAGCGAATGTGGCTGAACGGATTTCTGGCCGGCCTTTCCAATCCCGGCCTCGGCGGATCGTCGGCGGCGATGATTCCCGCGATTGCCGCTTCCGCCGTCCCGGCGATTCCGGTGCTGGTATTGTTTGGATCCCAATCCGGGACCTCCGAAGGCCTGGCCCAATCCTTCGCCGAAAACCTGAAGGCTTCGATCTTCGCCGGCGGCGCCGCGCGCGTGGAGCCGCGGGTCATGGGCATGGAGCGGTTCAAGGAAATCCAATGGTCCTCGGAAACGGCGGTCCTGATGCTTACCAGTACCTGGGGCGACGGAGACATGCCCGATAACGCCACGGCTTTCTGGGACTGGCTCAAGGGTCACGACACTCCGACCCTGTCCAATCTGGGTTTCGCCGTGCTGGGCCTGGGCGACCGCAACTATAGCCGCTTCTGCCAGGCCGGAAAGAATCTCGATGGACGCTTCGCGGAACTGGGAGCCAAGCGCCTGCTCCCCTTTTGCGAATGCGATACCGATTATGAAGCCAAGACGGAAGCCTGGATGATCCAGACCACGACCGCACTGGATGCCTTGGTCGCCGCCCTGCCCGCCGTGAAATCCGGCAAGGTCTCGGCCACCTTCCTCAATGGAAGCGCCGCGGTCAACGGCACCGCGAAGGGCGTATCGGTGAACGGTTCTCATGGTCTCAACGGGCATGCAGACGCCTCCGCCGTCAAAATCGCCGCAGCTTCATCGGCATCGGCTGCGCCGGCCGCGGACAAGACCGCTTCGCCTTACAATCGCAAGAATCCCTTTCATGCCTCCTTGATCGAAAACCATCCCCTGAACGCCAAGGGTTCGGCCAAGGACACGCGCCACTTCGCCATTTCCCTGCTCGGCAGCGGACTGGAGTACCGCGTGGGCGACGCCTTGGGAATCATTCCCCGCAATTGCTATGAGCTGGTGGACCGCATCATCCTCACCCTCAACTACCTGGGCAACGAGAAAATCCTGCTGGACGGAAACGAGGAAAACGTGTTACGCGCCGCCCTCCTCTCGAAGCTAGACCTGCGCCGCGGCTCCGAACAACTGCTGCGCACCATGCTGGAAACCACCCGCAACCAGAGCGAGAGGCGCCGCCTGTCCGATATCCTAGAAGGTGACGGAAGCAAGGCTAAGACCTACCTGATGAAACACGATCTGCTTGACGTCTTGGAAGCCTTCCCGCATACCCGCCTGGACGCGCAACAGCTCAGCGCGACCTTGAGCAAGCTCGCTCCCCGCCTTTATTCCATTTCCAGTTCGCCCAAGGAAAATCCGGGCGAAGTGCATCTGACCGTGGGCGTGGTGCGCTACTCCACGCTCAACCGTTTGCGCCGGGGCGTAGCCTCCACCTTCCTGGCCGAGCGCGTGCCGCTGGGCATGACCTTACCCATATTCGTGCAGCCCGCCGCGCATTTCGCTCCGCCTTCGGTACCGGGTACGCCCATCATCATGGTGGGGCCCGGAACCGGCATCGCCCCCTTCCGCGCCTTCCTCCAGGAGCGGCGCCATCTCGGGGACCCCGGCAAGAATTGGCTTTTCTTCGGCGACCAACGCCGCCAATACGATTTCCTCTATAGCGAAGAGTTCGTGGCCATGCATTCCTCGGGCTTCCTCACCAACATGGATCTGGCCTTTTCCCGAGACCAGGAGGAGAAAGTCTACGTCCAGACACGGATGCTCGAAAAATCACGAGAGCTTTTTGCTTGGCTGGAAGCGGGCGCGCACTTCTACGTCTGCGGCGATGCTAAGCGCATGGCCAAGGACGTGGACGAAGCCTTGCAGCAGGTGATCGCCAAGGAAGGCGGCAAGACTCCTGAAGTGGTCCGCGCCTACCTGGAAAACCTGAAAGCGCAGAAACGTTACCAGCGGGATGTGTACTGATGGACAAAACCCGCGCCAAACCTTCCCTTTCTGGTTTCCTGGGCGAAGGCCCCGCCCTCATCGGCGCCTACCTGGAAGAACAACAGAACCTCACCGCAGTCGAGCGCTTCTCCAGCACTCACGATCGCATGCATGACCTGGGTAAACCCCACCTGGAAAGCCATTACCGGGATCTGCTGCCCTTCGAAAAGCCCAAGCCCGGCCAGCAATACGCCTTCGAGGTCGATCTGGATCGCTGCACAGGCTGCAAGGCCTGCGTCACCGCCTGCCACAACCTGAACGGGCTGGACGGAGACGAGACATGGCGCTCGGTGGGCCTCATCCACAACGTCATCGGCAAGCCGCTCCAGCAAACCGTCACCACCGCGTGCCAGCATTGCCTGGAGCCGGCATGCTCCCATGGCTGTCCGGTCAAAGCCTACGACAAGGATCCCGTCACGGGCATCGTCAAGCATCTCGATGACCAATGTATCGGCTGCAAATATTGCATCCTCAAATGCCCGTACGACGTACCTCAATACCACAAAGGCAAGGGCATCGTCCGCAAGTGCGACATGTGCGTCGGCCGCCTTGAGGTCGGAGAAGCGTCCGCCTGCGTCCAGGCCTGCCCCACCAAAGCCATCAAGATAACCCTGGTCGACCAGGCCGAGGTTCGCAAGAACTTCGCCGAATATACGGCCCTTCCCGGCGCGCCCGACCCGGCCTACACAATGCCCACTACGCGCTATCGCACCGTGCGCAAGTTCCCTGCCGGCATGGAAGCGGCCGATGCCTATAAGCTAAAAAAAGAGGATCCCCACTTCCCCCTGGTCTTCATGTTGACCTTGTCCCAGATGGCGGCGGGATTCCTCATCACCCTGGAGTCCGGATCGCATTCCGGTATCCTGCCCACTCATCCCCTATTCCAGGCCTGGGCCCATGGACTGGGCGCCTTCCTCATGTCCATCGCCATCGCGGTGAGCACTACCCATCTGGGCCGCCCTCTGTACGCCTTCCGGGCCGTGATCGGATTCCGCCGTTCCTGGCTGAGCCGTGAGATTGTCGCCTTCGGGCTCCTGGGAAGCCTGGCCATCGTCACCGCCGCCGGAACCGCCATCCAGGCCCTGGGTTCCGATCCGGCATCCCTGCTGGCCGCCATGGGGCTGTCATCCGACTCGAGTCTCTCCGCCTTGGTTCCCATCCTCCATCAATTCGGCGTCCAGGCATCGGCATCTTGGATGCGCGTGCTCTTGGCCATCGCCGCCGTCCTCGCCATCCATTGCTCCGCCATGGTCTACCAGGATACCCCGCGCGTTTATTGGGCCACCCGGCTCACCTCGGGGAAGTTCTTCCTGACCGCGGCCCTAACGGGTATCTCGGGTGTGCTGGCCCTGCTGGCCTGCTTCGAGGCGTCCGTCCTGGGAGCATCCCTGCTTCCCCTGAAGGATGTGGCCACGGTGTTGATTCTGGCGCTGCCCGCCGCGGTGATCGCGAAGCTCGCCTGCGAAGCGCGCATCCATCGCCACCTGGACGATCAGGAGGCGAATCCTCTCAAGAAGGCAGCCTTGCTGCTGAGAGGCGAATTGCGGGTGGCCCATACTATGCGCTTCAATGCGGCCGTGTTGGGAGGCTTCCTGCTCCCCCTGTTCTGGCTTTATCGCGGATATACGGGTTCCGGTAGCGCGGACGCGATATTCGCCATTGCCGCCTTGCTTCTGCTTCTGGCTGGCGAGTGCCTGGAACGTTACCTGTTCTTCACGGCTTGCGTCCCTCCGCGGATGCCAGGAGCCTAGGCCCGGGCGTCGCCCGTCTTTCCGGACCGGTAAGCCCGTCCCAGAGGGCGCGTGGCAGTCCAGAATGGAAAGAGCTATACTCGGATCATCAAAGGGCATTCCAGCATGGATTTGAAAGACAGACTCGCCGGGTTGATGCGCCAGCACCAAGGTCGCCTCACCCATGAGATGGTCCTCACGCCCGGCCGGTTCGGCCTCGGCAAGACTCCGAACCGGTTGCAGCCGGATTCCACCACCTCCATGGTTTGCGGATTCTGCTCCACCGGATGCGGACTCAAGATCCACATGAAGGACGGGAGGGCGGTCAATCTCACTCCTGATCCCGAATACCCCGTGAACCTGGGCATGGCCTGCCCCAAGGGCTGGGAGGCGCTAACCCCGCTCAAGGCGGACAATCGCGCCACCGTGCCGCTGCTCCGGGGTCCGAACGGCAAATTCGCGCCGGTGGAGTGGGACAAGGCGCTCGGCTTGTTCACGGAAAAAATCAAGGCCATCATGGCCCGCCACGGGAAAGAGTCCGTGGCCTTCCTGAGTACGGGACAAATCCCGACCGAGGAAATGTTCATGTTGGGCCTTTTGGCCAAGTTCGGAATGGGCCTGGTCCACGGTGACGCCAACACGCGTCAATGCATGGCCACGTCACACGTGGCGTACAAGCAATCCTTCGGCTTCGACGCGCCGCCCTTCTCCTACAAGGACTTCGAGGAATCGGACGTGGTCGTTTTCTTCGGGGCCAATCCCTGCATCGCGCATCCCATCATGTGGGAACGCGTGATGATGAATACCCGCAAGCCCAAGATCATCACCGTGGATCCGCGCCAGACGGAAACGGCGCTCGCCTCCACGCGGCACTATGCCCTGCTTCCGAAATCCGATCTGCCCCTGCTTTACGGCCTGGCCCATATCCTCTTTCGCGAAGGCTGGATCGATCAGGCTTATATGGAAGCCCATACCACGGGATTCGAAGTGTTCCGCGAGCACGTGAAAACCTTCGATCCGGTCACGGTGGGAACAATCACGGGGCTGGGCGAAGCCAAGCTCATTGAATTCGCGCAAGCAATCAAACCCGGAAAACGCGTTTCCCTGTGGTGGACCATGGGCGTGAACCAGAGCCACGAAGGTGTCCGTACGGCCCAGGCCATCATCAACCTCGCCCTCATGACCGGCAACATGGGTAAGCCCGGAACCGGCGCTAACTCCATCACCGGCCAGGTCAACGCGATGGGTTCGCGTATTTTCAGCAACACCACCGGACTCCCGGGCGGCCGCAACTACCAGGACCCGAAGCATCGCGAAGAAGTCGCGGAAATACTCGGCATCAACGCCGGCATCATCCAGCAGCAGCCGGGCCTCGCATATGATCAGATCCTGGACGAGGTGAAAGCCGGCCGCATCAAGGCCTTGTGGGTCATCGCCACCAACCCCGCCCATTCCTGGGTCGATCAGGAGGAATTCCGCCGCGTGGCCAGGAAACTGGATTTCCTGGTGGTCCAAGACATGTACCACGATACAGACACGGCCAAATTGGCGCACCTGGTGTTGCCCTCGGCCGCTTGGGGCGAAAAGGAAGGCGTGGTCATCAATTCTGAGCGCCGCCTTGGCCTCTTCAAAAAGGTCCACCCCGCCCCGGGCCAGGCCTTGGCGGACTTCTACATCTTCAAGCTCATCGCCAAATATTGGGGATGCGAATCCCTCTTCAAGGACATGGACACGCCCGAAAAGGCCTTTCAGGTCATGTCCAAACTGTCCGCGGGCCGCCCTTGCGACTTCACCGGGATCACGGACTACCGCATGATCGACCGTGAAGGCGGCATCCAGTGGCCGCTCCCCGCCGTGGCCGGTTCCGGCTCCCTTTCCGCACCGCCTCATGTCGAAAAAGAGCGTCGACTGTTCGAAGATGGCCGCTATTACCATCCAGACGGCAAAGCCAAGTTCCAATTCGGACCGCCTCAGTCCATACCGGAACCGGTAACCCCGGAGTTTCCCTTCGCGTTACTCACCGGGCGCGGCTCATCGGCCCAATGGCACACGAATACCCGCACCGGCAAGTCGCCAGTGCTCCGTAAGCTCCATCCCGCCGATCCCCTGGTGGAAATCCATCCCAATGACGCGTCACGGCTCAAGGTGGCCTCTGGCGATTGGGTTATCGTTAAATCCCGCCGCGGCCAGGCCCGGGCCCGGGCCGCCGTCGCGTCCACTGTCCAACCCGGACAATTGTTCATGCCCATGCATGACGTGGAAGTGAACCGGCTTACCTTTCCGGCCTTCGACCCCCATTCCCGCCAGCCGTCGTACAAGCATTGCGCCGTGCGCGTGGAAAAAGAGGCCTAATTCAGATGGCCTTGCTTGGATCGGACAACTCCCAATTCTTCGGCTTCGAAGCGGATTTCGTGGATTCTCTGCGCTGCATCCCAATGGCGGTGCGCTTCCGCCTTGATGTCACTGGCGTGAAAATGAAGTTGAATGAATGGTCCAAATTGGACAAGGCCCGGAGAGTGGATCTGGCCCAAACACCGTGCGCCACCGAAGTGGAAATCCGTCTCTACCGTGAAGAGATATCTCTCCTGGTTGAGAAAACTTCGGGGTCGCCGCCCTCGATGCTCGCCGAACTCCCAGTCCCTGTATGGGAATCCCCGGACGAGGTGCCAGTCCAGGTCATCAATCAAGCCAGGGATTTGGATCTTGAGGTGCCATTGCAAGCATGGGCCTGCCTTTCGACCCTGCAGCGTTTCGCCTTAATCAAACTAAGCCGATCGGGCCACGAAAATCGAAATTTCCTGCCCGCCATGTTTGAATTTGGTTTGGCGCCCAAACCCGACTGATGGCTATCCCAGGCTGAAGGCCTCGCACTTAAGTCCAGACACTTAAGCCCGATTGGGCGGCCGGACCTTACCTAATAATCCTGGCTTATTTCCGCAAAAACTCATCTTCAAATTCTTCTAAAGAACCCAAGATCCTATCGGCGATGGCATATTCCGCCCGCCCTCGGTTATGGGCCTCCGGAACCGCTATGCAATGCATCCCAGCCGCTTTGGCCGATCGGAGACCGAATACCGAATCCTCAAAAGCGATGCATTCCTCCGGATCCAATCCCAAAATCTCCGCTGCCGCGAGATAAACGGCAGGATGGGGTTTTCCATGTGGAAGGCCTTCCGCCGAAACCAGTGCTTGGAAAAAATCCCGGACGCCCAGCCCATCCATAGCCGCATCAATGATATCGGGCATAGAGGAGGATGCGATGGCCATTCGGCATCCGGCAGTGCGGCAGACCTCAAGGGCCCGGATCGCCCCTGGTTTTGGTTTTCCCGAGGCGCGGAATGCTTCGTCCACCAGAGTCATGAGACGCAATCGCATCGAGGCCGGATCGATCGACGCCGCTGGAAAGTAAACCTTCCAGACCTGGATGGATTCCTGCATGCGCATGCCCGTCGTCTCGTGTTGTATCGCATCCGTAAGCTCTATGCCCAGCTCGCGAAAAGCGGTTTGTTGCGCCCACATCCAAATGGGCTCGCTATCGATCAACAACCCGTCCAAATCGAATACCGCGCCCTTGAAGCGAGTCATCCACATCCTTTCAATACTTGGTCCTGACCAAATACCCATGGCAAGGCTAGAATTTGTGAATTCTAAAAACGGAAAAAACCATCCAAGAGGGACGGCTAATTATAAAAGCGTAAAACGAAATGGGATAAAACGAAGACGGCCACCC
>JALYSE010000038.1 GCA_030854955.1 Fibrobacterota bacterium | reverse complement strand
CCTAGTGGCCATGCCTCGCCTGCAATCAGCGGCGGCGGCGAACCTGGGCATCAGGCTGAAGGGCTACGAGGGCCGCGGGGCGCTCCTGTTGTCACAGTTGGACCGCAATCTGTACTCGGAGCTGGACGACGACGATAACCTGGGCTATTCCACCCGTTATCTGGGAACCCACAGTGCGGGGACCCCGTTCAACCAAGGCGGCTTCGGGAGGACGGACCTGACGCTCGATCACGAATTCCGGGCGGCCCACTTCGAATCCTTCAAACAATTGATCGAGCCGCGTAGTTTCCTGGAAACGTGGAACCTGGATGCGAGCGTGGCCCGGCGCGGCTTCATGGCCAACCGGCTGCGTCTGGAAGAACGGCCCTTTTCCTTTCTGGTCCTTGGCGGGGAAATTGGCAAAGCGGAAGCCGATTCCGCGGCCGATCCACTCCGGCTCAACTCCGGTGATGGAAGCCTGTCCCGGCGGGGAGGATTTTCCGCGCGCCTTGGTGGCCAAAAGACATTTCTGGAGACCTCCACGGAAGCCAAGCTGGCCCGATCTCCTGATCGCCGCGACAACTATCGCCAATTCGGACGCCTACATTTGGAAGCCGGAGGTATCATGCCTTCCTTCACCTATTCCCGTAATGAATGGCTGGCGCAAACGGCGACCGGGGGTCTGGCGCGTTCACAGAAACAGGAACCGGAGTTGACCGTGGCCACGGTACCGTTTTGGGGTCGGTTAAGCCTAACCTCGGGCATCTCGGCCCTGGCCCAGAAGGCGAACTTTGACGGGCTCCTACTCGAGTTGCGGGATTCGGTCCGGGACTGGGGCGTGAGCCAGAAGGTGGCAGCCCTGGGCATAGGCCCATGGACCACGGACGTCTTCTATTCCTATCGCAACCACCGGCAATGGCGCCTGGACGGTTTGGGCGACTACTCGGATCAACCCGAGGAGAGCGACTTCAATCAGGCCGAATGGAACAGCCATCTGGCGGACCGTCGCAAGGGATACGGTCTGACTTCCGCTTACCGCATCAGCCAGACGGCGGAGTTTCCCCTGGTGAACGACTACCGCGAACTCAAAGGCCGGGGTGATTATGTGAAGGATTCGTTTGGCGAATATCACCCGGTTGAGACAGGCGGCGATTACGTGCTGGTGGGGTTGATGCGGGATACGACCATCGGATCCCGCCCCTACCAGGATCTCTCCTGGAGCGCGAACCTCCAGTTGTTACCCGCTAAATTTCCATTTCCGGTTACGGGCGTGCTCGCGGATGTGGAGTTCACCTTCGACATGGTGCTGGACAATCAAGATACGAGCGAGAATCCTGGTCTGTTGCCGTTGTTCACCGACGAACAGATCGAAAATTCCCGCAGTGGGCGCACCCGTTACGGGCCGGCCATGCATTGGAGGGCACCCAAAGGCGGAAAGGCCGCGAACCTCCAGTTCGATCGCTCCTACAACCTGGCTGCGGGCATTTATGCCTTTCGCGAGCGGCTGTGGTCGGAACGCGTCGATTACCGGCAGTCGGTAGGGGAAGATTGGGAGTGGTTCCTTGAGCAGACCTACGAGAACCGGTACCGGAATGGATTGGCCGGAAGCGCGGGTGGGGAGACCGAAAATCGGAACCAGGGATACGGGACCCGGGTAACCCGCAAGTTGCCCCACTCCTTCTTGGTGGAAGGCCGGGGGCAGTATCTGGCCATCGACGGTTCCACCGGTTCCGAAAAAACCGAACTCCAGGGGGTGAAGCCGGCCCTGAAGCTGGAAAAGACTTCTCTTTACAACGGACGCGCCTTTATCGAATACGGTCTCATCTATTTTTGGGGAACCGGCGAAGGTGGATTCTATTCCACCGGGGATTTCGCCAAGGGGCTTACCCATAGGATGGAGACCAATGCCAATTTTCAGGTGGGACAGAACATTTATCTCAATTTCGATTACGTACTGCGCCTAGAACCGGGCGGGAACAAGCTGGTGCAGAAGATGACGGCGGAAGCGCGGGCGGTATTTTGAGGCGCGCGGGGCTGCTACTATGGGCGGCATTTTTGGGGAACGGTATCGCCCAGATCCGACCGGTTCCGGACTCCGCGATCCCGCCGCAGGTTACGGTCGCTGCCGTGGATACCTCCCATCGCGCCTTAGCCAAGGCCATGGCATCGGGCCATCTGCTCGCCTCCGGTGAAGGTCAAGGACCGTTATCCGAAGGTCCGGTCTTCCACCTGGGCGAAATCCGTGTCTCCGGCGTACCGTCGTTCAATGCGGTCCAGTTGGGAATAGCCGAATTCACGGGCGAACCCGCCACCGCGGAAAACCTCAAGGTCATCGGGGATCGCATCCGCGCGTACCTTCTGGACCACGGCCATCCTTTCGCCGCAATCGCCATCGATTTCAAAACAAGGTCAGAGCTACCCGTGGCGGATCTCTCCATCGCCATCCAAGGCGGGGACGGTTTCAAGTTCGGCGGCCTAAAGCATTCCGGCAGCCGCACCCTCCCGGATGTCCTGGACCGACTGTCGCTCCTGCGTTACGGGGAGACTTTTAGCGAGTCGCGCCTGCGATCGGCCGCGGGCAGGCTGTCCCGGACGGGATATTTTGAAACTGTGGTCCCCGGGAAGCTGTTCCGGGATTCTACCCGCAATCTCCTCTATCCCAGCCTGGTCCTGAACGATCTGAAAGGGAACCGGCTGAGCGGCATCCTTGGATACGATTCGGAGAAGGACGGCGGAGACGGGATCAACGGATATCTCGACATCCACCTCATCAACCTCAGGGGCACCGCACGGGACTTGGATTTTACCTTCGACAGCAAGAGCACGGGGGAGAACACTGCTTCCCGGGACGCGCGGTTCGCCTATACCGAACCCTGGCTACTTACCACCAAGGTGGGTGCGCGCATCGATCTCCGCGCCTCCATCGAGGATTCCGTCTATGACGAGCGTAGTGCCGAATTGACGCTGTTCCAGGATCTGGATTCCCATTCCCGGTATCTCGTGGCCTTGGCCATCCAATCCAACCATGATTTTCCCACCGGGTCGCAGACCGATGCCGATATCGCCGGCCTGGGGTTCCAATATGATGCGCGTGACCGGGTTCCGTCTCCCCTCGAGGGCACCAAATATTCCCTGCGCCTGAACGGCGTGCATCGGGATCTGGGCGATTCCACCTACTTCCTGGTGCAAAGCATCAACGAATTGGCTTTGTGGAAAAATATCGGCCGCTGGGTCGGACATGTCCTGGTTTCCGGTAGCGGTAATTGGCCCCTGGAAGGCCGTTTCAACCGCGGCGAATTGTATGCGTTGGGGGGAGCGAATTCCATCCGCGGGTTCCGTGAGCGGGAATTCCTCACCAACCTGTTCGTGTACGGTAATATCGAGCTTCAATTCCTGCTCGCCCCGAAAAGCCGCGCTTCCATTTTCGCGGTTCCCGGTCTGATCAACCATCTGGGCGGGGACGTGCATTGGCAAAGGGTGATCGGATACGGGGCGGGCTTGGAATCGGGGGCCAGGGATTGGACGTTCGGCATCAGTTACGCCTTGAACCCCGACCGGAATCCAGGCGAAGGGTTCGTGCACCTGCGCGTCACCAACAATTTCTGACCTTCCGGATTAAGGGAGGAAATGCCTTTGGCCCCAGGGAAACCCCAAAAAGTCAACCCGACAAGGGAGTCTTATTGGGCTCACCGGCCGTCTCGCGGACATACCTGGGGACGGCGTAACCGGGAAGTTTCCCCCTCATCCCTTTGATGAGTTCCCGTCCCCGCGACTCGGGCACTTCGAAATGCGACGTGCCAGTCACGCGATCCAGTTGGTGGAGATAGTAGGGGAGTGTTCCACAGGCCACCAGGCGCCGAGAGAGATCCGCGAGAACATCCACGTCGTCGTTCACATCCTTGAGCAGAACTGCCTGGTTGAGCAGCATTGCGCCCGCCGCGCGCAAGGCGTTCAAGGCCCCGGCGCATTCGGCGTCGATCTCATTGCCGTGGTTGGCATGAACCACAATGACCAGGGTCTTCCGATCCGCGACCGAACGCAACATCGAGACCAGGCCGGCTTCGATCCTCGAGGGAAGCACGATGGGCAGTCGGGTATGGAATCGGATCGTACGAATTGACGGCAGGGACGCAGCCTTTTCGAGAATGCGTTCCAACCGGCGGTTTTCCAGAAAAAGGGGATCGCCTCCACTGAGGATAATTTCGTCGATGGCTTCCGCCGATTCCAGGTAGGCCCAGGCTTCATCCCATCCGGCTTGGCCGCGGGGAAGGTCTCCATAGGGATATTCCCGCCGGAAGCAATAGCGGCAGTGCACGGCGCATTGTTGCGAGACCATCATGAGGGCGCGGGAGGAATATTTGTGCAACAGTCCGGGCACTATTTGCGAGGCAAGATCTCCTACCGCGTCGTCTTTGAAGCCGGTCATGGGTGCGTTTTCCCTGGCCTGCGGTAGCACTTGCAAGAGGAGCGGATCCCTCCAATCGCCCTTGGCCATGCGAGAAGCGAAACTTTTGGGGATAAGGATGGGAAAGCCGGGATCGGCGGACAGGGTCCCGGAAGTGCGGGGCAAAGTCCTGTAACCGCCACTGCGACTCAGCAATTCATCGGTTTCTTCCACTCCGAAAGCCGCTGGGGCCTCAGAAGGGTCCAAATCCAGGAACTTGAGCAGGCCGCCCAGGTTCCGGAAGGCCTCCTGCATTTCCTTTTGCCAAGTGGTGGCCCCGAGATGGCTGCCGGTCGGGCCGGCCGAAACGGCCGGGGCGTCAGATGCTTTTGGAAGGACTGGCATGATTTTTTTATATCTTTGGGCCCAATTCGAGGCTTGTTGCCATGGAGTCCGCTTCGCATACTCCATGCTACTCGCTCGATTGAGACTTTTACTGAATATAATCAGATTCGACCCGGAGGCCATACATGGGCATGGTGAGCACTAACGAGTTCAGGAAGCGTTTGAAAATCATGCTGGACAATCAGCCCTGCATGATCGTGGAGAACGAGTTCGTGAAGCCCGGCAAGGGACAGGCTTTCAATCGCGTCCGCCTCAAGAACCTCATCACGGGCCGCCAATTGGAAAAGACTTTCAAGTCAGGCGATTCCTTCGAGGAAGCCGACATCACCAATACCACAATGCAGTTCCTCTACACGGACGGCCTGAACTATACCTTTATGGATAACAAGTCCTTCGAGCAGGTGGAGATTGACAAAGAATCCATGGACGGCGCGGATAGGTGGCTGCTCGAGAACACTGAATGCGACATTTCCTTCTGGGGCGACAAGGCCATATCGGTGACCCCGCCCGTGTTCATGGATCTCACCATTATTTATACCGAGCCCGCCGTCAAAGGCGACACCTCGAACAATGTGACCAAGGCTGCCAAGGTGGAGACCGGCGCCGAAGTGCAAATCCCCCTGTTCATTGCTCAAGGGGACCGGGTCAAAATCGATACCCGAACCGGCGAATACGTCGAACGGGCGAAGTGAGATAGGGCTTGATGCCCCACCTCCCCGCCCTCCAATTCAGATCCGAAGTCCTCAGGAACATCCGCGATTACTTCTTTAAGCAAGGCGTGCTGGAGGTGGAAACCCCCGTGCTTTCCCGGGGCATCTCACTCGATTGCCATATCGACGTTTTTTCCGCACGATTCCATCCGCTGGGTTATCCCAGCCACGAAAACCCAAGCAATGCTTCCGGCATAAGTGGGGCCGGCGAGCCCTTCTACCTGCAGACATCCCCCGAACCGCATATGAAACGCTTGCTTTGTCGCGGCTTTCCCGATATTTACCAGATTGGCAAATCGTTTCGAAACGGTGAAAAAGGGGAACGGCACAATCCCGAATTCACCATGCTGGAATGGTATCGCAAGGGGTTCACTCTTTCCGGACTCATGGACGAGGTGGAAAAAGTCTGCCTCATCGCAACCGGACCGTTACCGAGTGTACGAAAGACCTATAGTGGGGTTTTTCGGGAAATTTTGAATATTGATCCCCTGGTCGTGGACATCGACGAACTTTTTGCCCTCCCGGCCTTGCAGGGGAGGCTCCCTTCGAGGGAAGCTTTGCGTACCAGGGCGGATGCCCTCGAATTTATCATGGCCCATATCATCGAACCTGTATTTCCACCACGAAACCTTACATTCGTATACGATTTTCCATCTGAACAGGCCGCGCAGGCGCAGGTTCACGCCGAAGATTCCCGTCTGGCCCATCGATTTGAGGTCTATGGTGGGGGCATGGAGTTGGGAAACGGATATCTGGAATTGGCCGATCCGGACGAATACGATCGCCGTTTCGATGGTGAAAATGCCAAGCGTCGGGCCCGGGGTAAGCCGGAATTGCCGAAGGACCCGTTATTATTGGCGGATTTACGTCTGGGACTACCGACATGCGCCGGGGTGGCCATGGGCGTGGACCGTATTGTACAACTCGGGCTCGGTCAGCCGGACATCCGGTCCGTACTTGCATTTCCATGGGATGAGTGCTGATTCCCTGAACATAAAAAAGTAAAAGCCGCAATCGCTTGTCCCGTGGGCCCTCAGCGGGATCGGAACAAATCGCTCCGCTCCGGTTTTTTACCCCGGGTAGCTAAAATAGTTATATTTCCAGGTGTTTTCCGGAAATCCATTTTATCCGGCCACGTGGATGATTTCATGGCCCCTGTTTCGAGAGGCCGGTCCACCTTGGGGTAGGCGATTTTCATTGCCTTCATTTGTCGGGCCATTTTCGGGTTGATGCCGAATTCTCATTGTTGGAGATACCATGTCAAACTTCCCCTTCAACCGCAAACCTTCCAACCTCAGCCGCCTTCGTGGTTACGGGATGAGCCTGTTCGCCGCGATCGGCTTGGTGCTCGCTCTCGCGGGCGCGGGGTTGGCCGAGGCTCCGAAGACGGCGGAAGAATGGTTCAAACGCGCAAACGAGATGTACCAGGAAGGAGCCGTAGACGAAGCCATCGGTTCCTTGCAGGAAGCCCTCAAGCTGAAGCCGAATTACGTGGAGGCGCTGGCGCTTTTGGGCGCCGCCTACGTCGAATCCGGTGAGTTCGTCAAGGCGGTGGAGCCCTATAAAGCCGCCAGCCAGATCAAGCCCAACGACTACTCCATTCTCCTGGGGTATTCCAACGCCCTGGAAGGCGCTGGAAAGAAAGAGGACGAGCTGCCCGTCCTGTACAAGCTTTTCAATCTGAACAAAAGCGACATGGTCACGGGCATCAAATACTTGACCCTCTACGAAGTAGTCGGCCGCGAAAAGAATGTGAACGATTATATCGCCGTACTCGAGGAATTGCGCAAGCTCCCCAATTTCGATCCCACCTACACCGCAAAGCTGGCCCGGGCCTACTATAAGACCGGTGACTACGCCAAGGCCGTGGGTGCCTATAAAGAATTAATCAAAACCGCTCCCGAATCCTCGGAATACTGGGCCAGCCTCGCCGGCGCCCAAGCCAAGATTGATCCGGCTGCGGCCAAGGATTCCTATAAGAAAGCGATCCTGTTCACGGATCGCGCCGATGAACGTGCCCGCCTGGAAAAGGCCCTAGCGGCCTTGGGCACTGCGCCTGCCGGCACTCCCTTAGCCGTTGCCCCAGCCGCAGTCCCCGTCGCCTCCGGTCCCACAGCGGCCGAAAAGGCCGCCGAAGCCAAAGCGAAGTCGGATGCCGAGAAACAGGTCAAGGCCGATGCCGCTGCCGTCGCTGCTGCGGAAAAGAAAGCTGCTGCGGAAGCCAAGGCCATGTCCGAAGCCAATGCGAAGGCATTAGCCGATGTCGAACAGAAAACCAAGGTTGAAGCTGCGGCACAGGCCGCCGTCGATGCGAAAGCCAAGGCCGAGGCCGACAAGCAGGCGAAGGCCGATGCCTCAGCCCTGGCCGCCCTGGAAAAGAAAGCTGCCGATGATGCCAAGGCCAAGACCGCCTCGGACGCCAAAGCCGCCGCTCTAGTCCAGGCGGAAGCTGACAAAAAAGTGAAGGCCGACGCCGCAGCTTTGGCCGCCGTGGAAGCCAAGGCCAAAGCCGAGGCCGCCGCGCTTGCCGCCGCCGATGTCAAAGCCAAAGCTGCCGCAGAAAAGCAGACGAAAGCCGAGGCCGAAGCCGTTGCCGCTGCGGAAAAGAAGGCTGCCGCCGCCCTCGCCGCCGCCGAGAAGAAGACCGCCGATGAAGCAAAGATAAAGGCGGAAGCCGATGCCAAGGCGGCCGCCCTGGCCCAGGCCGAAACCGACAAGAAAAACAAAGCCGAATCCGTGGCCATTGCCGCCGCGGAAAAGAAAGCCGCCGCGGATGCGAAGGCGAAAGCCGATGCGGATACGAAAGCCGCAGCCCTTGCCCAGGCTGCCGCGGAAAAGATGGCCAAGGATGAGGCCGCACGCATCGCCAAGGAAGACGCGACCCGGTCCGCCAAGGCCCGTTCCGACAGTATCGCTGCTGCGGTTGCCTCCAAAAAGGCTTCCGACCTGGCCGCTGCGGCTGACGCCAAGGCCCGCGCCGAAATTGAACGTAAGGCCAAGGAAGAGGCTCAAAAACTCGCGAAAGAAGAGGCGGCGCGCAAGGCTAAGGAGCGAGCGGACGGAATCGCCCAGATAGCAGCGGAGAAGAAAGCCGCCGCGGAAGCGGAAGTCAAGGTGAAGGCCGAAGCGAAGGCGCTGGCCTTGGCCCAGGCCGAAGCCGACAAGAAAGCGCGCGATGAAGCAGCCCGCATCGCGAAGGAAGACGCCGCCCGTATCGCAAAAACACGCGCCGATAGCGTCGCCGCCGCAGTAGCCGTCAAAAAAGCGGCCGATCTCGCCGCCGCCGCAGATGCCAAGGCCCGCGCAGAAGTCGAGCGCAAAGCCAAGGACGAGGCCCAGAAACTGGCCAAGGAAGACGCCGCCCGAAAAGCCAAGGAGCGCGCGGACAGCCTGGCTCAGGTAGCGGCGGAGAAGAAAGCCGCCGCGGAAGCGGAAGCCGTCGCGAAGTCGGAAGCCCAGCGCTTGGCTAAGGAAATAGCGGCCCGAGTGGCGAAAAACCGCGCGGACAGCCTCGCCCAGGTGGCGATCGAGAGGAAGGCCGCAGCCGCAGCCGAGGCCAAGGCCAAAGCGGAAGCCCAGCGTCTCGCGAAAGAGGAAGCCGCCCGCAAGGCCAAAGCCGACGCCGACGCAAAGGCTCTGGCCGAAGCGGAACGCAAAGCTGCCGCGGAAGTCGTCGCCAAGGCCAAGGCGGAAGCCGCCCGGCTCGCGAAGGAAGACGCCGATCGCCGCGCCAAGGCTCGCGTGGACAGCATCGCCCAGGTAGCCCTGGAAAGGAAGGCCGCGGCTGAAGTCAAGGCGAAAGCGGACGCGGAGGCCAGGGCCGCCGCACTTGCGATGGCAACGGCGGAGAAGAAAGCCAAGGAAGAAGCCCAGAAACTCGCTAAGGAAGATGCGGATCGCCGCGCCAAGGTCCGCGCCGACAGCTTGGCCCAGGTAGCCCTTGAAAAGAAGGCCGCCGCCGAAGCCGAAGCCAAGTCCAAGGCCGAAGCCGCCCGTTTGGCGAAGATTGAAGCGGAGCGCAAAGCCAAGGCAAGGGCGGACAGCCTCGCCACCGCGATCGCGGAGAAGAAGGCCAAGGCCGAAGCCGAGCGCATCGCGCGCGAAGAAGCCGACCGGCTGGCTCGGGAAGCCGCCGCCCGCGTCGCCAAGGCACGGGCCGACAGCTTGGCCAAGGTGGAATCGGAACGCAGGGCTGCGGCCCTGGAAGCCGCCCGCCTCGCCAAGATTGAAGCTGAGCGCCGCGCCAAGGACCGTGCCGACAGCCTCGCCCGCGTAGAGGAGGATCGCCGCGCTCGCGTGGAAGCGGAACGGAAGGCCAAGGAAGAAGCGGCCCGTCTGGCAAGGATCGAGGTGGAGCGCAAGGCAAAGGTAAGGGCTGACAGCCTGGCCAGAGCCGAACAAGAGCGCCTGGCCCGTGTGGAAGCGGAACGGAAAGCCAAGGAAGAAGCGGCCCGTCTGGCAAAAATCGAGGCGGAACGTCTTGCCAAGGTCCGGGCCGACAGTCTGGTCCGGGTTGAAGCGGAGCGCAAAGCCAAGGCCGAAGCAGAACGATTGGCCCGCGAAGAAGCGGCCCGTCTCGCCCGTGAAGAAGCCGCCCGTCTCGCCAAGGCGAAGGCGGATAGTCTCGCGAAAGTGGAAGCGGACCGCAGGGCCGCAGCTGAAGCCGAGCGTGAATTCCAGGGTCATGTCTCGGCCCTGATCGAGGAACAACCCTCAAAGCTTGATACGGCGGCCGTGCTTTCCAAGATCCAGGATCGCAAAGCCACAGCCAAGGTGCCGGATCCGCGCCTCGTAGAAGCCGAAGCGGTCATCCATTTCCGCCAGTGGAATTTCCGTCAGACGGTGGAAAATCTCCGCAAACTGAAGGTGCTCTCCGGCAACGGCAATCGCATGATGGCGCTCTCCTTGTTTGAATTGCAGGACTATGCCGGCGCTTTGAAGTATTTCCAGAAAATGCCCGATGTTTCCGCCAATCGCATTGTCTGGGGTAAATACATCAAGACCCTTCTCGAAAACAAACAGCGCCCCATGGCCGCATCCCAATATGAAGCCTACCTGGCAAAATACCCAGATGCTGATGACGCCTTGTCCTACCTGTTGGATTATTATCGTCAGCCCCTGCAAAAGGAAAAGCTGATTCCCAAGCTGGAAATCCAGCTTGCCAAGAACCCCAAGGACGCGGCCTTGCTCACCGAACTGATCGCCCTCTACGACAATTCCAGCCCCAAGTCCATCGAGTATCGCGAACGTTACCTCCAGCAGAATCCCGAGGACGAAAAGCAAGCCTTGGCCCTGGCCCAGGCCTTCGAAGCCAAGAACAACCTGCCCGCCGCTCTCAAGATCTACCAGAAGCTGGCGAAGAATGCGCCGACGGACAAGGCCCTCAACCTGAAGACCGCCGAGCTCCTTTATTCAGCCCGCAACCCGGATGAAGCCGTCCGGTTCTTCGAGCAGGCCCGCAGCGCCGAGCCTTCCGACAAAAAGGTTACCCTGCGACTGGCTGTAGTCTATGAAGAGATGAAGAAGCCGGATAAGGCGGCGGAAATGTACGCCGCGGTCTTGGAATCCAATCCCAAGGACAAGGCAGTCCAATCCAAACTCTTCCAGCTTTATACCGTCAAAGGCGACAAGGAACAGATCCGCGCCCTGCTTATGAAAATGGACGATGCCGACCCTACCGCCCACCAGGCCCAGTTTCAATTGGCCAAGAGCTTCCTGGCGGAAGGCGACAAGGATAAGGCCTATGTCTATCTGGCCAAGGCTCTCCGTAATCAGCCCGCCAATCCCGAGTACATAGCCATGCTCCCTGCCGTGGTCCAGAGCGATGAGCAGGTCGAAGCGCATTTCCCCGCAATGCAGACGGCCGCCATGCAACCCGCCGCCAAGCCCGAATTGCAGGCCATGGTCGCCCGCGGCTATGCCAAGCGCAAAAACCTCATCATGGCGGCGAAGCTTTACGCGGACGCCTATGCCAAGAATCCCAAACTTGTGGAAGGCCAGCGCGAAGCCGTGGTCGCAACTTATGAAGCCAAGAACATGGTGTTGGCCGGCGCCCTTGCCGAGAAGTACCTGGCCAACGACGATAAGGATCGCCAAATCCGCGAAATCCAGGTCAATGCCTACATGTCCACCAACAAGCCCCCGGAAAAGCTTCGCGAAGCCATCAAGGGACTTGCCGCCCTGGATCCGGACGGTGCCTCCAAGTGGTCCATGCGCTTGGCGCAGTTGGACATCGCCGCCCGCGATACCGCGGCGGCCATCGAACACACGAAGGAGTGGTTGAACAAGGACCCCAAGAGCGTCGAGGGCCTGAAGTTCCTGCTGCCCCTGGTGTCCAAGCGACGCGGCCATGAAGATACCCATATCGACGTGCTCGAAAAGCTGACCCAGCTGGAACCGGCCAATCGCGGCCGCTACGACCTGGAACTCGGCAATCTATATCTGGAAAAGGGAAATTTCGAGGATGCGGAAAAATCCTTGATGAGCGCCTCCAAGGCAAATCCCGCTAGCGCGACCCTCTGGTACAAGCTGGGAGAAACCCAATTGAAGCTGCGTAAGGAAAAGGAGGCTTCGGAGAAGTTCCAACGCGCCTTCCAGCTCGATCGCACCAACCTGACCTATGCGCGCTCCTTTGCAACGTCCGTGGACACCAAGGACGAGATCAAAGCCAACCTTGGGCTTTTCCAACTTCTGGCGCAGAACGGGCCCAGCGTGGATGAACGCAAGAAGCTGGCCCAGGCCTACTTCCTGAACGGCGACTTCGCCAATGCGGCCAAGGAATTCGACTGGCTACTCAAGAGTGATGCTTCGCTGGCCACCAGCGAACCGATGGTATCCGAAGCCTACATGCGCTCTGGCCAGACCGCCAAGGCGCGCGGACTCTACGAACAGCGCTTGAAGGACGAACCCAACAACCTCCAGTTGTTGGAGACCGTTGCCAACATATACAAGGCCGAGGGGAACCAAACTGGTTACGTCTCGACCATAGAGAAGATCGTGAACGTGGATCCCAAATTCAAAGGCTATCAACTCGCGCTGGCCGTTGAAAAAGAAAGGATCAAGGACTATAAGGGCGCCTTGGAACAATACGGACCGTGGGTCTCCCGCAACGGCGGCGATATAACGGCCGTCAAGGCCATGCATCGCCTGGCCGAACAGCAGAAGGACACCGCCTCGCTGATGGACGCTCTGGTGCGACTCAACCGCGAGAAGAACGTGGACAACGCCTACAAATTCCAACTCGCGGAATTGGACTACAAGCGCTCGGGCAACTTGGCCGGAGTGGAGCGCCTGGTCAAAACCAATCCGGAATGGAAACGAGGCAAATCCATCCTGGTGAAGGAATACCTGCGCCAGAACAACAAGGTCAAGCTTCTCCCGCTCCAGGGTTTCCTGCTCGCGGAGTCTAAGACGAACAAGGAACTACTGGAACCACTTGCGGAGTTGTATGTGATGCAGAAGAAGACCCTGCTTGCCAACCAGGCCTATCATGACCTTTTGGTGGCCAATCCCAAGGACAAGGATATCTACGCCAAGGTCTACAAGTACTCCACGGCCAACAATTCTCCCTATATGAACGACATCCTCCGCATCGGATATGAGTCATTTCCCGAGGACATGGATACCAAGCGAGCCTATGCCGCCACCCTGGGTAAGACCCCGAAGGCATTGGCCGTCTATCAGGAGATCATTGCCAAAGAGACCGACGTAAAGATCATCGCCAAGGCCCTGGACATCGCCCTGGCCCTCAACCAGACTCAGGCCGCGGCCGCATTGCTGGACAAGTGGATCAACATCGAATCCAAGGATCCCAAAGTCTGGGAACAGGCCCTGGCGGTCCACACCCAGATGGGCAACAAGCCCCGCATGATCGAAGACCTGGTACAGTTGATAAGGTTCTATCCCGCGCGCAAGGAATTCCCGCTCCAGCTCGCCCGCCTCTATGAAGAGCAAAAGCAGCCGGACAAGGCGGCCGACATGTACCAGAAGGCATTGGCCCTGGATCCCAAGAACAAAGCCGTTCAATCCAAGCTGGTCGGACTGCTGACCGCCCAGAACCGGTCGGGTGAACTGCGTGAGCTCTTGCTCACGATCGATAAGAATGACCCCACCGCCAACGAGGCCCAGTTCATGCTGGCCAAATTCTACCTGGCCGAGAATGATCGCGATCGCGCATACGTGTTCGTGACCAAGGCCCTACGCAATCAGCCCTCCAACCCGGAATACCTGGCCCTGCTTCCCCAGACCGTGGTTAGCGACGAGCAGGTGATGGCCAATTTCGCGGCCCTGGAGAAGTTCGCCCTGCAGCCCGGCGCCAAGCCGGAATTGCAGGCCCTGGTGGCCCGCGGCTATGCCAAGAAAAAGAACTACCCTCTCGCCTCGAAGCTGTTCTCGGATGCCTATGCCAAGAATCCCAGGCTTCTGGACGGCAACCGTGACGCCGTGATCGCCCTGAACGAAGCGAAGAACTATGAGCTCGCCGGCAAGCTGGCCGAGACCTATCTCGCCAAGGATGATAAGGACCGCCAGATCCGCGAGATCCAGGTAAGCGCCTATACTGCCACCGGCAAGCCCCCGGAGAAGATGCGGGAAGCGATCAAGGGCTTGATAGCGGTAGACCCGGAAGGCCGCAAATACAACATGCGCCTCGCCCAGCTTGATTTGGCGGTGCGGGACACCTCGGCGGCCATCGTGCACGCGCGGGAATGGCTCGACAAGAATCCCAAGGACGTGAACGGATGGCGATTCCTGCTTCCCTTGGTAGCCAAGCGCCCAGGCCAGGAGGAGGCTTACATCCAGGTATTGGAGAAGCTGGTCCAGTTGGAACCGGCCACTCGGTCCCGATATGAACTTGAATTGGGCAATCTGTACTTCGATAAAGGAAACTATGAGGAAGCGGAGAAATCCCTGACCAGCGCCGTCAAGGGAAGCCCCGCCAACGCCAAGCTCTGGTTCCGCCTAGGCGAAACCATGGTTAAGCTCCGAAAGGACAAGGATGCATTCGAGAAGTTCGGCCGGGCCTACCAGCTCGATCCCACCAACCTGACCTATGCGCGCGCCTATTCGCGAAGCATCGACACCAAGGACGAGATCAGGGCCAACCTGGCGCTCTTCAAGACCCTGTCCCAGAACGGGCCCAGTGTGGAGGAGCGCAAGAAACTCGGTCAGGCCTATTATTTGAACGGGGACTTCGCAAACGCTGCCAAGGAATTCGATTGGCAATTGCAGGGTGACCCCTCGCTCGGCTCCACGGACCCCATGTATGCGGACGCCTATATGAAGACGGGCCAAACCGCCAAGGCGCGCGGCCTCTACGAAGCCCGCTTGGTGGCGGACCCCAACAATCTGGCCGTCCTGGAAACCCTCGCCGGAATCTACAAGCAGGAAGGCAACCAGAAGGGCTACCTCGCCATGGTCGAGAAGATCGTGAATGTGGATCCCAAGTACAAGTCCTATCAGCTTATCCTGGCGGTCGAAAAGGAAAAGTCCAAGGACTTTAAGGGCGCGTTGCAGGAATACTCCGAATGGGTGACACGCAATGTGAATGATGATGTCGCCTTGAAGGCCATGCACCGTCTGGCCGACCAGCAGAAGGATACCGCCAACCTCATGGACGCCTTGGTCCGCCTCACGCGCCAGAAAGGGGTGGACCCGGCCTATGCCTTCCAGTTGGCCGAGGTGGATTACGTCCGCAGCGGAAACATCGCCGGAATCGAGAAGCTGGTGAAGTCCCACCCGAAGTATGGCCGCGGCAAGGTCATCCTGATAAAGTCCTACTACAAGAAGGGCGCCTACGCGAAGATGGCCCCCTTCCTTCCGTTCCTGAAGGCCCAGGCGGAAGTCGACAAGAGTCTGGCCGAACCTCTGGCCGACCTGTATGTCTCCATGAAGAAACCCGGCCCGGCAAACGAGGCCTTCTTCGACGCGGTGCGGTACGACAAAAAGGACCGCGACCTGTTTGACAAGGCCTACAAGTACGCAAAGGATCACGATTCCCCGTACCGGGCAGCCCTGCTCAAGCAAGGTTATGAAGCATTCCCGGATGATGGCGTGATGAAATTCGACTACGCCTTGACCTTGGGCAAGACCCAGAAGGCATTGGACCTGTTTACCGATATTCTCAGGAAGGACCGCAACAACCTGCCCGCCATTCGCAATGCAGCGGAGATTTCCGTGATCCTTGGCAAAAGCGCCGAGGCAGCGGACCATCTGCAGCATTGGGTCACACTGGAACCGGAGCAAGTTCGTCCCTGGACCCTGCTGGTGGATCTCTACACCCAAACCAAGAACGACACAAAACTGGCGGACGCTTTGATGCACCTTTCGGCCCTGTCGCCGAAGAACGGCGACCTCGCCTTCCGGGCCGCCATGGCCAACAAGAAGATCGGCAATAAGGAGAAGGCCCTGGAGCTCCTGACCAAGGCCGTGACGCTCAACGGAACCAATCCCATGTATCAGAAGGAGTTCGGCCTCATGCTCTTCTCCTCCGGACAGGTCGCAAAGGCCAAGGCGCCTCTGTTGATCGCGGATCGGGCCATCAAAAGTGATGAGGCCATCAATTCGGCGCTCTACAACATCTACGTCGCGGAAAAGAACAAGGGCCTGGCGCGGGAACGCCTGCGGTTCCTATACGCCCTCAAGCCCGCCGACAAGGTTTTTGCTTACTCCCTGGCCCGGCTCGAATCGGAATTGAAGAACCCGACCGAAGCCGTGAAGATCCTGGAGAAGCCCAGTCTGAAAGAGGACCTGAACGCGGAAATGTCCTTCCTGCTCCTGGATGGGTATTTCAAGCTCGGACAGCGCGACCGGGCGGCTGCCCTGGGGCCCGTCCTGATCCGCAAGTTCCCCGAGGAAGCCAAGCAGTCCCTGCCGTTGGCTATTCTGTTCTATGAAACCAAGCAGAAGGTCAAGGCCAAGGAAATCCTGGAGACCTACGTCCGGAACAGCCCTTCGGAAGAGGCCTTCTACTACCTCGGCAAGGTGTTCTTTGACGAAAAGAACTGGCAGGGAGCGATCAACAATCTCGACCGCGCCGACCTGACCCGTCCCGACGTGCTCAGTATGCTTGGCCAGTCCTATATCCAAAATAAGGAGCCCGAGCGCGCCATCAAGGCTTACGAGGACTACTATGCCAAGACCAAAGATATCAAGGTGCTGGCTGAGCTCTACAACCTCTACAAGAAGACCAACGATCCGGAAGGCACCCGCGCTATCCTGGAACGCCTGATCGCGGCCGAACCCCAGAACTACGACTATCGCGTGGAGTTGGCGGAGTTGTACCGCGGCAAGGGCGACATGAAGAAGGCCGAGGCCCAGTACGAGATGATCCTGAAGAAAATCCCGTCCCATCCCGCTTCCAACATGAACTACGGTATGATCCTGGCCGGCCGCAAAGACTACCCTAAGGCCATCCGCATGCTGGAGACCGGCTTGGCCAAGTATCCGGACAGCGCCACCGCTTGGCGTTTCCTCGGCGAATCCTATCGCGCGGAGAAGCGCTATGCTTCGGCTCTGCAGGCCTACAAAAAGGCGTTCAAGCTGCAGCCCCAGAGCCTGCCCCTGGCCGTGGCCAAGATGCAGATGTCCAAGGAGCTGAATGCCAACGATGAATTGCCGGCCGCGTACGCCGACGTCATCCGCCTGGACTCCAATAACATGGAAGCCGGTTCGGCCCTGGCGGAAATCCGCTTCGGTGAGAAGAGGTACCGGGACGCCGCAGTCCTCTATGCCAAGGTCACTACCGTCAAGAACGGGGACAAGGCCATCTGGGCCAACTACGGCTACTCGCTCTTAGAGATCAAGAGTATCGACGGGGCCAAGCGCGCCTTCCAGCGCGCGGTGGACCTTGGAGATAGAAGCCCCCGCGTCATGACGAGCCTGGCGCGAATCTACAAGGAGGAAGGCAACAGCGAAAAGGCCGAAGCCATCCTCTCCGAGATGGTCAAAAAGGATCCGCGTAATCACATGGCCTACTATTGGCTGGGCCAGATCGCGACGGAACGCAACCAGCTCGGGGTGGCGGAAGACTACTTCAAGAAGGCTCAGCTGCTGGCTCCAGCCAACGGCGACTACGCGGAAGCGTTAGCGCGCATCCACTACAACAAGGATGAATTCGCCCAGGCGGCCAGGCTGCTCGAGCCCGTTCGCGGAAACCTTTCCGCGTCGGGCCGCCTGATTTACGGCGACTGCCTGATGAAGCAGGGCAAGCACGAAGCCGCCTTGGCCGAATTCAACGCCTCCTTCACCAAGGAACCCACGGCGCCGGTTCTGGCCAAGCTCGCGGAACTCCAGATTAGCAAGGGGAATTACCGGGAAGCCATTCGGACCATCGAAGGGTCGGAGTTCAGCCAGGATTCCACCGTCCAGTTCTCCTTGGCCAAGGCCCGCATCGCATCCCGGGAAACCGAGAAGGCACGGGAAGTGCTTGAGCGCCTGATCCGCGTGAACAAGTACAGCGCGGCCTATTACCATTACCGCGGCATGAGCTACTACTACGACCGCAACTACGCCAAGGCCAAGAAGGACTTTGACCAGGCACTGAAGTTCAATCCGGACTACATGGATGCCGTCTACCATATCGGACTGTGCCTGCTGCGGGATGGAAGCCCGGCGGACGCCAAGAACTACTTCAAGGAACTCTCCCAGCACTCAAATGTCAGTTGGCAGGCGAAGGGCTTCCTGGGGTTGGCCATGTCCTTCGAAATCGAGAAGAAGTTCGAGGCCGCGGAAAACTTCCTGCAGAAGTCCATCAACGCCGAACAGACCCCGGAAGCCCTCAGCCTCCTTGCCAAGGTTCTGCTCAAGATGCGCAAGCTCACCGAGGCGGAGAAGCATGCCCGCAAGGCCCTGGAACTCCAGCCCGGAAACGCCACCGCCGTCGTGGCGATGGGTGACGTTCTGCTCGCCCAGAACAGGAAGCCGGAGGCCCTTGCTTTGGCCAAGAAGGCTTTAGAAGGGAATCCGAATTCCTGCGAAATCCTGATCGGATCCGCGAAAATCAATTTCGCCGCCGGGAATTACGAAACCAGCAAATCCAACAGCACCTACGCCATTTCCCTTTGCCCCGAAGAAGCCTCACCGTACTACTATGCCGGCGTCGTCGCCGACAAGAAGTACCAGAAGAAGGAAGCCAAGGACTTCTTCAAGGCCTTCAGGAAGCACGGCGGTGATGAAGGCATGCTGCCGGCGGATTATCGCTGACAGCAAGCCATTCTGCAAGTCCTGCAACCGTTTCTAGATCCGACCTTCTCACGAAACGGTTACGGTTTCCGGCCCGGCAAAAGCGCACACCAAGCTGTGGTGGCGGCGCAGAACCGGGTTTCTGGAGGCAAGTGTTTTGTGGTGGAGGTGGACCTGGAGAAATTCTTCGACCGGGTGAACCACGTTATCCTCATGGGCCGGTTGCTACTTTATGCCCATGGATCCGCTGAACCCCGGAAATCAATTATCGGTCGGGCGCCTGCCCTTTGTCGTTTGCGCGCCTTTCTTCCATTCCACCCTGCAGGGCGCGGACGGCATTCGTTTCGTGGACGGCGTTCCTAGTTTCCACAACGCCGAACTCCAGGCCGGCCGGGTGGATTGCGCCCCTTCTTCCAGCTTCGAATACGGCTTGCACTTCCGCGATTACCGGCTCTTTCCCGGCATCTCCACGTCCAGCACCATGGAGATGAAATCGGTGTTGTTCCTTTCGGACGTTCCCTGGGAAGACCTGGACGGGGTCCCGGTGGCGCTGTCCCCGGACTCGGCCACGTCGAACGTTCTTTTCCGCATCCTGTGCGCGCGTCGTTTCGGCGTAAAGCCCCACATCTTGGCAGCGACCGGTGAAACCGCCGTCGGAGACGCGGTGGGCTGCGTATTCATCGGGGATCGTGCCTTGAAAGAGTCGCTATCGGGGAAATGGGCCTATCGGTACGATTTGGCGGACGTGTGGGCGCGATGGCAGGACCTTCCCTTTTCCTTCGGGTTATGGATGGTGAGGCGGGAGTCTTTGGCCGTGAAAGCGGATAGGGTCGCCCGTTACCATGGCCTGCTCATGGCCTCGCTGGCGGCCTTCCGGGCCGACCCCGCGAAAGCTCTGGATGCCTGGACGGCCCTTTATCCCACGGCATTGCCTCGTTCCTTGATATTGGGTTTTTATGAAACCGCCGACTACGGTTTCTCGCCGCGCCATGCGCGCTCCCTGCAACTGTTCTATGGGCTGGCGGGCGAAGAGGGATTCCTGGACGCATCGCCGACGCTGGATTTCATCGAGTTCTGAAATCCTTCCACTGCCCCCAGGACCAAGTCGCGGACCGCCTTAGGATGGGACACGGTAATGAGATGGTTTCTGCCCGGAAGCAGGGTCAGGTTGGCCGGGTCCCCATCGGGGCGGATGAGCCAGTCCCCGTCGGAATGGATATGCACGAATTTCGCCGGCGGCTGGCATCCCTGCCAACGCATGATCATCATCGGAAACGCTTTGAGCAGGGAAGGAGGAAATCGCCCCATAATGTCCGCCAATAGGGCTTGGCCCTCCGAAGAAAGCATGTTCTGCAGCGCCAGGATGCGCGGAATCAGGGTGAAAATCCGCCGGATGACCCCCTCCGGTACCCAAGAGGCCAGGGGGGCCCACATCTTGAAGCGTTTCCGGATGAAGCGGGGATGGGTCGCCGAGGCGATGATGATTACTCCCGCTACGTCTACCACCCGCGCCATTTCCAAAGCCAGCATGCCCCCCAGGGAAACGCCGCCGATGATGTCGCCAGGGGCGAGGCCGATTTCGCCGGCCATCCGTACCGCGTATTCGCGGAGCGATTCCCCTTTCCGGACCGGAATCAAATCCACAGTCCGGTACACCTCTCCGGGGAGTTTCATCAAGGAAAAGGCACGCCGATCCAACGCGAAGCCCGTGATTAGGAAAACCCGCATCTGCATAAATTATATCCTTTTTAGCTACATTTGAGATCTGTCCGGTACGAGCGGGGGGAACTGCGAATGCAATGCCGTGAATGTGGAGCGTCGATCGCCACAAATGTCGCGTTCTGCCCCACCTGCGGGGCCAGGCAGGTCACCGCCGTGCCTTCGACGGCCCAAGCCAATCAAATCCCCCAACTGCGCCCACAGGTATCCCCTTCGGTGCAGGCCGAACTGTCCGGCGGCAAGGCTGGCGTTCCGGTTAAGGCCCTTAAGTCCGCTTTACCCCAAGCGGGAGAAACCTTCGCAAACCGATATCGCGTGGAGAAATACCTCGGGCTAGGCGCCTTGTGCAACTCCTACCTATGCCGCGACCTGGGTGCCGGCAACCAGGAGGTGGTGCTCAAGGTCATGCACGCCCGCAAGGCCGTGGAACCGGGTCTGGCGGAAAGCTTCCTGTTCCTGGCCGAATCCGTGGCCAAATACAATCACAAGGGCATCGCCCGCATCTTCGACTTCGGCCGCCACGAAGGCTCGCCCTTTTACACCATGGAATGGGTGGGCGGTGTCCCTTTGCGCCTGTGGCTGATGGAGCGACTCAATTTTGAGAACCGCGTGCTCCCCGGACTCGGCATCATCGTGGCGCTTCTGGACATCTTCGAGACCATCCATGAACGCGGATGCTATGGGTGCCTCAAACCCGAGAATATCTTCGTCACCCTGAACGGTCCCGTTGTCACGGACTTCGGTGTGGTGGGTTTTCTGAGTCCCCAGGAGTTCGAGTTCAACTCCTACGCCCGCCGCTACCTGCCCTATATGTCTCCGGAGCTCAGGCAGGATTGGAGCAACCTCCTGCCCCATACCGACTATTACTCCCTCGGAGCCATCCTGTATGAAATCATGGTAGGCCGGGCACCCGCTCCCCAGCTGCGCCTGCCCAGCGAACTCAGCCGCATATTCGGGATTGAGGCGGATGAGATCATCCTCAAGTCCATGGCGGCCCGGCCCCTGGATCGCTTCGGCACCGTCGAAGCGTTCAAGAATTCGGTTCTTTCCCTTCAGGCGTCCCTGCTGAATACCCGCCAGCCGGAAGAGATTCCCGGCCTTCCCGCCTCCGCTTCTCCGCTTATCTCCCCCAGGGCGCATTCCACCCTCGATCTCACCTCGGACATCGAAACCGTCAATAATCCCGAGGAGGCTTTTGCCGCTTCGAACGTGACTCCTGGCCTCTTTCCTGCCGGACAGCCGCCCCTCCAGGATGCGGATTTGCCGGGAAACAACCCCTGGGTCCGGGAACGTTCGACAGAAAGGACCAACGGCGACACCGGGGAGGATCCGGGGTCGCGCACGGTAATCGATCCCGATCCGGAACGGGATGAAGGGGAAGAGACCTTGTCCGCTTTCACTCGCCTGGGCGATCGTATCGTGGAAGAGGCCCATGCCCAAAGGCGTTTCGCTCACGCGCCCCAGGCCCATCCAGGCCAGGAGGGCGCTCACGGGGAATCCCCCAATGGGCTGCCGAACGGCCGCAACTGGGAAAATCCTTCGGATGAGGCTGCCGCCCTGAACCCGGAAATCGTCGATGAAGAAACTTCCGAGCCGGTTCCCGCCTGGTTGTGGATATCCATTGCCATGGCCGGTTCCTGCATGGTGGTGCTTTCGGCTTACTTCGGACTCCTCCAGAGCAACTGACCCCCTCGCGGCCCTCCCGCTTGGAAAAGCCTGCCGGCATGGAAACGCCGGGTGGCGTTCGCGTCGATACCTTCATACAATTGGGTGGATTCATTTGGATCGGTCACCCAGGAAAGCATTCGATGGAAATCCGCATTGAAGGGATAGGCGCCATGGCCCACGGGGAAACCCGCACCTTCGACTTCTCCAGCAACGGCCGGGCTGCTCAGGGCTTCCTGATTCGCCACAATGGTTCGTTCTACGCCTATCTCAACAAATGTTGCCATTGGCCGGTGCAGTTGGATATGGGAGACGGTGATTTTTATTACCCCGCCGCCGACCGCATCATGTGCAAGACCCACGGCGCGGTCTATCAGCCGGATACGGGCCTCTGCGATTATGGACCGTGCGTCAGGGCCGTGCTGGAATCCTTTCCCCTTACCGTATCTGAGGCCAGTGTAACCGTAACCGTTCCCGATTGACGGGTCGCCTTCCGGCATCCGTTAACCTGGTCGAGTTCAAGGTCAAGCCGCCCGCGTTCAGTATGAGCAAGATAAAGGACAATGTCGAAATGTCCTTCAATCTGGTATTCAATCTTTCCCGGTCCAAATAGTTTTAATTTATTTCCGATACCCAGACGATAGGTAAACACCACCAAGGAGTCCGCGCCATGTTCATACCAGCCTTCTCCAGCGAAGCCATGTTAAACCGAAAGAACCTGATGCCAGTCGTCAATCCGGACAAGGCGGAAAACCCGCTCAAGCATCCGGCACCCAAGGCTCCGCGCATTTTCGCGGACACCGCCACCCGCTCCGAAATCGAACCCCTGTTCAGGGCCGGCATCATCAACGGCCTCACCACCAATCCCACCTTGCTGAAAAAGGCCGGCGCCAAATCCTGGGACGGCGCCAAGGAAATCATGAAGGACCTGTGCACTCTTTTGCGCCCCTTCCCGGTCTCCCTGGAACTGACGGAACTGGACGAGGAGAAAATGGTGAGGCAGGCGGAAGAGCTCGCCATGCTCGGGGACAACTCGGTGATCAAGGTTCCGATAGGAGGTTATCGCGCCGTGAATGCCTCCGCCGATCCCTTCACGGGCCTCAAGGTCATCCGCCGTCTGTGGGAGAAGGGCATCAAGGTCAACACCACCTTGGTTTTCAACACCAACCAAGCCTTTTGGGCGGCCAATGCCGGCGCCACCTACGTGAGTCCCTTTCTCGGCCGCCTCGCCGATTACGGCTACAAGCATGACCTGCCAGAACGCAAGCCGGGAAACTCCCTATACTGGGTGGAGGATCACAAGAATTCCAAAGGCGATCAGGCCATGCACAATACGGAATACGTGGCCTCCGGCGGCGCATTGAAGGATGCGGGCGCCCGGCTGATATTCGAAATCGCCACTGTGTTCGCTAACTACCAGATCAAGACTGAAATCCTGGCGGCCAGCTTCCGCAATCCGGTGCAGTTGAGCGAATGCCTTTTGGCGGGAGCGGACATCCTTACGGTGCCCGCGTCGGTGCTTTCCACCGTGGCGGATCATCCTCTGAGCGATGAAGGGATGAAAGCCTTCGTGGAGGATTCTAAGGCCTTTGGGAAATAGCCGAGGGCTTTTTACCAAAGGCCCGTTTTCGGGAAATAGCGGCGTCTAGGGGGTGGGTCTCTTGATCATCTTGTCCGCTTCCCGATACGTCACCAAACCTTTGACAATCCAACCGTCGCCGCTGCGCCTTGGAAAGTCCCTCGCAGCGGGTCAGACTTGGTAGGTCAAAGGCGAGAGGAGAGTCGGAAGACCACCCAGGCCCAACCGGACAAAAATGCCAGACCTCCCAAAGGGGTAATCGCTCCCAGGGGACGGATTCCGGTCAGGGTCATGGCGTAAAGGCTGCCAGAGAAGAACACGATGCCGACGAGGAAAAGTCCCGCGCCCCAACGGATGTCGACGCCGGCGGCCTTTGCGAAAAGGGCCAGGGCCAGGATGGCCAAGGCGTGGATGAGATGATAGAGGACTCCGGTATGCCAGACGGCGAGCATTTCGGGGGAAACCCTGGCTTTGAGCGCATGGGCTCCGAAGGCTCCCAAAGCCACTCCCAAAAACCCGATTCCGCCCGCAATTTTGATCCAATCCATGGGTGAAAAGGTACTCACAGGAAGCCGGGGCCGTCTTTCCCTTTCTCCGCCGCACTTGGCCTACTATATTTTCATCCCCACGGACGGTCCCCGTGCATTCACCCGAAATCGAGGTTCCGCATGTCCGGTAACATTGAAAGTGTCCTGAACGAAACCCGGAAATTCCCGCCCCCCGAAGGCTTCAGCAAAAAGGCCTCGATTTCATCCTGGGAACAATATCAGGCCTTGCATAAGGAATCGGTCGAGAATCCGGAAAAGTTCTGGGGCGAGGTTGCGCAGGACCTCCACTGGTTCAAGAAGTGGGACCGCGTGCGCAATTGGGACAATAATCCCTTTGCGAAATGGTTCGAGGGCGGCAAGACCAACCTCTCCTACAATTGCCTGGACCGGCATTTGGAATCCTGGCGCCGCAACAAGGCCGCCATCATCTGGGAAGGCGAACCCGTGGGCGAGCGCAAAACGCTTACCTACCTGGAACTGCACCGTCAGGTCAGCAAATTCGCGAACGTCCTCAAAGCCCGCGGAATCAAGAAGGGTGACAGCATCGCCATCTACATGCCCATGATCCCGGAACTGGCCATCTCCATGCTTGCTTGCGCCCGTATCGGCGCGGTGCATTCCATCATCTTCGGGGGCTTTTCGGCTCCGGCCATCGCGGACCGGGTGCAGGACGCGTCTTCGAAAATGGTGATTACGGCCGATGGAGGTCATCGCCGGGGCAGCGTGCTCCGGCTCAAAGACACGGTTGACGAGGCATTGAAGACCTGTCCCACCGTCGAAAGCTGCATCGTTGTCAATCGCGCCGGCACCCATATCAATATGCAGGAAGGACGCGATTTCTGGTGGCATGACCAGATGTACAAGTCGAACGCTAATTGCCCGGCGGAGCAACTGGATTCCGAGCATCCCCTGTTTGTCCTCTACACCTCCGGGAGCACCGGCAAGCCCAAGGGCATCCTGCACACCACCGGCGGGTACATGGTGGGGACCTACCTTTCGACCAAGCACATTTTCGACATCAAGGAGGAGGACACCTATTGGTGTACGGCGGACATCGGCTGGGTCACGGGACATAGCTACGTGGTGTATGGCCCGCTCTGCAACGGCGCCACCACCATTATGTACGAAGGCGCGCCGAATTTCCCGGAGAACGACCGGTTCTGGCAGATCATCGAGCGTTACAAGGTGAGCATCTTCTATACCGCTCCCACCGCAATCCGTTCCTTCATGAAATGGGGCGACGAGCATCCAAAAAAGTACGACCTGTCTTCGCTCCGGCTGCTGGGTTCGGTGGGAGAGCCCATCAACCCCGAAGCCTGGATTTGGTATCATGAGGTCATCGGTGGCAAACGCTGCCCCATCGTGGATACCTGGTGGCAAACCGAGACCGGCGCTATCATGATCTCCCCTTTGCCGGGCCTAACCCCGACGAAGCCGGGATCCGCCACCTTTCCCTTCTTCGGTGTGGACGTGGCCATCGTCGACGACAAAGGCGAGGAACTGGGCGTGAACCAGGGAGGTTTCCTGGTCATCAAGCAGCCCTGGCCTTCCATGCTGCGGACCCTGTACCGTGCGGATGAGCGCTTC
>JALYSE010000037.1:1519-25875 GCA_030854955.1 Fibrobacterota bacterium | reverse complement strand
GGCCCTGGCGGTCCCGGTGGTCCCGGCGGCGGTGGCGGTGGTTATCAAGGCGGCTACAATCGCGGTCCCGGCGGCCCTGGCGGTCCCGGTGGCGGTGGCGGTGGTTATCAAGGCGGCTACAATCGCGGTCCTGGCGGCCCTGGCGGCCCTGGCGGTCCCGGTGGTCCCGGCGGCTTCAACCAGCCCAGGGACGTCTATGCCCAGCGCGCCCAGGAAGCCGGCATCATCAATACCCTCGCTGGCCTTACCGGCAAAGATGGACGCCGCGGCCTGGACAAGGATAAGGAAAAGGAGAAGGAACGCGAACGTGGAACCTTCGTCCCCCAACAACAACAACAACAACAGAACCGCTCGCGCGGTGGGCACAAGCGCAAGACCAAGGAGCAGATCGAAGCCGAGCTGCTGGAAGCGCGCAATAACGTAACCAAGGTGATGGCCAGCCTTTCCAAGGGCGGCAAGTCCAAGATGAAGGGCCGCCAGCAGGACGAGCAGGATTCCACCACCGAAAAGCGCGTCCTCAATGTGGGCGAGTTCGTCACCATCGGCGAGTTGGCCGGTCTGATGAACGCCATGCCCGCGCAGGTAATCGCCAAGTGCATGGAAATGGGCATGATGGTGACCATCAACCAACGCCTCGACCATGAAACCATCGCCCTCATCGCCGACGAATTCGGCTATGAAGCGCATCTCATGGATGAATATGCCCAGGATGCCCTGCTCGATCAGCAAGAAGCCGACACGGCCGAAAACCTGGTCACGCGCGCCCCGATCATCACGGTCATGGGCCACGTTGATCACGGCAAGACCTCGATCCTGGATTACATCCGAAAGACCAACGTCTTCGCGGGCGAATCCGGCGGCATCACCCAGCATATCGGCGCCTACCAGGTGAATACCTCCCACGGCCCGGTCTGCTTTCTGGATACCCCGGGTCATGAGGCCTTCTCCGCCATGCGTTCGCGCGGCGCCGACATCACCGACGTGGTGCTGCTGGTCGTCGCCGCTGACAGCATGGTCATGCCTCAGACGAAGGAAGCCATCACCTTGGCCAAGAACGCGAATTGCCAAATCGTCGTGGCCATCAACAAGATCGATCTGCCCAACGCCAATCCCGCCAAGATTAAAGCCCAGCTGGCGGAATCCGGCGTGGAAGTGGAAGAATACGGCGGAAAATACGCATGCGTGGAAGTCTCCGCGCGCCAGGGCACGGGCATGGACAAGCTGCTTGAGACCTTGGCCCTCGAGGCCGAAGTGCTCGAGCTTAAGGCCAACCCCAACCGCTCCGCCGTGGGCGTGGTCATCGAATCCCGCCTCGACAAGGGAAAGGGAGCCGTTGCCACCATCCTGGTGGAGAACGGAACCCTCAAGGTCGGCGACGTGTTCGTCACCGGCACCTTCGCCGGCAAGGTCCGCGCCCTGCTCGACGAACGCGGAAAGAACCGGACCAATGCCGGCCCCTCGACTCCTGTCCAGGTGCTCGGCCTCGAAGGCGCGCCCCAGGCGGGCGATTCCTTCGTCGTGGTCGGTGATGAACGCGAAGCGCGTGAAATAGCAACCCGCCGCCGCCGCGCGGCCAAGGAACGCGAGATGCGCCAGAAGCGCCACATCACCCTGGATCAGCTCTACGACCAAATCAAGTCGGGCGAGTTCCACGAACTTAAGGTGATCATCAAGGGCGACGTGGACGGATCCGTGGAAGCCATTTCGGCGGCCCTGGAAAAGCTGTCCACCAAGGAAGTGCGCGTCAACGTGATCAGCAAGGGCGTCGGCGCCGTCAAGGACGCGGACATCCATCTGGCCGCGGCCTCCGAGGCGATCATCATCGCCTTCCACGTGCTGCCCTCCGAGGCGGTACGCTTGCTCGCCGAACTGGAAGGCGTCACCATCAACAATTACCGCATCATCTACGAGATCGTCGACGAGATCAAGCTGGCCATGGAAGGCCTGCTGACTCCCGAGATCAAGGAAGAGGTCGCGGGCGAAGCCGAGATCCTCAAGATCTTCCGCATCCCCAAGGTCGGCCTCATCGCCGGTTGCAAGGTTCAGAGCGGAGTGGTGGAACGGGAGCTCAAGGCCCGCGTCTACCGCAACGGCATCGAAGTCGGAGAAGCCAAGGTCGTGTCCCTCAAACGCGAGAAGGACGATGCTCGCTCGGTCAAGTCCGGATTCGAATGCGGCATCGGCCTGGAAGGCATCAAGGACATCGTCGAAGGGGATATCATCGCCTTCTTCAAGAAGGTCGAAGTCGCCCGTAAACTTACGGCCGCGCTGACCTGAGAAAGAAGGGGCTAGGGATTAAGGGGACGACTTGGTCTCCCTAATCCCTCCCAAAAAGTCGACCCGTTGAATCTTAAATCGTCCATCCAGAGTAGTCCCAAATGACCCGCAGAACCGACCGCATCGCCTCCCTCATCCAAAGGGAAATCGGCGGTGTGATTCTCACCGAGCTGACCGATGGTCGCATCGGTTTCGTGACCATTTCCCGCGTGGAAGTGACCACGGACCTCGCCTTCGCCAAGGTCTACGTCTCCGTGATGGGCACTGACAAGCAGAAGCGGGATTCCATGGGCGGCTTGGCGCAAAGCGCCGCTTACCTGCGCACCCACCTTTCCAAGGTGCTCAAGATGCGCACCGTGCCGCGACTTCAGTTCGTCGAGGACAAGAATCTCGAGCACGGCTTCCGCATCAACGAGATCCTCAACGAGATCAAACCCAAGGTCAAACCCGCGGAGCCCGACTCCGACGATGAATGAAGGCGCTCCCGGGGGCGTCCTGCTCCTGGACAAGCCTGTAGGTATCAGTTCGTTCCAGGCCCTTCGGCCATTGAAACGCCTTTTTCCCAAGACCAAAATCGGCCATGCCGGCACCCTCGATCCCGCCGCCTCCGGCCTTTTACTGATCGGCATCGGTTCCGGCACCCGTCTGCTCGAATACCTGGAAGGCATGCCCAAAACCTATTCCTTCGCCGCCCGGTTCGGCCATGTCTCGGATTCCTACGACATGGAAGGTGTAGTGGAGCCCTATCCTCCTTCCCCCGACTCCGTTGCGCTCAGCGCGGACTCGATCGGAAAAGTCCTGGGGAATTTCCGCGGCCCCATCCGCCAGACGCCGCCGGTCTATTCCGCAATCAAGCTCGGTGGCGAACGGGCCTGCGATCGCGTGCGCGCCGGCGAAACCGTGACCTTGGAGTCGCGGGAAGTCGTAATCCATTCGCTGGAACTGAAATCTTTTTCCACGACCGGCGAACCAGTGCCCGCCACCTTGGAACCGTCCCTCACCGCAATCGTCACCGGCGCCGCCGCGAAGCTCGCGGGCGAGGATTCCGATACCGCAAACTTCAGCAACCAGGACCTTCGCGGCCGTAACTTTCCCGGCCAAGCCTACACAGCCCCGATCGCGACCCTGGAAATGACCTGCTCCAAGGGTACCTATGTCCGCTCACTGGTGAATGATCTGGGCGTCCTGCTCGGCCACGGCGCAGTAACCGACAAGATACGCCGGCTCGCCATCGGTCCCTTCCGGGTGGAGAACGCATTTGCCCTGGAGGAATTGGTCCCCGGCATCACCTTGCTTCCCCTGGAATCGGCCGTGATGCATTTGCCCGCCGCCACCGTTCCCCCGGAATGGGTCGGCCGGTTCCTGAACGGCCAGGCCGCGCCCCCTATCCCGGAATCCCTGGAGCAATCCGTCATGCCGGACGGGCGACACGCCCATCAAGAGCTTGGAGCAACACCGTCGCCAGCGACAAATGCCGCCCTTGAGGTTAAGGATTATCGCGCCCTCGACCAAAGCGGCCGCCTGCTCGCCATCGCCACCCTTTCACCCCAAGGCCTGCTGTGTCCCAGGAAAGTCCTGGCCAAGAATTGAACGCCGGGCAGGGCTTCCGCGCCTTGGCGTGGAAAGACGTGCGGCGGCAGGATCCCTGCGTCGTGGCCTTGGGCAATTTCGACGGCGTCCATCTCGGCCATCGCTGCATCCTGGAATCCCTGCTCAAGGAGAGCATGGCTTCCGGGCTCGCCCCTGTGCTCGTCACCTTCGAGCCCCATCCCCGGTATTTTTTCAAGCCCGGGGCCAAGCCATCGCTTTTGACCACTCCCCGGGAAAAATTGGCACTGCTCCAACAATGGCCCATCGACGTCATTCCGCTGGCCTTCGACCAGGACCTAGCGAACCTGTCGGCGGTCGATTTCATTCAGTCCTTCCTCAAGGGGCGCCTGAGCGGACGGCGCTTCCTGCTGGGCCATGACCATCGGTTCGGGAAAGGCGCCCTGGGCGACGTGGCCCTGTTGCAGGCCCATGTCCAGGATCCCGCGAGGGACGTCCTCATGCTGGAACCGTTCCAACTGGAAGGAGAGGTCGTCAGCTCCTCGGCCATCCGGGTGCACCTGGAAGAAGCCCGCATCGGACAGGCGAACCGCCTTTTGGGCCGGCCTTTCAGTTATTCAGGTACCGTGGTCCGGGGGGATGGACGCGGCCGGGGACTGGGGTTCCCGACCGCCAATTTGGATCTCGGTTATCCATTCAAGGCCATGGTTGCCTTTGGAGTTTACGGAGGAACGGCCATGGCCGGTGGCCGTGAAGTCGCTGCCATCGCCAATATCGGACGGCATCCCACCTTCGGCGGGGAGGCCATCAAGGTCGAGGTCCACCTGCTAGATTTCGAAGAGGATCTCTACGACCAATGGGTCGAGTTCCACCTGCGCTTCCATCTGAGGCCGGAACGCAAATTTGCTTCGGTGGAGGAACTCCGGAATCAGGTGGAAAAGGACATCACCCAGACCCGGGAACGCCTGGAAACCCGGTAACTCCAGCCCCAAATTTCCCAAAAATCCTTCTAATTGTCAAAGCCAAGTCAAAAAGCCGGTCGATTTTCGACTCTACCGGGCCAGGATTTTCCGACAGAAGACCTATATTTGGGAATGCACGCGAAGTAAGCCTGAGGGGCCGTCTCCTGGGATCGTTTGTCCGGGGCGGTTGGGATGACTCGCGCGAAAGGAAAACAAAATGAGTAATGGATTAGTCGACGAAGAAACGAATTGGATCGCACCTCTGATGGTGATCGGCGTTGTGGCGATCATGGCGATGTTGGCCTGGGGCCTCTTCATGCCCACCATCGAGTGGCTCTGGTAAATGAATATGGATGCCCCCGGCTTCGGTAAGCCGGGGGCATTCTTAGCCATATTCCCGCAAACTTCCCCTCCCGGCCAAAAAAAATGGCCAAACTTCCCGCGTAAAGCTATTATTCCACTCCTCTTAAATAGGCCCCCATCAAATCGAGGTGAGCCCGTTTTTGCAATTCGATTGACAATTCGATAGGCAATTTTTCAGGCAAGCAAATTTCAAGGCAAGTACGTTCAAGCCAAAGTAAGAAGCAGAAAGACGAAGCATTATGGCAACCATGACGAAGGAAATCGCGGCGAAGACCATCACTGATTTCGGCAAGACTCCCAAGGACTCGGGTAATCCCAAGGTCCAGGTGGCATTGCTGACCCATCGCATCAAAGAGATTACTGAGCATCTCAAGGTGCACAAGAAGGACAAGCATTCCCGTCGCGGGCTGACCACCATGGTTGCCTATCGTCGCCGTCTCCTCAACTACATGACGAAGACCGACCTGACCGGGTATCGCGAACTCATCAAGACTCTCGACCTGCGTCGCTAGTCCTCCTCCTTTTCCTCCCTTTATAAACCAACCGGGCGCGGCGAGGGCCACGCTTTCTGGAGCAAAGAAAATTCCATGGCAAAACAAACCGTTAGCATCACCCTGCCCGATGGCAAAATCCTCACGCTCGAGTCCGGCCGCATGGCCAAGCAGGCCGGCGGCGCTGTAATCGTCCGTTTGGGCGACACCATGGTGCTTTGTACCGTTTGTGCAGGCCCCGAATCTCTGGGTGATTTCTTCCCCCTGACCGTAGAATATCGCGAAAAATACTACGCTGCGGGCAAGATTCCCGGCGGCTATGTCAAGCGCGAGGCCAAGCCGAGCGATAAGGAAGTCCTGACCTGCCGCATCGTCGATCGGCCCCTGCGCCCGATGTTCCCGGACGGCTACAAACGCGAAGTCCAGATTGTCTGCACGGTCCTCTCCGCCGATGAGAAGTACGATTCCGACACCCTCTCCGTCATTGGCGCTTCCGCCGCCATCGGCCTGTCCACCCTTCCCTTCGAGGAACAGGTGGCCTCCGTGAAAGTCATCGGCAAGGACGGCAAGTTCACCATCAATCCCACCTTCGAGGAAATCGAAACCGCCGACGTCGAAATGATCGTCGCCGGAACCGCCACCTCCATCTGCATGGTGGAAGGTTCGGGCTGGGAAGTTGCGGAAGACCTTATGCTCGCCGCCATCCAGGCCGGCCACGAAGCCATCAAGCTCATCGTCAAGGGCCAGCAGGAGCTGATTTCCAAGTTCGAGGTCGTCAAGGACGTCTTCACCCCCAAGGCCATCGACCAGGAACTTTTCAACAAGGTCGATGCGGTCGCCAAGCCCCTGATGGTCAAGGCATTCCACACCCCCATGCTCAAGAAGGCGCATTATGCCAACATGAGCCAGATCAAGAAGGACATCGTGGCCGCGATGGGCGAAGCCTACGCCGATCGCGCCGGCGAGATCAAGGAATACGCCGAGTCCGTCCAATGGCGCGAAATGCGCGAAATGGTCCTCTCGGAAAAAATCCGCATCGACGGACGCGGCCCCGCCGACATCCGCAATATCGAAATCGAGACTTCGGTCCTTCCCCGCACCCACGGCTCCGGCCTATTCCAGCGCGGCGAAACCCAGGCCCTGGTGGTCTGCACCCTCGGCACCAAGAGCGACGAGCAGCGCGTCGATTCGCTCCAGGGCGAATCCTTCCGCAATTACATGCTCCATTACAACTTCCCCGGTTATTCCGTAGGCGAAGCCAAGCGTATGAACTCGGTCGCCCGCCGCGAAATCGGTCATGGCTTCCTGGCCGAACGCGCCCTGGCTCCGGTCCTGCCCACCTCGGAAAGCTTCCCTTATACCATCCGACTCGTTTCCGACATCATGGAATCGCACGGGTCCTCTTCCATGGCTTCCGTCTGTGGCGGCACCCTGGCCCTGATGGACGCGGGTGTGAAGATCAAGGCGGCCGTGGCCGGCATCGCCATGGGCTTGGTCTCCGACGGCACCCGCTACGAGACCCTCTCGGACATCAACGGCACCGAGGATCACTTGGGCGACATGGACTTCAAAGTGTGCGGCACCGAAAAGGGCATCACTTCCTTCCAGATGGACATCAAACTGCGCGGCCTCACCGCCGAGCTCATGCAGCGCGCTCTGATGCAGGCCAAAGAAGGCCGTCTCCACATCCTCGGAAAGATGAAGGAGCACCTCCCGGCCGCCCGTGAAATGTCGAAGTTCGCTCCTTCCATCCTTCAGAAGAAGATTCCTTCCGACAAGATCAAGGACCTCATCGGCCCCGGCGGCAAGGTCATCCGCGGCATCCAGGAAAATTCCGGCGCCACCCTCAACGTGGACGATCAGGGCAACCTGACCATCGCGGCCGTGCATCGCGGAAACGCGCTGATGGCCCTCAAGATGGTGAACGAACTGTTCGCCGAAGCCGAAGTGGGCAAGATTTACAAGGGCAAGGTCAAAGGCATTGCGACCTTTGGCGCCTTCGTGGAAATCCTGCCGGGCAAGGAAGGCCTTGTGCACATCTCCGAGCTCGCCCCCAACAAGGTGGATCGCGTCGAAGACGTGCTCTCCATGGGCGACGAGGTCGAAGTGAAGTGCATCGGAGTCGACCCCCAGGGCAAGATCAAACTCAGCCGGAAGCAGTTGCTCCTCCAGGGGTAAGCCGAGAGCCAAGGTTTGCCCTCAAAGAACGCCCTCACCATGGACATCCGCACCACCCGCCTTGAAAACGGCGTGGTGGTGGCCACGGAGACCCTCCCCAATATTCGCTCGGCTAGCCTGGGCGTTTATCTCGATATCGGTTCCCGAGACGAAGTGTCCAAGACCAACGGGCTTGCGCATCTCTTCGAACACATGGTCTTCAAAGGCACGCCCAAGCATGGCTCCCTGGAGATCGTAAAGTGCTTCGAGGCCACGGGCGGACAGATCAACGCCTACACCTCCAAGGAGCAGACCTGTTTCTACGCCAAGGTGGTGGACACGGAGGTCAATGCCGGCCTTTCCATGCTTCTCGAGATGGTGCTCAAATCCACCTTCGATCCGGGCGAATTGGAGAAGGAGAAGGACGTCATCATCGAGGAAATCAAGGGGGGCAATGATAATCCCGAAGATTACATCTACGACCTTTTCTCCGAGGCCATCTTCGACACCCACAGCCTGGGCTTTCCCATCGCCGGGGACGAAAAAACGGTCAAGGGCCTGACCCGGACCCATCTCATCGAACACCAGAAAAAGGCCGCGACCAGCCTGCCCCTCTTCGTATGCGCGGTAGGACGGGTCAACCACGCTGAAGTCGTCGCAATCGCCCGCAAGGCTTTCGGCCTAGGCAAAATCGCCCCGGCCCTAGGCCGCTCGGCTCTTGGCCGCCCGGTTCAGCGCGGTTCGGCGAAATCCGTCGTCCCCATGGCTATCCGCCAATCCTTTCCCAGGCCCGGCGTGGACTTTAAACCCAGGCATCTGGTTGAAAAGAAGAGCGTGACCCAGGTGACGGCCCTGCTGGGTGGCCCCGGCTATGCTTGGGAGCATTCCAACCGCTATGCCTTGCTCTTGCTGAACACCATCCTCGGCGACGGCATGAGCTCCAAGCTCTTCCAGAGCGTGCGTGAATCCCTGGGGCTGGTCTACACTATCTATTCAAGTCCGGAATTCCTCATCAACGCCGGCATCTATGCCATCGGTTTCGCCACCGAACCCAAGGACATCAACAAGGCCGTCAAGGAAATCTGCCGCCAGCTCACCCTCCTCAAGAAGCACGGCCTCAAGAAGGACGAGATGGATTTCGCCAAGAACAACCTGCGTGGCAGCATTCTATTGGGTCTGGAGTCGACCAACACGCGAATGGCCAATATCTCGCGCCAGCTCATGTACGGCCATAAGGGCGAAACCATCGAGAGCATCCTGAACAAGCTCGACAACGTCTCTTCGGCGGACGTCAAGCTGGCGATCAAGGATGTATTCCGCTCAAAGCTCTGGGGTTCCGCCGCCATCGTGCCCAAGAAGGTGAACCTCTCCATGGGGCGGTTGCTGGATTTTTAAGGTCGTGGCTCGTCGCTTCTGAGTTTGCTTTGCAAACTCAACGCTCCTCGCTATTTTAAGGTCGTGGCTCGTCGCTTCTGAGTTTGCTTTGCAAACTCAACGCTCCTCGCTATTTTAAGGTCGTGGCTCGTCGCTTGATAAGCGCTGCTTGTCGCGTGATTGATTGGCGCGGCTTCGTCCTTCAGGTTTGGTGAAGATTGGATCGGGGTCGCTCCCGGTCTTTTTTTGCCTTTACCCGACAGGTGGAAACCGGATCAGATGTGTCCCGCGCTTTTGCGCAGCCTTTCCAGGGCCCGAGCCTGGCCCAGGCTGTCTTCCCAAGTCATGGAAGGACTTTGCCTAAGATGCAGGTTCTCCGATACGTCCAAGGCCTCCCTGGCGAACAAGGGCAGCCCATCCCCGGTACGGTAGCACTCCGCGTCCCCGACTGCAGAATAAAGAATGACTTCGGCATTGTCGGCGGGAGGATGCCAGGGGGCGGAAATCTCCAGGCGTCCCGAATCCCCTTGTATGACTGCGGCGTGAGGTCGAGCGTCACGCAATGCACATTCGAAGCTGGCGGTGGTGCCATCCGGAAAGACGAGCTCGGCGGAAGTCCGATCGTCCACGCCTGTTTCTCCGATGAAAGAGACCGCGCTCACCCGTCCAGGCTCGGCCTTGGAGATCATGCGGGCGAAGGAAAGGCAGTAACACCCCACGTCGGTCAGGGCGCCCCCCGCAACCTCCCTTCGCTGCCGGATGTTCTCCGGCTTCAATCCCATGTCGAAGCAGAAGGAGGCCCGCAGGGAGCGCACTTCGCCGATGTGGCCGTCTTCGATCAGCGCCTTGACCATGCCCCACATGGGATGGCAACGGTACATGAATCCTTCCATGTAGAAGACACCAGCCTTGGCGACCGCGTTGAGGACGGATTCGCATTCCGCCTCGTCCAGGGCCGCGGGCTTTTCGCAAAGCACGTGCTTTCCGGCGCGGGCCGCCCGGATGCTCCAGTCGGCGTGCATATGGTTGGGAAGGGCAATGTAGATCGCGTCGACATCGGGGTTTTCCAGAAGTTCCTGGTAACTTGCGTGTGACTGGGGGATCCCCAGGTCTGCGGCGAAAAGCGAAGCGCGGTCCCCGTCCCGACTGGCCACGGACCGGACGTCAATGCCCTGGGAGCCCAGGTCCTGCGCGAACTTGCGGGCGATCCCGCCCGTCCCCAAAAGACCCCAACGAAGGATTTTGGATTTTGGGGCCACATACTCGGTCATCTTAGATCGTTTCGGATAACGGAAATTATTTCCGGGAATATCTTTCGTCGCTGCATGAAAAAATGTTTCTTTTCCATCTGGGCCCTTGGGTGAAAATGACGATGATTAAGTTAGCTTTGAAATGATTCTTGGGTCAAGACATCTCTTCCTCCATGATAAACTTACGGCAATATTATGAGCAAAACTCTCCTCCTCTCCATTTCCGCCCTGTTCGCCGCCGGCTGCTTTTTCGGCGGTGAAGACGATACCTCTACCGCGGCCTCCCAATCCAAGACCCTCTCTCCCGGTTTCTACGTGGGTGATTACGCCTGGATCGACTCGAACAAGCACGGCCTGGAATCGGAATTCGTGCTGGACACGGACGGATCCTACCGGCTCTTCTGGATTTTGCACAACGATGCCGTATACGATCAGTGGGGAAGCTGGCTGCAAAGGGATTCCACGGTCTTCCTATCTCTGGTCGAGGATGCCTGGCTGGACGGCGGTGTTTTCGATGGCTTCGTCCCCCAGGAAGACGACACCAACCTGATTTCCAATATCACGGACACGTCCTTCACGCGCCGGGAATGGACGCCTCTCCGCCAGAAGCCCTATTGGATCACCTACCATAAATCCACCGCGCCCAGGCTGCATGAGGGCGCATACCTGCTGGAAAAATCCTACGGCGAGGATGCGGACAAGGTCGACTACAAGTTCGGGATTTCCCTGACCCAGAACGTATTCCTGTTCCGAGTCACCACGGACTCCATTGAGACCTTCCAAGCCGACGCCAGGTTCTATCAGATAGGTTCTTTCGTGGCCACAGTGGACAACCGGCAACGGACCGTCGACGATTCCACCAAAACCTTCAAGGACGATTGGCGTAATGTGGATGGCGCCGTACTCAAGCGCCTGAAAACCGTTTCCGACACCGCTTTCGAACTGTGGAATGCCTACTTGGGACCGAACGGCGAGTGGGAACCTTACAGGGCCGCCCCCAAAACCCCTCCGGGCTCTTGAACCTTTAAAACGGCCGCGATTTGCACTCTCTCGCAGGCGCAATGCCCCGCCACCGGCAAGCCGGGTCCCTATAGCGCGTTTTATCCTAGAAATTGCATCCGCTCCCAAGGGGTGCTATAGTACTCCCGTACCGGTCCGGGAGCCAACGTGCCTAATTCCAGAAAAGCCCCATCCTCACGGTCCATGGCTTCCCGCGCCTATTGGGCCTTTCTGGCCGGAGCGGTTCTGTTCCTATCTGGAGGATGCGCCGCCAATCGGCCCCTGTCTCCCGTTTCGGCAGGGACCCTGGCCGCCAGCCTGGCCAATGAGCGCTGCCAGAAAACCTATGGCGTCCGTCCATTTCATCCGGAGGATTTCGAAGCGCTCATCGACAATGGCCGTTGGCGCTGGGGAACCTTGGATGGCGGGAAGGTGGACGGCTATGAAGTCGAGATTTCCTTCGATCGGAATGGCGGCGACAAGAACGTGATGGTGCGGATTCCGGAGGAATAGGGTTCCGCGCGCCGGGAAGGGCCGCTCAAAACGTTCAGCCCCCGATGACTCCGGTCGCCTGCAACCACAGAACGACGCCCAGGAAACCAGCGAACAGGCCGGAAGTCACGTACTTGACCCCCATGATCCGACCGTACTCCTCCGGGGCCATCCGCAAATCCCGCATCACGACGAACCAGATGCCCAGGCCCGAGGCCGCTCCCAAGGCCAGGAACAGGGACCCCAGGCGATAATCGATGGAAGCCATTGCCGCAGCGAGGATCCCCACCCCTAGTGGGAAAAGCAAGGCGAAAATGCGCTTCACGCCGGCAAGACCGTAGCGGGCTGTGAAGGTCATGTCCATGCGCGTCAGATCCTCCTCCACCTGATACACCTGCGACATCGGAAACAGGCTGACGATGAGGCACGCCACCCCAAGCGCCCCCGCGGCGCCGGCCGGCGTCACCTCGGCATTTCCACGGTGGAGGTAACCCAGAAGGAACCCGCATATCCCCGTGCTCACGCCGATCGCCAGCAGGCTCAGCAGGGGCCTTCCCTTCCAACGGATGCCAGGGCGGCTGTAAAGCCAAAAGAAGAACATGGAAGCGAGATAAGCCGCAGCCGAAGGCGCGGAGATGCGGATCGCGACCACCAGGCCGAGCGCTTGTAGCAGCCACGACATCGGCAGTGTCCAGGAAGCGAGCGGCGGGGGCGCGCGCATTCCGCCGATGGGCCCGGTATCCTTGTCCCAAAATGAATTGTAGACCGTGACGCCGCCGAAAAGAAGAATATGCACCGAAAGGAATTGCGACAGGAAGGGGCCGGAAAGGGCTCCTCCCGCAAACACCGCCCCGGAAAGGAACGCGCCGGAAAGAATGAGAAACTGGTAATGCAGTCTCAAGTGTGAAAGAAAGGATTTAAGCTCAGTACTGGAATTCATAAATGAAGAAATGACCCCCTAAGTTTGCATCCGGCTGAATCAATAAATAAAACGAATCGGTTCATGTAAAGCCGAAAACCGGGTCCGGATACTGGTTGTCACTGCTTCAGTTGGTGTTATATTTTGTCAAACCATGAGAATTCGAATCCCCATTCGAAGGATTTTCCACGTCAGCTGAGGTCCCAATGAAGAAACTAATCCTCCCCCTCCTTCTTGCCGCTACTACCTTTGCCGCTACCATTAATAGGGACGGCGTGGTGGGCATCAACAAAACATTCTCGGCCCAGACGTTCAATCACGGAAAGCTGGCGATCGGGGTCCATTCCCATATCGTCGACGACGCCTTCCAGCTTCAGGATGGCAGTTTGACCCGGGACGGGGTCGCCACCGATCTGAACGACTACCTCACCCTCAGTTCGAGCATTTTCATCGGTCTGGGACTGGGACCGTTCACCGACATCGGCCTGGCCCTGCCGCTCTATTACGAGAAGTTTTCCAGTAGCAATGGAGCCCTGAATCTGGATCAGCAATACCAAGGCGATTTGCGGTACCGGCTCAAAGTGCAATTCCCTTTCAAGGACGCGCAGGTCATCGATCTGGCCATCATCCTGGGCGGTTCGGTTCCAACCCAGGTCGACGAACGCGGAGTCATTCCCAGGGAATTGGAGTACTTCACCAACGATCCCAACGCGTTTAACGAGGGATCGTCCCCGTTCGGAGCCGGTCGCCCGACCTTCATGGCCGGATTGGGCCTGACCATGGACCTGGGCCAAGTGGCCGAGAAATTTCAATTCCTTTGGCATTTCAATCTCGGTGTGCGGAAAACCAATATCGGCACCAAGCCGCCTTTCCAGGACATCCTCTTCTGGTCCACGGCGGTGGAATATGAAGCCGGCACCTTCATTCGCTTCTTCGGCGAGTTCTACCATGAGTCCCGCTTCGATAAGCTCGGTGACGCGGAGTTTTCGACCGAACCCACCACCCTCACCTTTGGCGGCGTGGCTCAGACCCCCGTAGGACTGGACTTCTACGCCGGCGTGGTTCTCGGCATGAATGACGGCTACATCCCGGTGAGCTACAACTTCGAGAAGAACGGGGCGCTCCATGAATTCGCCGTGAAGGGCAGCCCGGATCTCTCCATGTTCTTCGAGGTTACCTGGAACGGATTCATTCTCAAACAAGATAACGACGGCGACGGCATCAAGAACAAGGAAGACAAATGTCCGGATCAAGCCGAGGACAAGGACAACTTTGAGGACGAGGACGGCTGCCCTGAGACCGACAACGACAAGGACGCCATCGTCGACGTCCAAGACAAATGCCCCTTGGACCCCGAGGACAAAGACGGCTTCCAGGACAACGACGGATGCCCGGATGCCGACAACGACAAGGACGGTGTCACCGACCTCAAGGATCGCTGCCCGAACGACGCCCAGGGCGCGGACGGCAAGGAAGGCTGCCCCAACCTGGATAAGGACATCGACGGTATCGTGGATGTGAACGACAAGTGCCCCTCCGAGGCCGAGGACAAGGACGGCTTTGAAGATGCGGACGGTTGCCCCGAGTCGGACAACGATAAAGACGGCATCGCCGATCTCCAAGACAAGTGCCCGGGAGCCGCAGAGACGATAAACAAGTACGAGGACGAGGACGGTTGCCCGGACAAGTATGAAGTGAAGGAAGTGGTCAAGACCCTTATCCTCAAGGGCGTGAACTTCAAAACCGGTTCGGCCGAGCTCACTCCGGAATCCTTCCGCGTGCTCGACGAGATCGTGCCCCAGTTCCAGGCCAACCCCACCCTCCAGTTTGAAGTGGCCGGACACACGGACAATCGCGGCAATCCTACCAAGAACCAGATGCTTTCCCAGGCGCGGGCGCAATCGGTCGCCAATTACTTCTTCAGCAAGGGAGTGGATTCCAACCAATTGAAGGTCATCGGCTACGGGCCCTCCCGTCCCATCGGCCCCAATACCTCGGCCGAAGGCCGGGCGCAAAACCGCCGGGTGGAGCTCAACCGCCTCAACTAGTCCGCTGCCTAGGCGCGCGGTGGCGCGCGGAATACCAAGGCGGGCCTCGCGGTCCGCCTTTTTTGCGCCTGCTCCCTACTAACCGATCCGGCCCGAGCAAACACAAAAAACTCCACATCGGTTTCGGGATCGGGTATTAGGGAAGGATTGGAGCTCACCGGAGAGGAGGCGGAGTTGACCTGGACGGCCCGCTTTCGCTATCTTACGGCACGGGTTTATCCCGGGTTGTTCAATTCCAAAAATGATCCGCACCCATACCCTCACCGCCATACTTCTCTTCCTGACCGCTGTCTGCACCATATGCGAGGCGAAGCGGCCCCCCAAGCGTTCCGGAGGCCAGCCCAAGGTGGATTGCAAAACCATGGCGGACTCCCTTACCCGCCTTTATGAGGCGGGCGATCCCGCCTACCTGACCTGGGACTTCTCCGAGGCCAAATGCGATCCCACCCAGCTCTACACGGCCTATTACCACCAGGGCATCGGGTTCCTCTTCATATCCGCCTATAAAAAGGCCCTGTATTTCCTGACCGTCGCCCGGGATATCGGCGGCCCCAAGGACGAGGAGATCATCTACCATCTCTGGACCCTATACAAGAAACTGGATCGTTACGTGGAAATGGAGCGGTTGACTCTGGAACTCCACCAGCGTTATCCCGGATCATTGTTCCTGCTCGAGATCATGGACCAGTGGAAGGCGGCGCGACCTGCTTCTCACGTCTCCTGGGGATATTCATCCAAGGCGGCCTGGGCCCGCAGCCCCTATCTCGATCATATCCTGACCAACCGCGTACGCGCCGAGACAAACCAAAAGCGCGGCGCCCACCAGTTCCGCGAAACCGGATCCATGTCCCTCAAGACCAAGTGGGACGAAAAGATCCTGCAAAGCTTCCAGGCCAATCTGGGCGGGGTCTGGGAATACAAGAGATTTTCCGCAGAGGCCAATTGGGGCGTGGGCTACGAATCCCGCCGCGCCAAAACTTCATCGGTCATCATCACCAGCGGAGCGCAATCCATTCTGGTGGATTCGAACTGGAATTTTGCCCAGGGACGTATTGCCTTGGGATATTCGCAGACCACCAAGGCGGGATGGAACCTCGGTTGGAACGCCAGCCTGTTCCAGCTCTCCAACGATTGGCGCGCGGTGAGCTTGTCCCATTCCCAGAGCCATCTGTTTTCCGATTTCATCCTGATCGGGTACATTGATCTGCAGAACCATTGGATCCGGTTGCCCGGGAGATATGCGGATACCAAGGGCGAATTGGACGGCATGCAATCCTTCAGCTTCAACCTGACGCCCTATTTCACTTTCGGCCGGCACTCCCTGGGTATCGGGCCCACCTACTACGTAAGCCGCTGGCACTACGGCGGCTTGTCCACGGAACTCCCGAGGAATCCGGTCGAGGTGGACGACTCCGAATGGGAGTACAGTCTCACGGGCACCGCTTCCTACGGATTCGATCTGCGGCACTGGTGCCGGCTCGCCTTGGGCGTCTCCTACGGCTACGACACCGAAAAGGTTGTGGGTACCGGCGGGTATCGTCTTAAAAACGTTTATGGCGTGGATGTGGGTTTTTCACTTTCCTTCTGACGGGCCCTGAAAAGGCCGGTCCTCCGCGCTGAACCGGTGCGATCTCGGCTTCCGTGTACCGTTTGGTACGCAAAAGTACCCGCCGGAACGGAATGGCTGGCAAGGTCCCGCAATCCATTGCGATTCCGGCGGGAAAGGGAGCCTTCCGGTGGTATGTTTTTCGCTCATTCGGATCAACACCTATTCTAATGTTAACAACCATGCCGATACGCTTCCTCAAAACCTTCGCGATCCTGCTCCTGGCGGTCGGTGCGGCATCCATATGCGCCCAGACCGACGGTTTGATCGGGGAGGGTTTCGCCTCCGCCGATGGAATGAATAGGCAGGGATCGCAACCGGCAAAGCAAAAACTGCAGAAGGTGACGCATAATTTCGCCAAGGTGCAATCGATGTACTCCCTGGAGAATTCGCCCGAAGCGGGACCCGCCCTGGAGTCCATCCGGAATCTCATTTCCCTGGCGGAGGATCAACTGTCCGCCGGAAACAATCAGGCGGTACTGGACCTGTGCGCCCAGATCGACGTTCGCATCGGCGATCTCAACCTGAAGGGGAAGCAGAAATCCCTGGAGAACCTTGGAGCGGAGGATCCCGGCAAAAACGACGAGGCCAAGAAGACACGCACGGACCTGGATCTGCAGCGCCTCAACGATCGGTTCGGCACCCTTTCCCAGCGCTTGGAAGCCGGGAAGAATCCCTGCGCCTCGGAGGTGGTGGACAGGATCCGCTCCCTGCTGGCCAGGGCGAATCAGGAAATTGCCTTAGACCGGCTCGAGGCAACCCGCGCCCTTATCGATCAGGCCGAGGCGCTCATGTCGCAACTCCAACGTCTGTCCCAGGAAGCCTACAACTCCGACAAACAAGGGTCTTCCCTCAACGCCCTCGGAACTTGCGAGGACCAACAGCCTTCGGCACAGGCGGCCCTGGCCCGGGCTTCGGAAGCCCATCGGCGGGTATTGGATCGGTTCACGCGCATGACGGAGCAGTCCAAGGGCATCCAGGACGGCCAAGCGGGACAAGCAAAGGCAAGGATCCAGGAGCTTCTCGACAAGGCCAAGGAAGCCCTGGCAAAGGGCCAGGTCGAAGCCGCCAGGGAGCTTAGCGTCAAGGCCGAGAGTCTATTGCCCGAATTGCATCGTGGTTCGGCCGCTACGGGCGGAGATCGGCTTTCCCCTGCGGGCTGGAATCGTCTGAAGGCCAAGCTGGAAAGGGCCTCGGAAATCGTCGCCGCCTCCGGAAACGAAAAGGCAGTCAGAATCCTGGAAAAGAGCCAGGACCATTTCGACCGGGCGGAACGTAATCACGCTGAGGGCCAGGCTGGCCGCGCCGAAGTGGAAGTGGACATCGCCCTGAAACTGGCCGCCAAAGCCGTCGATATCGCCCGCTCGTCCCGCTGAAAGCCCACGGCGCCGATACCCCGGGCGTCCCGAAGACCCGATTCCCACGCTTTTTATTCGCCTCCGCCTCATCAGGGCTTTTGTTTTCCCCTGATTTCTGATAATTTATAGGGGATTGCAACATCAATGGTTTTCTACCCTGCTCCTATTTCTGGCCTTCTGCCTGGCTCCCAACGTCTTGGCCGACCAACCCGCCGATTCCCTGGCCTTTGAAGCCAAGCGGCGGCAAATCCTGGAGCATTCCCCCAATGAACGCGCGACCCTGACCCTGGGCGCCGCCGAGGACCTGGCCCGGGATGGCTACTACACCGAAGCCCTGGACCTGATCTTTTCGATGGAAGAGGGCACCCCGCCCTCCCTGGACTGGGACCCGGACTCATCGGACCTCGATCCGGACGCCGCTGGGGATACCCTCGCCGGTTCCCCCGTCGACAAAGCGCCCCGCTCCCCGCCACTTTCCGCATCCACCGGATCCGGATACGTGCAATCCTCTCTGAGCTACGATGCCTGGGAAGGTCTGGACACCACCGTATCCGGCAAGATACGCACCAAGCTGCAATGGGATCGCCGCGGCCGCCTGGTGGAGCGCATCACGACCGTGTTCCAGGGATCGGACCGTAACGCCTATTTCGATCTGGCGGCGAAAGGCGGGGCATTCCGGAGGATGCTCAAACTCGAGGGAGCCGTGCAGACGGAGAAGCGGCTTTGGCAGGCCTATGGGGACTCCCTGGATCGGCTATCCCTCCTGGCCAAGCTGGAAGGCAATACCCGGCCCCTGGGCAAGCCTCTGTCCCTGGTCGCGCCCGTTTTCGCCGAAGCGCAGCAATACCGCTTCAGTAACCGTCCCGGATCCCTGTCCTATCAGGCCTACGGAGCCATGCCCGGACTGGAAGCCATCTCCGCGGATTTACGGAAATCCCTTTTCCTGTCCTGGGAACTGAGGCGGACGGACTTTCCCTCGGCCGCTTCCACGGGCAACTTCCGCAACGGCCCGGTGGCTTCGGCGGAGTGGTACGGCGAGCGGATCACCCTGGACGCGGAGACCCGTTTACAAACCACCCGGTACCAACGGGATTCGTCCCTTTATCGATTGCGGCAATTGGAAACCCGGGCCGGGGTGTTCGCCAGGCTCCGGCCCTGGCTGCGGGCCGGCATCCGCGCGAGGGGCGGGACCGAATCCGAGGAATACCGCGACAGCGTTGAGTTCGCGGACTTCAACCGGATCCTGGCGGACTACCGATTACGGGGATCGACCTTGATGGTGCAGCCCCAACTGGTCGGAGAATGGGCTTCCAGCTACTCTTTTTCCCTGTCCCTCGCGTATACCCAGGCACGGTACCCGATCCTGTCCCAGGTGAAAGGGTCCACCCTGCAATCCTCCCGCTACATCGAAGAATCGTATGATGACTGGAAGCCGGAGGCCGGAATCACGATCCTGACGAAAGCTATCTTTCTGACCTTGTCTGCCACCTATCAGGAGAACACGGTGCCGTATGCCCCGTTGGACTATACCTTGGAATCCAGCAAGGGCTTCGGACTCAATGGCAGCCTGTTCTGGAAGGTCCGCCCCTGGCTTGAGATCGATTTCATGGGCATGGCCTCCCATCGTTTCAAAGGCACTAAAAAGGATCGCATCCAGGACATCCGTTCCATGTCCCTGGGGCTGACGTCGAGATTTCAATGAAACGACCGCTGATGGGGACCTTGGCCGGAGCCGCCGCCGCTCTGATCCTCCTTTTCGGATTCTCGGCCTGGCTGTTCTCACGCAATATGGGCGAGGCGAAGCGTAACTCCGAGGAGCGCATGACCGGCCTCGCTTCCTATATCGCCGGGCATCTCAAGGAGGACATCTTCTCCTTTCCGTTCGAAAACCAGCCTTCCCTGTTCCCCGAGCCCTACGCGTTGCAGCAGGGCGAATGGCTGAGCCGGCTCACGCGGGCCACCGGACTGGAGCGGGCCGTGATCACGGATTCCTCCGGCATGGTTTACGCCAGCAGCCAGAACCTGATCGCCAGCGGCGAGGAAATCCAACCCTACCTGGTGGACACGGCGCTGTTCGCATCGGCCGCGCGCGAGGAGAAACCCCGGTTCACGTCCCTGCACGAAATCGACGGCGTGCACTTCCAATCCCTCTACTACCCCTTTACCCTGCGGGAGAAGCGCCACTTGGTCGTGCTGGAATCGGATCAGAACTTCATCGCCTATGTCGAGCAATTCCGCACCTACCTGCTGTTCGCCTCCTTTTTCCTGCTGGCCCTCTTCGCGATGCTGGCGGCGGGTCTGTTCGCACTGGAAAAGCGGTTCCAGGCCGCTCTCGCGGTGTCCCGCCGCAGCGAGCACCTGGCGTTCCTGGGAAGGACCAGCGCGGAACTGGCCCATGAATTGAAAAACCCGCTCGCGATCATGAAAGCGGCCATCGACGTGCTCCGCAACAAAATGGATCCCCAACGGAAGGAGGCGGCCTTCGGTTATCTCTCCGAAGAGGTGATGCGCCTGTCCCGCATGATCGGAAACATCCTGGGCTTCTCAAAGGACCAGCGCCTGGAATCCAGGCCCTTTAATCCGCGCCAGGCCTTGATGGAAGCGCTGGAATTCCAACGAGGCGACTTTCCGGGAGTGGAGTGGACGGTGGCGGTGCCGGAGGATCTGGTGCTGACGGGGGACCGGGACGCCTTCCGCCAAATCTCAGAGAACCTGATCCGTAACGCCTCCAAAGCCATGGGCGGCAAGGGCGGCGTGTCCGTGACCTGGCAAGGTCGCGGCAAGGGCGGGGCAATCCTGTTTTCCGATACGGGACCGGGATTGTCCAAGGCGGTCAGAGCGCGTCTATTCGAACCCTTCGTGTCCGGATCGAAGACAGGGACGGGCCTGGGGCTTTCCATAGTGAGAAGCCTTTGTGAAAAATCAGGCTGGACCATCGCCCTTGTGTCGGACGCAGGCGTGGGCGGTAAGCCTACCTGTTTCGAGGTGAGCGTGCCCAAGCTGAAGTGAATCGGAGCGGTCGTCAATGGGCCTTTGGGCCCAAGCGGATAATGGGCCTTAAGGGCCCACTCAGTACAAGGGCCTTTGGGCCCAAACAAGGAGCTTGTTATGGCGAGGATACTCGTCGTCGACGATGAACCCAAGTTGCGCGCCCTGCTTTCCATGGCGCTTTCGGCCGAGGGTATGGACGTGGTCGAGGCGGAATCCGCCGAGGCCGCCCTGCACGCCCTGGGCCGGGGGGACGGATTTTCCACCATGATCACCGACGTGCGCATGCCGGGGATGTCGGGCCTGGACCTGGTCAAGCGGGCCAGGCAGGAACACCCCGGAATGGAATGCATCGTCATGACCGCCTACGGGGACGGGGGCACCGGAGTCGAGGCCATGCGCAACGGCGCCCTGGAATACGTAACCAAGCCCTTTGAGATGGACGAGATGCTGCTGCTGGTCCGCTCTGCGGTGGAGAAGGGCCGCCTGCGCGAAGAGGTGGCCGAGCTGCGGGTGCTCGAGAGCGGCCGATACCGGCTGGAGCGCATCATCGGGGACTCCAAGCCCATGCAGGACGTGATCCGTCAGGCCAAGTTGGTGGCGGCGCGCGACACCACCGTGCTCGTGCGCGGCAAGAGCGGAACCGGCAAGGAGTTGATCGCCCGGGGCATCCACGCCGAAAGCGGCCGCGAGTCCTTTGTGGCGATCAACTGCGGCGCCCTTCCCGAGAATCTCCTGGAGTCCGAACTGTTCGGGCATGAAAGAGGATCCTTCACCGGGGCCAATGTCCAGAAGGCGGGATACTTCGAGCGCGCCGGGAATGGCACCCTCTTCCTGGACGAGATCGGCGACATATCCATCGCCATGCAGGTCAAGCTCCTGCGCGTGCTTCAGGAACGCGAGTTCACCCGCGTGGGGGGAACGCGCGTGATACGCACCCTTGCCCGCGTGATCGCCGCCACCCATCGCAACCTCGAAGAAGAGGTCAAGAAAGGAATCTTCCGGGAGGATCTCTATTTCCGTCTCAACGTCTTCCCCATTTTCGTCCCATCCCTGTCGGAACGCATGGATGACGTGCCGGCCCTGGCCGACGCGTTCCTCCGCCGCTTCGGACATCAGGCGGGCGTGGCCGAGGGAGTCATGTCCAGGCTGTTGGAATATTCCTGGCCCGGGAACGTGCGCGAATTGGAGAACTGTCTGGAGCGCGCCGCGATCGTCGCTTCCGGCCTTCCACTGGAAATAGACCACCTGCCCGAGCACATCCGACACAAGCGTGTCTTGGAAAGGCCTTCCGCTTTCCGCCTACCCGAAACCGGCCTTTCGCTGGACGAACTTGAGAAAAGCCTTTTGTTGCAAGCATTGGACATGACTTCCGGCAACAAGACCAAAGCCGCTGCGTTGCTGGGGATCACGCGACGGGCGCTGTACTCCAAAATGCACACCCACGGCGTCCGCGGTTACGGGGCGGAGGAAACGCCCGAGTGACGGAGGAGTTTACGCGTCCCCCGGCTGTTCCGCTTCCCGCCGTTTTTTCCGCGCTCTTGTAGGTAATTTGTAGGAACAATCGACACGCACTTCACGCAACTCTTCGATCCCGTGCGCATTTCCAGGATCCGCCATCCGGGGGGATTACGTTGTTGCGCAAGGCCTTCCGCTGCGTTTATCTTATTCATTGACCGTCCGGGCGTATCTTCGCAACAAACATTTCCATTCAAGGAGAATCCTATGAACAGCTTCAACTTTTCTGGTGGCGCCTTCAAGGGCCTGCTGGTCGGTGGCCTTATGGCGGGCGCTCTGGGCCTGGCCTATTCGGATCAAGGATCCAAGCGGGGATCCGACGATCAGACAATGGGCCAATCACAGACGGATCAATACGGCATTCCCTCGCAACAGGGAACCGGGCAATCGGGGACCAGCACCTTAGGGGGAACCGGAGCTACCGGTGCCGGCGCGGCCATGCTGCCTCCTAACGTGACTCCAGGCTGGAAAATCCGCGTCTGTTCGGAAAAGACCAAGGCCACCAACATCAACTTCAAGATTTCTTCGGCTGACAAGGGCGTCAAGGCGAAGGGCTCCGCCGGGAGCGGCAAGATGGGAAGTGAAACGGGCGCCATGGGGAGCGGTCAGACGGGAACCATGGGCAGCGGACAGGGGGGAGCCTCCGGCAGCGAGACCGGGTCGATGGGCAGGGATAATGCGCAGGCCACGGATCTGACCGGCGCTACCGGCACCCCCGGCACCACGGACCCGACCGCCACCGGCGGCGTCGGAACGACCGGTGCCGCGGGCGAGCAGACCGCAATGTGGTCTCAGGGCGAACCCACGGTGATCTCTCTGCCTGCGGAACTCCAGAACGTGGAGCGACTCAGGATCGAAGCCGTCCCCGGCGAGAAGGATCGGAACGCTTCGGTATGCGTGCTTTACAACGATCACGTGGCCAAGAAGATGAACTTCGACGACCGCCAGGTCAGCACGGTTAAGTCTACTGAAAAGGCCGAATGCGGCTGCTGAAGCCTTGAATCCGGTTCCGGCCTCCCCGGCCGAAACCCCTGCCTGAGCCCAGCCCGGCGGTATTTCCCCATCCGCCGGGCTGGGTTTTCGTTGTCCCAAGGGACGCTGGGAACGTGCGATACTACCTTTATTCCCATGTCATGCATAGCACTACTCACTGATTTCGGAACGGAAGACTGGTTCGTGGGAACCATGAAGGGCGTTATCGCCACCATCAATCCCAAGGCCCAGGTCGTCGACCTCTGCCATGATATCCCTCCGGGAGATATCCGAGCCGGTGCCTTCGCCCTGCTGGCGTCATACCGGTATTTCCCCCGCGGCACAATCTTCGTCGCTGTCGTGGATCCCGGGGTGGGCGGCCCGCGGGAGGCCATCTTGGCCGAAGCCCATGGCTGCCATTTCATCGGGCCGGACAATGGCCTTCTCTCCTTCGCCTTGGCGGGCGGTCCGCCCGGTACCGGCGGCGCCAGGCAAGGCGTGTCCACGCTCAAGCCTGCCACGGCCGAAGGCGTGGGTCCGCGAATGCGGATCATCGAGAATCCCGCCTACCGCCTGCCCGGAACCGCCTCCACTTTCCACGGCCGCGACGTGTTCGCTCCGGCTGCGGCGCATCTGAGCTTGGGTAAGTCCACCGGCTCCTTCGGCAAACGCAAGGAGCAATTCACGGAACTTCTCTTCCCTGTACCCTATAAGCTACGGGGCACGGTCGCGGGCCTCATCGTCCACGTCGACCGTTTCGGAAACGCCATCACCAATCTCACGCCCCGGGATCTGGAAGCCCTGCCGGAAAAATCCGCCGCCAAAGGCATCGTCGTCAAAGCCAAAGGCAAGGCCTTCCCCTTGGCGGGTTATTACTCCGAGGCGGCTCTGGGCAAACCGCTATCCGTTGCGGGCTCATCCGGTTTCCTGGAACTGTCGGTCAACGGCGGAAATGCGGCGAAACGGTTCGGTCTCAAACGCGGCGATGCGGTGAAGATAGGATAGTGGCTCGTCGCTTAGGAGTTTGCCAAGGG
>JALYSE010000037.1:0-1509 GCA_030854955.1 Fibrobacterota bacterium | reverse complement strand
CCAAGGGCAAACTCCACGCTCCTCGCTTTCATAATAAGTTCGGTGCGTCGCCGAGAAGACCGCTATTCATTAAAGCTTGGGTCTGGTTTCCAGTTGAGGTCGTTTTTATTGGATCGCTATGACCTACTTTCCGAGGGTCTTTCACCCCCAAGGTGTCGCCCGTGCCGGGCAAACAAGAAAAGCCGTCCCTTTTTAGGAACGGCTTGGAACTCATGCGACTAAGGTTTTTAATCGGTTTCTCGATCCTATTCCTCCCATCTTTTTTTTGAAAGAGCTACGAAATTAAATAAATGGTTTTCGAGTGTTTTCCCTTCACTGGCAAGGGTTTGAAGGAATTCGTGGGACGCTCGACGGCAGTGGTCCACCCAATCATTCCAGTTTGGATGCTGTGACTTGGCATCGCAAAAATTCGCTATCATGTCAAAATGGGCCATGATTCCATCATCCTCTGGAAAATGAGTATAGCCATCAACCCCTACTACCGCTAATTCATTTTTCGCGCATTCGTCGATGAATTCCAAAGCCTTGGGATAAGGGAGGTAAAACTCACCGCCTCTCAAGTGGCCATGAGGGGCGAAATCCTTAATGAGCTCCTTTTCAGTCTTCATGGGAATACCTCCTAATCACGAAAACTTGGGTCAGGTTTCCAGAGAGGGTCGTTTTTATCGGATACCTGGACGATTCTGCCTGTCTTGTCATTTCGAACCACATGGTGACCATCCTTGTTAAAATAAGCAGTTGCGGGTTCATTATTGGCGGTCCGATCCACGGCCTTGGCCGTCTTATGGGGATTCTTGATGGTTTCCTGGACCGAATTTTCATCCCACCCCCGGTTCTGCATTTGATCACTTATCTTTTTATCGATTTTGATGCCGGGATCCCTGATGGCAGGCTTTTTCTTGCTAAAGAGCTTCTTCCACCCCCACTTCGCGGCTTTGAAAAGGACATAGCCCGCCCCCGCCACAGCCGTGCCGGCTAGGATTATTACGTCGGTATTATCCGGTTGGCCGATTACGGTTTTGTCCGGAAGTTCCAGGGGCTCCTCAGAGTTGGCCACCTTGGCCAGAACATCCTGTCCCTCCTCGGCGATTTCCTCCGCCAGGATCTGGGTCAGGGTCACCCAATCTCCGGCATCGGGGTCTTGCACGAGATATTCCTCCCCTGTGAACCGCACCTGAATGTCGACGGCTTCTGATTCCGAGAGGTTGGAACTCACCTTGCCCAGGCCCGCGGCCGGATTGGAAATCCGTATCGTGGCCGTGAAAGGCCTTCCGCTTTGAGCGGCCTTACCTAATTCAATGAGATCCCGGTTCGGGGTTTCGTATTGAAGGTCAAAATGCGTGGGATTGGATTCCGGCGCCGTGCTTTTGGGTGAATCGAAACAGGCCGCCAACAGGACCGAGAGGGAGAAAAATGAGAACAGTTTGAGAAAACCCACAACGACTCCTTTGAAAATGGGTGAAGGACGGGAAAAATAGAGTTCACAAACCCGTCGTGTTGCGAGTGAGC
>JALYSE010000246.1 GCA_030854955.1 Fibrobacterota bacterium | reverse complement strand
CCTGGCGCATGCACACCGCGCTGTGCGCTTTTACGGCAAGGAGCACCGCTTGGAAGCCGCAGGTTTGATTGGGCCGAATTGCCGAAGCATTGCCGAGAAAATCTTCGCAAACGCACAACACGAGGAACTGGCGGTGCGCCGCTGCCGCCACCTCTCGCAATTGGGTCGTCAATATGGTAAAGGACCGTTGGAAATAATCTGTGAAATGGCTTTGCGCCTGGAGGTGGAGTCGCCGCTGGATGTCGACAGCTTCCCCGCCGAAGGCATCCTTCTGACCAAAATGGATTCGTATTTGCCACGCCTAGGCATGGTCGACCTGGGAGTGATTACCTGGCGTGTTTGCCGCGCCAGGCAGGGGATGATTAAGCGGAAATCTCCGTAAGGGAACGGCTCTTGGCCTGAAGCATGGAAGCATGATCCATCAGGAACTCGTCCACCGAACGCGCGCATTCGCGGCCTTCGGAAATGGCCCACACCACCAGGGACTGGCCGCGGCGCATGTCCCCGGCGGCATAGACGCCTTCCACGTTGGTGCGGTACTTACCGTCGGCCTTGATATTTCCGCGTTCGTCCTTCTCCACGCCCAGCTGGTCCACGAAGTTCTTGGATTCCGGGAACAGGAAACCCATGGCCAAAAGCACCAGGTCAGCCTGCATGAAGAATTCGGAACCGGGAATCTCGACGGGCTTTCCGCCCTTCCATTCCAGGCGTACGCAGTTGATGCCTTTGAGGATGCCGTTTTCGTCTTTGACGAATTCCTTGGACTGCACGGACCAGTCGCGCTTGCAGCCTTCGGCCTGGGAGGACGAGGTGCTGAGCATGCGGGGACCGGGATGGGTGGGCCAGGGGGTTTCCACCGTGCGGGCTTCGGGAGGCTTGGGCAACAGTTCGATCTGTGTCACCGAGGCCGCGCCATGGCGGATGGAGGTACCCACACAATCCGAACCGGTATCGCCGCCGCCGATCACGACTACGTGCTTGCCCGTGGCCATCAGGACTTCGCTCTCGGGGATCTTGTCGCCCTGGACGCGCTTATTGTTCTGGGTCAGGAAATGCATGGCGTAATGCACGCCGTTCGCGTCCCGGCCGCCGATGGGCAGGTCGCGCGCGATGGTGGAGCCGCCCGCCAAAACAATGGCATCGAAATTCTGCTTCAGGTCGGAAACGGGCACGTTTACGCCCACATTGGCGCTGACGACAAACTTTACGCCTTCCTTCTCCATGATGTCCACGCGTCGGGCAATATGCTTCTTGTCCAGCTTAAAGTCCGGGATGCCGTAGCGCAGCAACCCGCCGATGCGGTCGGCACGCTCATAGACGGTCACGGAATGGCCAGCCTTGTTGAGTTGATCCGCGGCAGCGAGGCCGGCGGGGCCCGAGCCCACCACGGCCACGCGCTTCTCGGTGCGGACGGCGGGGGGGTGCGGCACCATCCAGCCCTGGGCATAGGCGTAGTCGATGATTGAAACTTCGATGTTCTTAATGGTCACCGGGGGCTTGTTGATGCCCAGCACGCAGGCCGACTCGCAAGGCGCGGGGCAAATGCGGCCGGTGAACTCCGGGAAATTGTTGGTGGACAACAGGGTCTTGAGGGCGGCCTGCCACTTGCCGTTGTACACCTGATCGTTGAAGTCCGGAATGATGTTGCCGAGGGGGCAGCCGGTATGGCAGAACGGCACTCCGCAATCCATGCAGCGCGCGCCCTGGGTTTCCATTTCCTCCTTGGACATCTGAACCACGAACTCCTGGTAGTTCTTGGTACGCTCGTCGACCGCCAGGTACTTGGGCGTCTTGCGTTCGAATTCCTTGAAACCGGTAATCTTTCCCATTTTAATTCTTCCTACCCCTTCGCTTTCGGCGCGATCACGGGAGCGGCCAAATCCTCTGCCACGGCGCCGGAAGCTCCCGGAGCCCCCACGCCAACGGACGGGGCCGAATGCCCCGCCGACTGTTCCATTGCCAAGTCCGCCATAGCGCGCTTGTAATCGCGCGGCATGACCTTGATGAACTTGCCCAGGTTACCCTTCCAATCCGCCAGGATATCCTTGGCGGTGGCGCTGCCCGTGTATTCGTAATGCTTTTCGATCAGGGTTTTGAGGGAGATCGCCTCTTCGGCTTGGGTGATCTCCTCGAGGTCGACCATATCCTTGTTGATGCGCGCTGCAGACTTCTGCTGGGGATCCCAGACATAGGCCACGCCGCCGCTCATGCCGGCGCCGAAATTCTTGCCGATTTCGCCGAGCACCACTGCGGTGCCTCCCGTCATGTATTCGCAGCCGTGATCGCCGCAGGACTCGACCACCACCTTGGCGCCGGAATTACGCACGCAGAAGCGTTCGCCGGCCATACCCAGTACGTAAGCCTCGCCGGCGGTGGCGCCGTAGAAAGATACATTGCCGATGATGACGTTTTCGCGCGGGACGAACTTAGACTTGCGGGGCGGGTACAAAATGAGCTTGGCACCCGAAAGGCCCTTGCCGAAATAATCGTTGGCCTCGCCTTCCAGTTCGAAGGTGACGCCCCTGGCGCCGAAGGCGCAAAAGCTCTGGCCGGCGGAACCCTTGAATTTGAAATGGATGGTGTCTTCCAGTAAAGCGTCTTCTCCATATTTACGGGAGATGTTCGAGGACAGGATGGTACCGACCGTCCTGTTCACGTTACGGATAGTGAACTCACCCTTGACCTTGGTTCCATTTTCCAACGCCGGTTTGGCCGCTTCCATGAGTTTCCAGTCGAGGGCCTTTTCCAGCCCGTGTTCCTGGCGCTCGCAGCAGAAGGTCCCGATGCCCTTATCGGCGTCGGCCATGTTATAGAGCAGTTTGGACAGATCCAAATGCTTGGCCTTCCAATGCTTCACGTCCTTCTTGGGCGACAGCTTGTCCACGCGGCCGACCATCTCGTTGACGGTGCGGAAGCCGAGCATGGCCATGTGCTCGCGCAGATCCTGGGCCAGGTGGCGGTAAAAATTCACCACGTGGTCGGCTTCGCCATTGAACAGCTTCCGGAGATCCGGATCCTGGGTCGCGACGCCCACGGGGCAGGTGTTGAGATGACACTTGCGCATCATGATGCAACCGAGCACCACGAGGCCCGCCGTCGCGACGCCCCACTCCTCGGCACCCAGGAGGGCGGCAATGGCGATATCGCGTCCGGTTCGGAGCTGACCGTCCGCCTGCAGGACCACGCGGCTGCGCAGTCCGTTCTTCATGAGCACCTGGTGGGCTTCGGAAAGGCCGAGCTCCCAAGGCAGGCCGGCATGTTTGATGGAGGTGAGGGGCGATGCGCCCGTGCCGCCGTCATGGCCGGAAATGAGAATGACGTCCGCATGTGCCTTGGCTACGCCCGCGGCCACGGTGCCCACGCCGACTTCGGCGACGAGCTTCACGGAGATGCGGGCCCGGTCGTTGCTGTTCTTGAGATCGAAGATCAACTGGGCCAGATCCTCGATGGAATAGATGTCATGGTGCGGCGGCGGGGAGATGAGCCCCACGCCCGGGGTGCTGTGCCGTGTCTTGGCGATGAACTTGTCGACCTTCCAGCCGGGCAGCTGTCCGCCCTCGCCGGGCTTGGCTCCCTGGGCCATTTTGATCTGAAGTTCGTCCGCGTTGACCAGGTAATTGGAGGTTACGCCGAACCGTCCGGAGGCCACCTGCTTGATGGCGGAGCGCATGCTGTCACCATTGGGAAGGGGCTGGAACCGGGACGGGTCTTCCCCGCCCTCGCCGGTGTTGCTTTTGCCGCCGATGCGGTTCATGGCGATTGCCAAGGTGGTATGGGCTTCCCAGCTGATCGATCCGAAGGACATCGCCCCGGATGCGAAACGCTTGAGGATGGTTTCGATCGGCTCCACCTCTTCGATAGGAATTGCGCTCAGGCCCTTGAACTCGAGCAGGCCGCGCAGGGTGTACAGGTTCTTGGCTTGGTCGTCAATCAGCCGGGTGTATTCTTTGAAGGCTGCGTAATTGTTGGTCCGCGAGCTGTGCTGCAACTTATGGATGGTGTCCGGGTTGAACATGTGCCGTTCGCCGCGCAGGCGCCATTGGTATTGGCCGCCCACTTCCAATTCCGTGCCGCCGTCTTCTTCCGGGATTTCCGGATAGGCGAAGCGATGACGGAGCAGGGTTTCCTCTTCCAGGGTGGCCATGTCGATACCGCCCAAGCGCGAGACCGTGCCGGTGAAATAATCGTCGACGATGTCCTGGTTCAATCCGATGGCTTCGAAGATCTGCGCGCCGATATAGGATTGGATGGTCGAAATTCCCATCTTGGAGATCACTTTGAGCAATCCCTTGTTGACCGACTTGATGAGCAGGTACTGGGCCTTCTCGGGGGTCAGACCTTCCTTGAGCAGACGCCGGCGTCGCATGTCCTCGATGGTCTCGAAGGCCAGGTATGGATTGATAGCGCTGGCGCCGTACCCCAGCAGCAGGGCGAAATGATGCACCTCACGGGCCTCGCCCGTCTCGATGATGATGCCGCACTGGGAACGCGTGCCCTCGCGGATGAGATGATGATGAACGGCCGCGACCGCCAGCAGTGATGGAATCGCGGCATGGTCCGAGTCGATGGGCTTGTCCGAAAGGACGATGACGTTGTAGCCTTCCTGGACGGCTTCGGAGGCTTGGCGACGGATACGCTCAATGGCGTTGGCCATGCGATTCTCGCCGGCGGCCGCCTTGAATACGATGGGGATGGTGCGGGCCTGGAAGTGGTTCTTGTCCACCCAACGCAGGCGCTCCAGATCATCGTTGGTCAACACGGGCTGGGGCAGCTCGATGACGCGGCAATGCTTGTCGGTCTCGTCCAGAAGGTTGTCTTCCTTACCCACGAAGGAGGTCAGGGACATGACCATTTCCTCGCGATCCTTGTCGATCGGAGGATTGGTCACTTGGGCGAACAGCTGGTGGAAATAGTCGAACAGATTGCGCGACTTGTCGGACAGGATGGCCAGGGGCGCATCGTTGCCCATCGATCCAAGGGCTTCTTCGCCCGAATTCACCATCGGTGCCATCAGGATGCGAATGTCTTCCAGGGTGTACCCGAAGGTCTTCTGACGCTTGAGGACCGTATCCGGATCCGGCTGGCGGATTTCCCGGGAAGGCTTGAGGCTGGTGATCTCAATCTTGTTCTTGGCCAGCCACTTGGCGTAGGGCTTGCGCGTAGCCACCGTATGCTTGATTTCCTCGTCCGGGATGATGCGACCTTCCTCGAGGGAGACCACGAACATGCGTCCGGGCTGAAGACGGCCCTTGAGCTTGATTTTCTCGGGAGCATACTCAATCACCCCCGCTTCCGACGCCATGATCAAAACGTCGTCATCGGTCAACTGGTAGCGCGAGGGGCGCAGGCCGTTGCGGTCCAGGGTGGCGCCGATCATGTGGCCGTCCGTGAATGCCACCGAAGCGGGTCCGTCCCACGGTTCCATCAGGGTGCCGTGGTATTCGTAGAACGCCTTCTTCTCCGGGCTCATCTCCGGATCCTTTTCCCAGGCTTCGGGGATGAGCATCATCATGACGTGCGGCAGGCTGCGTCCCGACATGACAAGCAGTTCCACAACGTTGTCCAGCTTGGCGGAATCCGAACCGCTCTCGTCGATGATGGGCAGCAGCTTCTTGATCTCTTCCGGGGTGAAGAGCTTGGACTTGAGGAGGGACTCGCGGGACTTCATCCAGTTTTCGTTGCCGCGCAGGGTGTTGATTTCCCCGTTATGGGCAATGTAACGGAAGGGATGGGCCAATGGCCAGGTCGGGAAGGTGTTGGTCGAGAAGCGGCTGTGGACCAGGGCCAGGGCCGACTCGTAGCTTTCGTCCGAAAGGTCTGGGAAATAGGTCATCACCTGGGGCGAGAGGAACAGGCCCTTGTAAACGATGGTCTTATGGGAAAGGGATCCCACGTAAAAATGCTCGCTGCCCGGTTCCTGGCTGTCTCGAATGACACGCTCCGCATATTTTCGGATGACATAGAGCTTACGTTCGAAGGCTTCGGGATCCTTGGCGTTCTTGCCGCGCTTGATGAATACCTGCCAGTGGTCCGGCTCGGTGCGCTTGACGGACTCGCCCAGTTCGGAATTGTTCGTGTCTACCTTGCGCCATCCCAATACATGTTGACCGCTTTCATCGACGCAGCGGGTGAATAGCTTCTGGATTTCCTTGCGCTCGTCTTCGACCTTGGGCAGGAACATTTGGCCCACGCCGTATTCACCCGGGCCCGGAAGGGGAATGTTCACGTCCGCGCACTTCTTCAGAAAGAAGGTGTGAGGAAGCTGGGTGATGATGCCGGCCCCGTCGCCCGAATTGCTTTCGGCGCCAGATGCGCCGCGATGCTCAAGGTTGACCAGAAGTTGTATGCCCTTGGCCACGATGTCGTGGGATTTCTTGCCCTTGATATGGACGACAAAACCCACGCCGCACGCGTCATGCTCGAACGAACTGTCGTACAAGCCTTCGTTTTCGGGAAATCCTGGAACCTTCATAAGTCTTTTCCTAGCTTTTCTAGCCTAACCGACTGAAACTAAAACCTTGTAAGACAGGTACTTACATAAGCTACATAATTGCACGTTCCATCCAGCCCAGGAGGGGCCGTGGGATGTCTTCCCGGAATTGCCTTGCCTGCGCTATCTATCGGATGGACTCGGAGATGCAGCCATTGACCGGAAAAAATAAACAGAATTCCGAAATAGTCACCCTTTTTTTCCCAGACAAGCCGTCCAAGCGGGGCCGGTTGGGCGCAATGACCCATTTTCCGCAAGTGTTATAA
>JALYSE010000036.1 GCA_030854955.1 Fibrobacterota bacterium | reverse complement strand
GGTGACGCCGGGCAGGGTGCCCAGCACCTTGAGAGGATCCCCTTGCGCCGCGGCCACGCGCTGGAGATCCTGGCGCGAGAGACGAATGCGGCTGACCTCCTTGTCCCGGTGAACCTTGGAGCCGCGCGCTTTCACGGACTTTTCTTCGAGCTCCAGGGCTGCTATCGAATCAGATTCCGCAGAGGGGACGGAAATAGGATCCGGGACCGGGACGGCAACTTTCGCCGAGTCTCTGGTGAGGGTATCTCCGCCTGTGGGCCGGACCGTATCGCCTTGCGCGTGGAAGAGGAGGATTGGAACGGTGTCGTAATCGACGAGGCTGGTGTCGAGGGTCGGTTTTTCAGTTGGGGCCGAGGCCGGGACCGGGATTGCGGCCGGGGCAGCCGGCCGAAACTGCGCCCATGCCGAATGCGCCGAGGTGACGATTAAAACGGCGGCCAGGGCCTGAAGAAAGCCAGAACGGCCCTGCATCAGAAGTTCCATCCGAAACCCATATTCACGTTCATTACATGGCCCGGGAGATACGATGGGGCGATGGAGTAGAAGGCAGGCGTGACCGGAAACGTGAACGTTACCTGAGGCGAGAGATAATCCGGAAGGAGGACCCAATCAGGCATCCGGTAGAAGAACCCTAAGGAAGCCTGGTTGGAATAGCGTCGATGGGATGAGAATTTCCAATTGTTGAAAGAGCTGTCCAGCTCCGCGGGTTGGGTGGCCATGTATGTGAACCGGTAATTGCCGTATAAGGCGTGGGGTCCGAAGTTGCGCGAGGCTGCATATTCCCCGAACCAGGCATTGTCCGCCCACATGCCCACCCCCCAGCCGGCTGAAAGGGAATGTTGGGCTTTGAGTTTCTTTGGAAGGGGAAGGCCGAACTTGAGATCGAATTCCACGGTTCCGGGATTAGTGGGCGCTTCTATCTGCCAGCCCATTTCCACGCCCGTGAAAGGGCCCCACGCTCCCCGGACTCCCAGGCGATAGCTCAGACTGAACTTGGGCAGGGGCTGGGTAGAAAGCTCTTGCGGGATGGTGTCGGGATCGGCAATCCCCCTGGAAATCGAGTTGAAGTCGAGAAGGCACCGCCGGTCTGATCCCCGACCCACCCGGGAATACCCGTCCGGACAGCCCACGGAATACATTTCGGCCCGACCATAACCAAGAGTCACCGCCGTCTGACCGGGATCCAGGATACGGCCGGAATTGAAATGATGGGTCGTGTAAAGGCAGCCGGAGAGCAGGAAGGCGTAAAAACATGCCATGGCGGCGGTGGCCGCCGGCATTAGGGATTTTTTGTCGAGTTCGCTTGGCAAGCGGGGATCCATTCAGTCTAGAGTTGCTTCGTCAGGAATCGGAAAAGCGGAAAATCCATAACTTCCCAATCCCGGCCGTGGGCCTAGCCTACGGAATTGGGGCCTAGGAGGGCTTTCCACCCCAACCTTACGGATGCCCGGGCTCATTCCAATTGAAGACGAACGGATGCGGCGGAAGCGACAACGGAAAATTAACATAATGTGGCTGAAATCGCCCTCCCAGGCCTTCACAGATTTCTATGCGGTCCGCGTCAAGGACAAAAAACTTTTCATGGCCCTACTTACCCAAGTGGTCGCCATGCCCGCGAATACGCTTTCCTGTTTCCCTGAGCGTACGGGGCCTTGTTCCTGGACATCGGACCGTGGCGCGCAAAAGCGAATGGATCCTTTCCCAGCGCAGATAATAGTGGCTTTCGCCCGCCGAATAATCAATCTTTGAATACGCTTTCCTTCGCGTGCCGACATGGCGCGCAAGCGGACATCGCCACTTTCACCTAAAGAGGAATCTTCCATGTTACCCAGAATCCTGACGCTCGCGGCCATCTTGGTCTATTGCAGCCTTCCCGCAATCGCGCTCGACATATCGGGGAGTGTGATCGACAAAATCGGAGACCCCGTTCCCCAAGCCAAGGTCTGCGCAATAGCGGATCCGGGCAAGTGCGTGAACACGGACGCACAGGGAGAGTTCCACCTCACCTCCGGCATCGCGGTCCGTAAATCCGCGCCCCGATCCGCCCCTTATATCATGGATTATCGCCGGGGAACGCTTACCCTGGAAGCCCCCGCCCCGACCAAGGCGCGCCTGGAATGGACCGGCCCCGGAGGCCGGGTCCTGTTCGCGGCGACGGACCTGTCCCTTTCCCGCGGTCTCAATGTCCTCTCCATTCCCGCTGGCCTTCCCGAGAACGGGATCTGCTTCATCCGCCTCCGCGCCGGGGAGACCAACCTTGCTTGGAGGGCCATGCTGATGGGCGCCCGGGCCAAGGTTACCGCGGGCGCACAGTTCTTGTCTCCGAGTCCCATCCTCGCCCTGTCGAAAGCGTCGGCTCTGACCACGCTTGAGGTCAGCAAGACGGGATATCGCACGCGTCTTTACGACCCCCAGAACGATTCAGAACAGGATGCGGTCATCCAGCTGGCCAAGTCGGACGACGTGGGACTGACCTTCGGCGGCGATTTCACCGCCAAGGTGATTGCCATCGATCGCGCAAAGAAGTCCCTGATCGTGGAAACCGTGGAGGCGGAATGCGACGGACCTGCCCTGATCAAGGACACCCTCCAGGACACCAGTCTGTATGCATTTCGCGACGGCAAGCTCTGGCTCTGGACCGTGGGCGAATGCACGGCCCAGGTCTTTTCGGGAAAGGGCACCGATCCCGTCGGCACTTGGACGCTCACGGAACCTGCGGCGAACCTGCCCCCTGAGCTTAGGATCGGCTGCGACTCCAACAGCACCCCTTCGGACGTTCCCTACGAGAATTTCACCGCCACCTACGTCATTTCCGAAACCCAGATCAAGGGAAACATCTCCCTAGAATTGTGCCCCGGCGACATCTATGGCCTCTTCGTGGCGATTCTCCTTTCAGAGGACACGTCCATCGCCTTGGCCAAGAATACCTGCAAAGCCGTGCAATATCGGAACGGAAAGGACGAGACGGCGGATCTGAATTTCACCAAGCAGGGGGATTCCCTCCACATGGAATTCGCCTACAAGACGACGACCTGCATGCTCAACCAGGACATGTCCCAATCGGACAAGGATCCCGTATGCCCTGACAATGTGGGCCTGGAAACGTTCATGGGCTGCCTGGTCGAATCCGGTTTCGCCGAACTGGGTGAAGCCGTTATGCCCCCGGTGCCAAAATACTCCGCTGCCTCTCCCATGCCCATGTCCATGGAGCGCCCGTCCGGCGTCTTCGGCGCGGGAATCCAATCCGCCTATCCTTCGCTCCGGAAAAAGTCTCCTTCCGCAAAGCTCCCGCAAGACCGGGCGGGCCTTCGGGAAAGTATATTTCCCAGGCATGGATGGCGCTTCGGATCCTCCCGATAAAATAGGACCGTGGACCCGGCTATCTGGCCGGGAGATCTACGACAACCCGTGGATCCGCGTGCGCGAGGACCAGGTCCTCCGCCCGGACGGGTCCCCCGGCATCTATGGAACCGTCCACTTCAAGAATATTGCCATCGCCGTGGTCCCCATCGACAAAGATGGACGCGTGATCCTGGTGGGACAACATCGGTATCCTTTGAACTGTTATACCTGGGAACTCCCCGAAGGCGGCTGCCTGATCGGCAAGGAAACCCCGCAAGAGGCCGCCATCCGCGAATTGCGCGAGGAGACCGGATACTCCGCGGCGCGATGGGATTACCTGGGCGGCCTGGAACTGTCGAACGCCTGCACCGATGAGGTCGCACACCTTTTCCTGGCCCGCGACCTGGCCCCAGGCTCCCAGCAACTTGATGCCACCGAGGAAATCGCCGTCAAGCGCATGGATTTTCATGAGGCCTACCGCATGGCCATGGAAGGCGTGTTCACGGAATCACTGACCGTTGCATCCCTGGCCCGGGCGGCCTATTTCCTGGATCGCGAATCCTCGCCGCTGCCCGACTGACCCCGGAAACCGGGGTTCCGGTAGTTGAAAAGGATCGAATGATGGCGAAGAAAAAAAACCCCAGGGAACTGATGGCCGTGGCCATCGCCCACTCCGCCCGGGGCATGCGCGCGGGGTGCGGAGGACCATTCGGAGCGGTGGTCTCCAAGGACGGCCGCATCATCGGCCAGGGAAGCAACAGGGTGGTTTCAACCTCCGACCCCACCGCCCATGCGGAGGTGGTGGCCATCCGGGAAGCATGCCGATTCCTTGGGGTTTTCCAATTGGACGGATGCGTGCTCTATACTTCCTGCGAACCCTGTCCCATGTGCCTGGCGGCGGCGTATTGGGCGCGCATCAAACGCATCGTCTTTGCCAATTCGCGTAAGGACGCCGCGAGGATCGGTTTCGGCGACGATTTTATCTACCGGGAGATTCCCCTCGCTCCGGGGGACAGGATGCTTAGGATGAAGCGCTCGATGGGAAGGGAGGCCATGGCCGTGTTCCGAGAATGGCAATGCAAGGCGGACAAGATCCCTTACGGCCCGGAAATCACTAAAAACCCCAATGAACGGTAAAATTCCCTTTCTCCCGAGAATTCCCGTATTCGGGACCGAAGTTCCCTGGAAATCCGGGCAAAAACGCCGTCTTAACCCCTGCGCGTTCCGGACCGTCAGGGTATCATTCCCATATGCGCATGCTATCGGCCCTATCCATCGCCTTCCTGGCCTTGGGCTTGGGATTCAGACCCTCCCCGGCCGCAGACCTGCAACCGCGGAGTTACGCCTATCTCTTCACCCACGCCTCCCTGGTTGCGGTGGGAAGGGTGGTGAGCGTCTCCACGGGATTCCTGTCCGAAGGCCGCAAGGCGACCGTCGAGGTCGAGGGACTCATCAAAGGAAAATTGCGGAAGCAGGAAATCGAAATCATCTGGAGTGACAAAGATCACGAGGAACTCGCTTTCAAGACCGACGCCAAGGTGGTGGTGTTCGTGAAGATGAACAAGGATTCCACCTATACCCAGGTCTCTCCCGGGATTTCGTGCTGGCCCATCGAGAAGATCGGCTTCAAGGGCAGGCTGCTGCGGGCGGTGGAGTACTCCTATCCGATGGACTTGCTCACGGGCGTGCCGGAAGCCTCCATGCGCGAAACGGAAGAGGTGGAGAAATCCATGAACTTCCAGGTCTCCAAACGCAAGAAATGGATCCTGGCGGATAGGGTGCTTCCGCCGTCAAAGCCCCTGGTCCTGCCTAAGGTCGTAAAGCCCAAGCCCACCTCCCCCAAACGGGTGGTCAAAGCAAAGCCGGCCAAAACAAAGCCGGCCAAGGCTAAGCCTAACACCAAGGCAAAGATCACTTCGTATCACTGGTAGGCATCTCGCCCACGACCGGTAGCCGTGCCGCTTAGGTCCGGTTGGCGCCGCCCTTTGCCGCCCTTTGCCGCCCTTTGCCGCCCTTTGCGACTATGCGGCCTGGCGCGCTTCCAGCACCGATTGTACCTTCGCGATCAAATCCCCATGGGAAAATGGCTTCCCTATAAAGTCGCGGTTGCATTCCAGGATACTCTGACGCACCTGGTGATGATCCACGAACCCGGACATGAACAGCACCTTGACCTTGGGGACCAGGTTCTGCAAGGTTTGAGCGAGTTCAAGTCCTCCCATACCCGGCATCACCACGTCGGCAAGCAGCAGGTCGATCGGGGCCCGGGCGCGATGGGCCATTTCCAGTGCCTCCTGTCCCGATCCCGCCACCATCACGGTATAACCATGGCCTTCCAGAATGGTCCGCATCAGGGCCCGTTGCGAATCTTCGTCCTCGGCGATGAGGACCAGCGGGCCGGGACCTACCGATCCTGCGGCCAAGGGGAAGTCGCCGCCGGCCGCCGGTTCCATGATCTCGAAACGCGGCCAATAGAGGCGCAGGATGGTCCCTTCCCCGCGCTGAGAGGTAACCGATATGTGTCCCCCGCTCTGCTTGATGATCCCGTAGACGGCGGAAAGCCCCAGGCCCTGGGCGCGTCCCTTGGTGGTGTAGAAAGGCTCGAAGATATGGGACTTCGTCTCTTCGTCCATCCCCACTCCGGAGTCCTGCACGGACAGAAGCACGTAGGGGCCCGGTCGGGGTTCGCCGTCCACCGGATCGGCCGGGAATTCACCAGGTTGGATTTCCGCATTATCGGTCTCGATCAAAAGCCTGCCGCCTTGGGACATGGCGTCCTTGGCGTTCAAGGCCAAGTTGAGAACCACCTGTTCCACCTGGGCCGGGTCGGCCTTGATGCGGGAGATTTGCGCCCCCGGCTGGAACCGGATCTCGATGTTGGGGCCCATGAATTCGCCCAGCATCTTGCGCATGTCCCTGACCACGCAATTGAGGTCTAGGACCTTGGGGGCCAGGACCTGCCGGCGGCTGAAGGCTAGCAATTGCCGGGTAAGGGTCGCGGCCCGTTCTCCGGCGCGGAGGATCTCGCGCATGTGGGGAGCGAGGTCGCTTTCGTCCCCCAATTGGGCGAGCACCAATTCGCTGTAGCCGTTCACGGCGGTCAGGAGATTGTTGAAGTCGTGGGCGATGCCCCCTGCCAGGCGACCGATCACCTCAAGGCGCTGCGACATACGGCGGCGCTCTTCGCTTTTGCGAAGCATCTCTTCGGCTCTGCGACGATCCGTCATATCCGTTACGAATCCTATCCATAGATGGGGCGTTCCGGACCGATCCCGCATCACCTTGCCGCGGTCCAGCCAATGCAGGTACTCCCCGTCGCGGCGCTTGATGCGGTATTCCATATGGAAGGGAGCGCGGCCTTCCAGCTGGCGCTTACGGCCGTCCAGCACCATTTCCTTGTCTTCGAGATGCAGCGCGTCCTCCCATGCTGGCTCGGTGCGGGGGAAACCGTATATCCCGAATCCCAGCAATTCGTCGACGGGGCCGAACCATCGTCGCGCTCCGGTGGCCAGGTCGCATTCATAGAGAAGGTCGCAGCCGCTTTCCAGCGCCACCCGGAACCGTTCCTGGGACTGGCGCAATTCCTCCTCCGCGTCCTTCATTCCGGTGATATCCAGATTGATTCCCACCCAGGTGAGGGCTTCTCCGGAAGCCTTTCCGACGGGAATGCCCCGACTCATGAGATGGCGTATGCGGCCGTCTTTGGTTTTAACCAGGAATTCATGTTCCCATTGGCGACCCTCGCGAAGGCAGGCGCGCCATTTTTCGGACATGGACTCCAGTTCGGCTGCGGTGAACGCGGCGGCTACGGCCTCGATCGCGGCTTCTTCGCCGGCTTGGGTCGGGCGGGCGGATGCCGGTGCAGCGGTTCCCTGACCCGCGCTTCCGGGTAACGGAGCGGAAATGCCCGAACCGGCCAGGATTTCTGCCGCTCCGGGAAGGAAGTGCAGAAGGGAAGGATCCAGGTTCCGCGAACCGCCATCGGCATCACAAACCCAAATCCCGAAAGGAAGACTTCCGTCCAAAACACCCGGGCATAGGCAGGGCGGTGATGCCATACCGGGAAAACGCAGATCAAGTTCCACCGAGTCCGGATTCATTGAGCACGTCCTGAGGTTCGAACCTTTGGAATATAAAGTTCCGCAGACCCGCGAGCTAGGTTTTTCATAATTCGATTGCCCACTCCGGTATGCGCAAGCCTGGCGGGATTCCACGAGGCCCCCCCGGGGAGGGCGCAAAAGGTATTTTAAATGGAACGACGGCGGCCAGGCCAAGGTCCGCTAAGGAGGATAAATGGACGAAGCCACGCTCACCGACATACCCACCCTACGCGAACGCGCGCGAAAAAATCTGGATGAAGGCGCAGTTACCGAAAACTACGCTGCGGATCGAGGCACCGTGCTCAGACTGCTCAACGAGGCGCTTGCCACCGAGATAGTCTGTACTTTGAGATACCGCAGGCACTTCTTTATGGCGTCGGGCGTCAATTCCGAATCGGTTAAGGCCGAGTTCAAGGAACATTCCGATGAGGAATTGAGGCACGTGGATCTGATCGCCGAGCGCATTGTGCAATTAGGCGGAGAGCCCGACTTCAATCCCGCCGGCATCACCTCGCGTAGCCACGCCGAATATGTGCAAGGCGGTTCCCTGGAAGACATGATCAGGGAGAACCTAGTCGCGGAACGTATCGCCATTGACAGTTACCGCGAAATGATCCAATATCTGGGCGACAAGGACCCGACCAGCCGCCGGTTGATGGAACAGATCCTGGCCGTAGAGGAAGAGCACGCGGAAGATCTCTCCAGCCTGCTCGGACCCAAATCTTGATGCCGAATTACAATGACAAAGGAACCACCATGGCTGAACCTATCAAAGAAGATGTGGAAGAAGTGGACAAAAAAGAGGACAAATTGCCGGCGCTGAATACGCCCATGGCCTGGATGAAAATCACGGGCGTTCTCGCCTTGCTTATCCTCATCAATATTACGGTCTTCCTGGTCTCCTTCGGAGTCGGAGTGATAGTCACCATACCCCTCACACTTTTCCTGGCCTTTCTGATGATCAGGGATATTGTGCCCAGGCACCGTTTCCCTCCCGGAAGGCCACGCCAAGGAAACCCCTCATGAAACAGAAACCAGAAATCGGACGATTCGGAGACAATGCGCAGGAACCGGAATTGCTCAGGCGGCCCGGACTCCGCCGAGGGCCTCCCGCTGGGTGGCGCGTCGCTACGGTGGCGTCGAGCATTTTGCTGCTTTCAGCCGTGGCCGGCATGGCTTCACTGATGGCCGGAGCCCTCCTACTGCTTCCCTTGGGCATACTGGCGGCGCCCTTCCTGTTGCGACGGAGAAAACGCCGTACGGGCGGTGGTACGGGAGGCGGCGGATCCCTGCTTTGGAATTTCCGCAGGGCTATGGGATAGTCAGCGATCCGGCTAATCGGGCTGCTGGCGCCGCCATAATTCCATATTGTACCCATGCGGCGGCAGGCGCAAAATCAGCGCCGCTTCATAACCCGAAAACAGACCGTCCTCCCCGGGATGGAGCTGGCCTTCGTCCCTAGTCAACCGCATTCCCATGATCCAATCGGGATCGAAACGATCCTGCATCGCCGCCATGCGCTGGAAATATCCTTCGGCCGGGCCCAGGTAAGACAAGGCTTCCGGAGAGAGCAATCCGTGGGAGTCCAGGATCCTGGCGCGGGACCAATATCCGATGGCGCCGACCTCGTCGATCATCACCATGGGTATCTTCCCCGGTACGGCGAGGGAATCCACGATGCGCGCGGCCTCCTTGTAACGACCCTCCCGCGCCGCTTCGGCGAAGACATGCTTTTGCGGCAGTTGCTGGCGGAAGGTCTGGAAAGACACGTAGGCTAGAAAGGCGAAGAGCCCGGCCCAGGCGACCCCTGCCGGGAGCCTTCCCCGCATGGCCCGCTCTATGCCCGAAACGATGAAAAGGATCAAGAACGGCAATACCGGCAAGTAGTACCAGGTGAAGAGGATATAGCTGGAACGGGTCACGGTGAAAAACAGGAAGTAAAGAAAAGGCCAGACCAGTAATTCCCATGGCACCGGGCTCCCGGCGGCCAAAGTCCACCTGGCATCCTTGCCGTTTGTGGATCCCCGCTCCCGGGCGTGCCAGAATCCCACTGCGGCAATGGCGATGGCGGAGAGGTTGGCCAAGGTGGTCAAGGTAGTTCCGCCCAGACAGGGTCCCTTGTAGAAAACGTTCAGGACCCAGCTCTGCAAGCCATCCAGGAATCCCACATTGATTTCCAGACGCTTAGCGAGGATGGAGTGGGGGAGCATGCGGCCATAGGCGTAAAGGTTGAAGGCGAAGAAGCAGGCGAATCCCATTAATGTGGCGATGGCCGGGATCAGGGCGGGAGGCGCGAGAAGTCCGCGATGCCAGGCAACCGCCTTTCTCCGGCGCCAACGAAGCAAGATTAGTACGGCAGGCAGGAGCGCGCCTTCCGGCCGCGCCAGGGGTGCCAGAAAGGATATCACGGCGAGTCCGGGCAGGGATTTGGGGGCGTAAAAGGCGTACCACGTACCGGCCAGGGCCAGGGCCGTGTACATGGGGGTTTCCATGCCGTAAGCAGACACCGCCAAGGCATTCACGCTCAGGGCGCAGGCGGCCACAGCCGTCAAGGCATAGGGTTCGGGCAGGCAAAGCCCGCGCCTGGCGATCCGATACAGGAAGAAATAACCCGCCAGGTCCCAGGCCAGGTTGGTGAAGTAGGCCATGGACAGGTAATCCGGAACGCGGAGGATCACGCCCTCCAGAGCCAGGATGAGGGTATGCAGGGGAGTGCTGGTGGCACAGACCGGATTCTGCGCCGACATGATGGGACCTAGACCGGCGTTCCAGGAACGGGCATGGGCCAAGGTGATATAGGCATCATCGCAGATGAGGATGCCGAAAGCGAACTTGAGGACGGCGTAGGCCGCGAGACAAAGGAGAGCACCCAGAATGCGCAAGGAGAGCGAAGCGTCCGTCGTTGGAGCGGCGGGTTCCGTCGTCACATCTCGGCTTGCGATACGGAAACCACCTGTTCGATGGTCGTGAGCCCTGCCAAGGCCTTTTCCAGGCCGTCCCTGCGCAGGGTGGCCATACCCAGGTTGCGGATGGCGTACATCTTGATCTCTTCGCTGGACTTGCGCTCCAGGATCATCTTGTGGACGTGCTCGTCCGGGACCAACAGTTCGAAGAGCGCGAGCCGTCCCCGATACCCCGTGTTGTTGCAGTTCTGGCAGCCCTTGCCCTGGAAGAACGGGGTGCCGGGGCGAATGCCGATGCCTTCCAGCACCACGTCCGGAACCTGGACCTGTTGCTTGCATTTTTCGCAGATGCGGCGGCAGAGGCGCTGGGCCAACACACCCTTGACGCAGGAGGTGACCAGAAACGGCTCAACGCCCATGTCCAGCAGGCGCGTGAAGGCGCCGGCGGCATCGTTGGTATGCAGGGTACTGATCACCAAGTGACCGGTGAGGGCCGCCTGGATCGCCATTTCCGAGGTCTCTTTATCGCGCATTTCACCCAGCATGATCACGTCCGGATCCTGGCGAAGGATGGCGCGCATGCCGGCTGCGAAGGTGAAACCCGCGAGATTGTTGATCTGTCCCTGGGTGATTCCGGGGATATTCTTTTCCACCGGGTCTTCCATGGTGACCACATTGACCGAGGGCGAAGCCACTTGCTTGATGAAGGCGTACAGGGTGCTCGATTTTCCGCTTCCCGTAGGGCCCGTCGTCAGAAGGATTCCGTCCGGCAGCTCGATGAGCTTGCAGATGGTGGGGTATACGGTTTTGGAGAAACCGATCTTATCGATGGTTGCGATCTCGGAATTGGGATCGATGATGCGGATTACCATTTTTTCCACGACGCCGCGGGAACGCAGGAGCATCGGGAAGGTGGAAAGGCGCAAGTCCACTTCCTTGCCTTTGTACTGGATATGCGCGCGGCCGTCCAAGGGTCGGCGCTTCTCCGCGATGTCCATGCCGCCCAGCACCTTGAGTCGGGAGATAATCTGCACCATCAACCTGGCCGGAATGGGATTCTGCTCCATCAACTCGCCGTCGATGCGGTAGCGAATGTGCATGTTGCGTTCCTGCGGCTCCAGGTGCACGTCCGATGCACCAAGACGGATGGCCTCGCTCACGATCAGGTTTACGATCTTGATGATCTGGCGGCCTTCTTCGTCGCCGACCTCTTCCTCCTTGATTGGCTTGTCGCCGCCTTCGAGGACCAGGTCCTTGTCTTCGTCCCCGCCGATGAGATCGCTGAGTGCGTCCTTGCCGCCCACGTAGGCGCGATCGATGGCGGCCAGGATCTCGGCCTCGGTGCCGATTACGGGCTCTACGTCCTTGCCCGTCTTGAATTTGATATGGTCGAGAGAACGGAGGTTGGTGGGATCCACCATCGCCACCGTCAATACGCCCTGGTTCTCGTAAAGGGGGATGACTTTGTAGGAACGCGCCATCTCTTCGGTTATCAGGCGCGTGATGGCCATGCTGAACTTGAAATTCTCGAGATTGATGTGCTGGAGATCGAGCTGGGCCGCCAGCACGTCAAGCAGCTTGGTTTCTTCGATGAAGCCGAGCTTGACCAAGCACTTCCCCAGGGGCAGGCTCATCGCCTTTTGCTTGGACAACCCGTCCTGCAACTGGGCCGCGGTGATGTAACCCTGGTCCACCAGGATTTCGCCGATGCGCTTGCGGTAGGCAAGTTCGAGCTGCTTGCCCAGGACGGCGTTGAGGGTGTCTTCGTCGATGAACCCAAGCTTGACCAGCACCGTACCCAGGCTGATTCCGGTATGGGAATGCTGTTCCAGGGCGTGTTCCAGCTGCTGCTGGTTGATATAACCCTGCGCAAGCAGGATTTCCCCCACCTTGCGTTTGTTCCTTTTGACTTGTTGAATGCTCATCGCTATCGCAATTTACCAAGGAGTCCCTTAGTGGCTCCACCCTTCGGCTTGAAGTTCCTTTTCGATTCCCGATCCGTCCATGATTCCGACACCTTCTCCCGCACTCACCTTTCCGATTTCACGCACATCGGCTTGCCGGCCAAGGTGCGCGAGTTCCGCCTCCGAAAAATCCCCCGTAAACAGAAGCTGATACTCTTCGCCGCCGTTCAGGACCCAGTCCAACCATCTCTCACCGCCGGGCAGACGGGCCAGTCCATTGTCATAAGGAAGCTTACCCCATTCCACCGTCAACCTGCAACCGGACTGCCGGGAAAGATGCCAGAGTTCCGAAGAAAGGCCGTCGCTGATGTCGATGGCCGCCGCCGCGGAGGCGCAAGCCGCGATTTCCGGTCCCAATCCCAAGGGAGGAGCCGGGGCCAAGTGGGCGGTAACGCACGCGTCCCAAATCTTTTCATGACCGGACTCCCGTTCTGAACCCTCCGGAACGGGATTCGCTGGGACGGGGACCAGGCCGCGGGAGAACAGGCTCAGACCGGCGGCGGAACGGCCCAGGGTTCCGCTGACGTAGATGCGATGGCCGGGACGGGCATTGGAGCGCAGCAGCGGCTTTCCCGCCACCCGTCCCAATACCGCGAAGGTGAAGAAACTCCCGGTCTCCTTGCGCACGGTGTCGCCGCCGGCCACCCGGAAGCCGAAACGCGCCTCCAATCCGGCAAGGGTCCGCCCCAGGCGCGCGATCTGGTCCCCGTCCCAAGTCTTGAGTGCGCCCAGGTTCAGAAACGCCAGGGAGGCCGTGCCTCCCATGGCATTGATGTCGGAGAGATTGGAAAGCAGGGCTTTTTCCAGCGCCGATTCCGGAGAGGTCCAATCCAGGCGATAATGGATTCCTTCCACGCTGGAATCCGTCGAGATGGCCCAGGTTTCGCCGCCGACTTGCATCAGGTACCCGTCGTCCCCGAGTCCCTGGCCGTCCTTGGCGAAGTGGGAAGCGTCGAACAGTTTCTCGATGAGGGAGAATTCGTCGCCCCCGGCGAAGTATCGGTTCATGAACCCGATCCAGCTCGCGCCCCGACCTCCGCGAGATGAATTAGGGGAAAGGGCGCGCGGCCGTCCTCCTGGTTCACCTTCTTCTTGCGCATCGTCTTCTGCATGCATTGGGTCATGCCCACTACGGTGGCGATCAGGATCAGGATCATCATCAACAAGCGCATGCCTTTGGTCATCGGCGCCTCCGGAAAGGTGTACTGCCTCCAATTATAGCTGAAAACCAATTGAACGCCCATGGGAATCCGATGGGGACCATGAACCAGTCTTTCCCCGGCCATCCGGAACCATCGGCTCAAGCCTGACATCCACGCGCACGTTCTGTCCCGCCGCAATGTCGAAGCGGGTATCGTAGGCTTTGAAGCCCGCCTTGCGGACATGCAGGGTATGCGAGCCAGGGGCGACGGATACCAGCCATACATCCTTGTCCAAATAGAGGCCGTCCAGGGCGATGTCTACCCTGTCCGGATCGATTTGAAGCCAAAGCAAACCATACACGGGCTGGGTGCCTGCCGGAGCGAAAGACCGCCGCGCCTCGGCATGGAGCGACGCATCCCGCCAACCGGAGGATGGTAGGAGAAGAAGCACGCCGGCCAGGATGGAAAGCCGGAGCGGATGGCGGCGGGTCGGGGACTTAATCACTTAAGAAAATTATAACATTGTTTGCGGGCCGGATTTCTCCCGTGCCCCTGGCCTACGTACCGTCGGGCTCCGGACCGCGCAAAAGGGAATCGCAGATGATGAAGTTGAAGGAAAAGCGGAAGCGCAACCTCAAGTCCCTTGACGGATCGGCGGGCGAAGAGGTCGTGGGCCTGAAGGGAATCGTACTCCGCCGTGAAGAGCGCCTGGTGCTTAAGGATGTAGAACTTTCCATCCGGCGGGGCCAGCATTGGGTGCTGTTGGGGCCCAACGGCAGTGGAAAAAGCTCCCTGCTCGCCGTGCTGCAGGGCCTGCTATGGCCCATCGAGGGGGAAATCCGAGTACTGGGCCGGCTGTTTGGGGAATGTGACCTCAGCGATTTGCGCCGCCTGATAGGCTGGGTCGGAAATGATATCGAACCGGAGTTTCCCGCCTGGCAGACCGTGGAACAGATCGTCTGGTCGGGAAGCGTGGGCACGGTGGGGCTCCGCTTCGACGCGCCCACGGCGGCGGACCGAGCCCGAGCGCAGCGACTGATGCGATCCGCCGGCATCGCCCATCTGGCCGGCAGGCGGTTTTCCTTCCTGAGCCAGGGCCAGCGCCGCATGGCCACCATCGTACGCGCCCTCATGGTCAAGCCGGGAATCCTTATTCTGGACGAGCCGGCCGCGGGCCTGGATCCCGTCGCACGGGAGGGGTTCCTCGCCAAACTAGCGGCTTTGATGAAGAGTCCTGCCGGGCCCGTCATCCTCTACGTGACCCACCACGTCGAGGAAATCATCCCCTCGTTCACCCACGCCCTGTTCCTGCGCAAGGGCCGCGCCATCTTCCAAGGGACGATCGCGGAATGCCTCACCGCCGAAAACCTCGGAAAGGTTTTCGGCAGCAAGGTGAGGATTGAAAATCACGAGGGAAGGTTTACGCTCAGGCTGGCGTAAGCGTGGGTCCCGCTGGGGGACCTTCGCCTGCCTGAATGCGGATAAGGCTAGGGGTAATCCGGGCGGGAACGGGACGTGTCGACCAGGGAGCGGCCCCTGGGAGCTTCCACCTTGGACTTGGGGGAATAGTCGCCATAGACCCCTTCGCTCTCCTTGATCTCCCTGTCATTTTCGATCTTCGCCAGGTCTCCGGGGCGGCCCGCCCGCCCCACGATATGGGGAGTCACGAAGATGATGAGATCGCGTTTGCGGGTGGCGCTGGCCACATGCTTAAAGAGGTATCCGATCAAGGGGATGTCCTTCAGCAAGGGAACTCCCGTCTCCGTAGACGTCTCTTCCTTGGTGGTAAGTCCGGCGATGACGACCGTTTCACCGTCGCCCACTACCACCGTGGTCTTGGCGGATTGCTTCTGCAGGATGGTTCCCGCGCTCGGGTCCACACGGAAGGAATTCTTTTCGGGATTCAGATCGAGCAGGATGCGGCCGTCGGCGGTCACATGAGGCGTCACCGTCAGGGAAGTGCCGGCATCCTGCAGCTGGATCGCTTGGCGTCCGTTGGCGTCCAGCACGCGGATGGGGACCTGTTCACCCATGAAGATGCGGGCTTCAGAATTGTCGATGGTGGTGATCTGGGGCTTTGCGAGCACCTCGCCGCGCAGGTTGTTGACCAGATTGGCCACGGCCACGGCGAGGTTGCCGTTGAGCAGTCCGAAGGCGAATTGCGTGGTCGCGCCGGCGACGCCGCCCACTACCGCTCCCGCGGTGGTTGCCAAGGCTCCGGCCGCTCCACCGGCTGAGGAGCCGGTCTGGCCGCCCTGATTGGACGTGCCCAGCACGGAGAAGTCCGATTTGGCCGTGGGCAGCTTGCCCGCATTGTCCCGCAAAGCGGTCATGGTTCCGCTTCCCACGCCGAACTGCCAGTCCACGCCGATTTCGCGCATGGCGTCCGCATCCACCTGGATGAGCTGGGCCTGGATGTTCACCTGATAGGTTTCGATGTCCAGATCCTTGACTGCGGCGCGAATTTCATGGATGTTGGCGCGCGTATCGAAGACGAGCAGGGCGTTGTTGCGCTCCACCACGTTGATGCGGCCGCGCGAGGAGAGCAGGCCCTTGACGGATTCCTCGAGATCCTTCGCCTTGGCGTTCTTAAGCTTGATGATGTCGCGCATCAATGGAGCCATCGATCCCGCCTGCTGCAAGGCGGAGGCGTTCTCCACCGACGACTTGTTGAAGTCGGCGATGTTCTGCACGTAAAGGTAGTTGTCCTCCACCAGGTACTTGAGACTGTACATCTGGCACATGATGAGCATGGCTTCCTGCCAGGTCTTGTCCGTGAGCTGGAGGTTCACGTTCTGCCCGGTGACATTGGGAGCCACCACGATGTCTACGCGGCCGGAGGCGGCAAGCCCCCTGAAGGCGGATCGGATCTCCATGTTGGAAAAATTGAAGTTCTGGCGATGCGACGGACCGCCTACGGCCTGGGCCGCCGGTGTCGAGCTTTCCTGACCCATGGCCGCGGTCGCTAGGCAGGCCGCCAGGCACATGCCCCTTAAAATCGAAAACGTCATTTTCTGACCCCTTCCCTCGAGGTAACCAATTTAAGGCTGTATGAACGGGAGATCCCGTATTCGCTGATGTCGAAGGTCACCGCGTCCCTGGAGATGCGCGAAACCCGCCCGTTGTGGACCGGATCGCCTTCCTTGACGGTGAAGGACACTCCGGATTCACGGTTGTGTTCCAGCACCGCCATCTGCTGCGACGCCTGCCAGATGATTCCCACCACCTTCATCTGATCGATGTCGATGCCGTTGTCCGCCGCGCCCTGTTCCACCGGTATGAAAGGATCACGGCGGCCGTAGCTATTGTAGGCGATGCGATTCTCTTCGGGCTCAACCCGCTTTTTCTCATCTTCCGCGGCCAGCTTTTCCTGGGCCAGTTTGGCGGCCAATTCCGGATTGTCGGCAATGGCCAGCTTGGGCGCGGCCCGGGCTTCCTGGAGTTGCATGGCCTTTTCCTGCTGCGCAATGGCCTTGGCCTTCTCTTTGGCAAGTTTCGCGGTCTCGGCATCCGCCTTCTTCTGGGCGGCCAACGCCTCGGCATCCGCCTTCTTCTGAATGGCCAACGCCTCGGCATCCGCCTTCTTCTGGACGGCCAACGCCTCGGCTTCGATTTTCTTTAATGCGGCGGCTTCGGCCTTGGCGGCCTTGGCCTCCAGTTTCTTTTGGGCGGTGGTCAGCCTGGCTTGCTTGGCTTCGATGATGCTCTGGATGGTTTTCTCCTGCGCCTTGGTCAATTCATCATCATACACGGCATCGATCGCCTTAATCCAACCCGTATCCTGACCGGATACCACGCGCAGGCTGGAGCCCTGGGCGTCGATCTTCTCAATCCGCTCGCCCACCGGGATTTTGCGGATGAGCATGCCCTTGGCGCCGGGCACCGTTTTCAGAGAAGCGGAGTCCTTGAGCAAAACCATGGTTTTTCCGCCTCCGGCGATGGAGAAGATCCTACTCGAGGACAGGCCCTTGGCACCATGGCCCGATTCCAGCTTCTGACCTTCCTGGTGGGCGGACTTCACCCCGTCCGGGGAATTATCGGCCACGTTCTCGCTTAACAACCCTTCCGGCTTGGCGGAGGTCCATTTGAAGGCGGGGGCGGCCTCGCCCTTACCCAAACCAGAAAGTGCCAAGCCGCTTTCGTGGGGGGCTATCTGCACCGCCTCGCGGGTGGCCAATTGGATGCGCAACATTAGGCCGCTGCCCTTTTTCACCGTCTTGAAGCGCTTGAAGACGGAGCTTTTCGGCAGAGAATACTCCTTCTTCGCCAGACCCGAGGTCGCTCCTTCGAGGGTCAACTCCAGCCATAGGGGGTCGTTGGGGTCCGTCCGCGGCGAAGGCTTGGGCGCGCCTGGGGGGTTGAACACCAGGATGAGATCCTCCTGGGCCGCGGTCACCATCAGCTTAACCTCGGTCAGCACCGTTGCGGGAGCGGATTCGGGGGCCGCAATGTCGGCGGCGGGAGCGGACGGTTCCGCCGAAGCTTTCCCCGGTATGGTGGGTTCGACCGGCAGGGAGGGCATGACCGGCTCGGCGCGCATGGCTTCTTCGCGTCCAATCGCCTCGGAACCCGCACGTTGGAGCGGAGTTCCCGGGGAAGCCGAGGCGTTTCCCTTGGGGGGCGGTTCCGCTTTGGCGGTGAGATACGAGTCCTCGGCCTTCATGGCTTTCGTCAGAGACCAGGAATATTTTCCCTTGCCTTTGCCGAGCACGACCTTAAGTACGCCCTTGGGAACGGGCTGAACGGAAACGTCGCCGCCTGGAGCCTGCCGCAGCTTCAATTCCACGCCCAGAAAATTCTTTCCGCTAGGACTGGTGATCTTCTTCAGGATTATGACCTCGAGTTCCGGGCTGCCGGCCTCCAGGGAATGGCGGCCCAAGGGAAACGCCGTCTCGGTTTCCAGGAACGAAAGGGTGATGGTTCCTTTGTCCATGTCCGACTTCTGGAAAAAAAGGGGATAATCCCCTTCCGACTCCTTGGGCGAAAAGGACAGCTTGAGGTGGGTCTGCCCACCCGCCGTGATTAGGGAGACATCCTTCAATTCGTGGGCGGCGGGAGCCGGGGCGACGGCCGCCGACAGCAGGGCCATGGCGACTGCGGCGAGCAAGGCCGGCATTTTCCCTGCGAGTGGGCTTTTTTCGGGTTTTCTCATGGTGTTAATCTGGATGCTTTCTCCGCGCCTTCCGCAATTCATGGAAGCCGGTCGTTTCATCGCTTGGAGGTGAACGTCGTCAGTTGGAAGTTGGCCACGATGGTCCGCGGCGTCTCGCCATGTTCCTTGGCATCCTCGACCTCCTTGGTCAGATCGGTGGCCTTTTCGATCTGGAGCTTGTTGATGGCGGTTGGGTATCGGAAATTGGCGACTTCACCGAACAGCATGCCCAGCGCATGATAGCTCGACGAGATGGTGATGGCATAGTGGTTCTCTTTGTAGAACTCCTTCTCCTCGACGCGCAGGGGAAGGAACTTCGTCGGAACCGTCAGGGATTTGCGCGTCACGGCGGTCAGGTCGATGAGCCGGCGGGGGATGAGTTCCTCGTCGGGAAACATTTCCTGCAGTTTGGCGAATTCGACGTTGGCAATCTCGATTTCCGATTCCAGATCCTTGAGCCGCTGCTTTTGGGCCAGAATCTGACGCAGTTCGCCCTTCTTCTTGCGGATGTCGGCGTCCAGCGTCTCGACCTTCTGGGAGTACGCCACGTATTCGGTTTCGTAAAACGAATAGCCCATGTAGAGGATGACTGCCAGCACCGCGCCGGCGAAAAGCCAGAGCCTTGCGTTGAGAGTAAGGTTTACACCCTTCATGCGCCCTCCTTGGCCGGCCCGGAAGCCGGTTTGACGGGTTCGATGTGGAGACGATCGATTCCCACGTTTGAATTGAGGTTGATGCGGATGGTGAACATGAAGGAGCTTCGGTTCTGTTCTTTCTGCAGCTCGATGCTGTTAAGGAAGACCTTGGCAAAGTACTCGTTCTTCTCCAGCTCAATCATATATTCGGCGATTTCGGGGAACACGTAGGTGCGCCCTTTCAATTCAAGCTCATTGTCGTTTTGATCCGCCTGCTTGATGGTTTCGATCCACATGTTGAGCGGCATCGATTTGTTGATGCCTTCCAGGATCCGCACCCACTTCTTCTTGCTGACGCTGATGCTCTTGAGGGAAGTATTCTTGGCGTTCTTTTCATCCCGGAGCTTCTCCAGTTCCTTGATGCGCGCCCCCACGTAGGAGTTCGCCCCGATTTCCTTCTGCACCTCGGCGAGTGCTCCCTTCTTGCTCTCAAGGTTGGCCGCGAAGAAGGACTGGCCGATGACGTAAGCGACCGCGACCGCAATCAAGGCCGTGGTCGATAACAGGATGCGCATGTCGATGAGAAACGAATAGTCCTTCTTGACCACTCGGTATTCGATCGGCAGCAGGTTTACGTGGATGAAGTCCGGCGCCTTGTGGGCGGTCATGTCCGATGAAGCCATGCTATATCCGCCTCAATGCCAGCCCGGTCGCCACCGTAAGGATGGTGGAGATGTTCTCAGGGATGGGTCCGCTAAACTTCTTCTCGTCGTAAGCGATGTGCTGCAGCGGATTGGTGATTTCCACCTCGACGTTGTGGCGCCTTGCCAGGATGCCAGCCAGGTCGCGGATGCAGGCGCCGCCGCCGCACAGCACCATCTTTTCCACCTTAAGGTTGTTCTCCGAAGACTGGAAATAGCTGAAGGCCAGGTCGATGCCCACGGAAAGCTCCTCGGCCGAGAACTCGATGCTGCGGCTCAGGGTGGCGGCGTTGTACTTTTCGGAATTCTTGCCGCGCAGGATGTTGGATGCTTCTTCGCGTTCCACCTTCAGGTTTTTCATGATGGTCTTCACGAAGAAGTCGCATGCGGTCGCGATGTCGCGGGTGGAATGGTAGGTTCCGTTCTTGAGGAACGTCAGGTTGGTAAGGTGCTCGCCGATATTGATGAGGGACACCACCTTATTGCTGTCTTCGGCCGGAGCGGAAAGCAGGTAGGCGTTGGTCACCGCGAAGGCATCCACATCGATGACGACGGGGCGGAGACCGGCTTCGTAAAGCAGGTCGATGTAGGACTGCATCACCTGCAGCTTGGCCGCCACCAGCAGCACTTCCATCTCATCGTTCTCGGGGCTCTTGTGGAGCACCTTATAGTCCAGTGTGATGTTGTCCACATCGAAGGGGCTGCGCTGGCCCGCTTCCATCAGGATCACCTCTTCATCGCTCTCACCCTTGTTGGACTTGAGCTTGATGCGATCGGCGATCACTCCGTAGGACCAGGACAAGGACAGGATAACGTCCTTGATCTTTCCGGTGGGATCCGTGCGATGGACCAATGCCGTCAACGATTGCAACAGTTCGTCCCGGTTCTTGATTTCCCCACCCACGATAGTGTCGGGTTTTAGGACGTGGATACCGGCGCCCAGCAGCACAGGGCCGTTGGAGCGATGCGCTATGCGCGAAATCTTGATGCTGTAATTGCCGATATCGATACCCACGGTAGTGGGCTCGCCCTGTATCGCATTCAGCACTTTTTCCTTGAAGCCCAAGTAATCGCCCCCGGCTTTGGGATTTCCTGAACTTTCTCAATCCAGGCCTAATTTTCTCAACCGATTTATTATAACATCGAGGGAAAACGGAATTCAATGAAGGAAGCCGATAAGAATTAGCGACCTGATGAGGGAAAATGCGAGATTTCGTAAGGGAGGAGGAAGGGATTAGGGATTAGGGTAAGAATGGGGATGGCATGGGCGGCATTTGTAGATGTCAACCGTGTAGCTCACAGCCCCCAGGGCTGTTCCTATCCCTTAGCCCATGGCCTTAGCCCCTGAAACCCAAGTTGCCCACGGAGGGTCTTAGACCTAGTTTATCTTAATCGGTCCCCGCATCTGGGAATCGATTCGCTGCTTTTCGAAAACGTACCTTACGACCTTCTCCTGCGCGGCGGTTTCTATGGTCATGAATTTCAGATTATGCTCGAAATCCTCGCGGGTGCCCTTGAGTACGGACACCATACGCATCACCTCGCTCTGCACGCCCCGAAGGGGGCTGCCGGGCAGATCGAAATTGACGGACAGCCTGTAGCCCTGCGGGATTGGAGAGGTGAATCGCGCGCAAGTGCCGCCGCCGCTCAAGTCCAGCATCCGGCCTTCCAGAACCATGCCCACGCTGGGTCCTCCCATATCCTTGTTCCAAATATCAGGCCTGGCCATGACGGTGACCCGGCAGGGGATGTTCACATCGATGCGCACCCAATTGCGGAGCTGTTTGCGCTCAAGCGTGCGCGTGTGGGGCAGGAAAATGAGGCACTGTCCCAGGCGCGTGGCGATGACGGGCAGCAACACCGCGTATTCGCCGTCTCCGGAGCGCAGCAGGGAGAGGTCCACGGCCGCCCCTACCGCCACGGTGGGAGGAATCTCGCCTTCCAATACCACGGTCCAGGCTTTTTCCCTGACATCCTGGATGCGTCCCTTGTGGACGGTGCCCTCACCGTCGATCAAGGTGACGGGCATGCCTTCTTCAAGCTGGCGGGTGCTGCTGATGGGGACCTCGGGAGGCAGGTGGGAATAGCCCATCTTCATGCGCAGGCCGCGCAGCAGCGCATATTGCGTTTCCTCCTTGTCGAGCTGCTTCCCGTTGGTCTTCAGGAACGCTTCCAACGCATCTTCATAGATGAAGGAGGAGTCGAATACCATATCCGCGCTGCTTACGCCGCCCTCCTCCACGATGCGGCGGAGAATATCCGTTTCCTGGGCCGTGAGCCTCTTCTGGGCCGCCATCTCCCCGAAGTACTGCCATCCAATGTCCACCTTCTCGCGTTGGTTGCTGTCGGAGCGGACGATTTCAAAGACGACCAGCACCGCCATGATGGCCACCAGGCTGAATCCCGCGATGGCCAGACCCAAGGGGCTGATCTTTCCAAAGCCGCTGCCCAGCCCTTGCATCACTTCAAGGGAAGCCTCGGCGAAAGCCTCTCCCGGCATGCAAAAGGCGCAAACCACGGTAATGACCGCCGCCCTAAAAGGCGCAGGGGATGGGATTAATAGGGGCATTTCCATTCGTTCCATCTCAATTGTCGCATATTTCATGTTGCCTGTCCGCCCCGGCGGGAGATAAAATAAAAGCATCGTGAATCCCGATTCCAATGAATTAAAGGCACTGGTCCAAAAAGTAAACGACCTGCCCACCCTTCCCATTATGATGGCCACCATTACGCGGCTCATGCAGGATCCGCGCACCTCGGCCGAAGAGTTGGGCCGGGCTATCGCCTCCGATCCCCCCCTGGTTTCCAAAGTCCTCAAATTGGTCAATTCCGCCTTCTACGGGTTCCCGGGGCGCATCAGCACCCTCACCCAGGCCATCGTCATCCTGGGATTCAGCACCATCCGCAACGTGATCCTCACCACGTCCGTTCTCAAGGCTTTCGGAAAGGACACGACCCAGAACGGATTCGACGTGGGCAAATTCTGGGAACACTCCTTGCTCACGGGCGCCATTGCGCGCTCCCTGGCCGTGGAGCGGGAAACAAATTTCGTCGAAGAGACCTTCATCGCTGGCCTTTTGCACGATATGGGTCGGATCGTACTGAGCCAGAAGCTTCCGGCCGAATTCGAGAAGGTGCTCATCGTCATGGAAAAGGCGGGCATCTCCCAGTTGGCCGCCGAACAGGCCGTTCTCAAGCTCAACCACGGCGATATCGGGGGATGGCTGGCCCGCAAATGGAATCTTCCCCTCCCTTACGTGGAAGTCATGCGTTTACACCACTTCCCGGGCGAGGCTTTAAAACTGGAGCCGCCGTTCCAATCGGATACGACCAATCTCATTTGCATCGTGCACGCCGCCGACATCCTATCCAAGGGACTGAAGGACGGCAAGCCCGACCTCGCCTCCGTCGCTTTGATCGATCCCGCCGTCCGCGCCGAGCTCAAACTCGAGGAAAGCGGCTGGGAACGATTCCAGATGCGCACCGAAGTAGAAATCGGGAAGGCACGTTCCTTTCTGGAGATAGTATGAAGCCCGGAAAGCGGAGCCGCCGGCTTCAGCGAGGATTTTAGGATGCCTACGGAATATAAGCGCTCGACCAAGAAGAAACTTAACATGGAACAGCTCCAGGACATCACCCTGCCGGTGAGCCTGGAACTGGGCCACAAACTCATGCGCGTCAAGGAATTGCTGGAACTGGTCCCGGGCAGCATCGTCAAGCTGGACCGCTTGGCCGGCGAGCCGGTGGACCTGGTGATCAACGGCAAGACCATCGCCAAAGGGGAAGTGGCGGTCATCGACGAGAATTTCGCGGTCCGCATCGTGACCCTGCTGTCCCCGGAAGAGCGTCTCAAGCTGCTTTAAATATCAGGCCTACATTAAAAGCCAAACGGCATCGAATTTCTCCTTGAGAACCCAAGCCCTCCACATGTGATAGGCGACGCACGATGGCGAAAAAGGCCATGGTGCGGATGGGTGGCCGGGACTGGACCGAGAGCAAGCCGGATCAAGGCGAATTCTTTCTATTTTAAACCCCCGATGAGAAGGCGCTTCCGAGTCCGATTTCTTGCCTTTCTCGTCCCTTTCGCCATTTTTCTGCTTTCCCTATCCGCAAAACCCGCCTCTGCCCAATTGCATTCCCTGGATCGTTCCGTGCAAGACAGTCTGGCCGCAAAAGCCATCGCCGATTCCGTGAGCGCCCGGGCCGATTCCCTGAGGGCCGATTCCCTGGGGACGGGGGACGACACCGTGTCCTACTCGGCCCAGCGCATCCGCTACCGGAACGATCGGTTCTCCCTCTCGGACAAAGCCCTCCTCAGCTACCGCGGCTCATCATTGATCGCCGATTCCATCGTGTTCTACAGCGAGGACAACGTGGTAGAAGCCATGGGCGCGCCTCTCATCCAGGATCCGGCCAATCCTCCCATCCAGGGATACAAGATGCGCTACAACCTGAAGACCAAGGTGGGCGAAATCTATTACGGATCCTCCAAGAAGGGGAACCAGGTCTTCAACGGCGTGGAGATCCGGCGCCAGAAGAACGGCGAAATCCTGATCGCCCGCGGGGACTTCTCCACCTGCGACAATCCCGAACATAAGCATTACTTCTTCTACAGCCGTCGCATGATCCTGGAGCCCAAATCCAAGGTGCTCTCCGGGCCCATCGTCATGAACGTCGGGGACGTTCCCGTGGCCATCCTCCCCATGATGGTGATGCCTCTGGGTTCCGGCCGGCGATCGGGCCTTTTGCAGCCCAAGTTCGGCGGGGATCAGAGCCAGGGATTCTACCTGATGGGTCTCGGCTATTATTGGGCCATCAACGAGTACACGGATTATCTGATGTCGGGAGACGTCATCGAAGGAGAGGAAGGAACCTTCGATCGCACCAACATCAATTCCCAGTTCCGCTACAACAAGCGGTACGCCTACAACGGCTCCCTGGGCGGCAAGTATTACGTCAGAGAGTTCAATCCCCAACAGGCTGGTTGGAGCGTGGACTACGCCCACGATCAGAACATCACCCCTGATCAGAAGCAGACCCTAAAGGGAACCGGACGCTTTCAATCCGACAAGGACGTCGTCGACCGCAATGCCCTGGTCGAGCAGGAGAAGGTCAAGCAGACGGCCAACGCCACCCTGGGCTACCGGCGCCAATTCGAATGGAACCAGGCCACCTTCAACGCTGATTTCGCCCAGGATTACAATCTCACCACGGAACTTATCACGCGGGACATCCCCAACCTAGCCTTCCGGGTGGGTGGGCCCCTGTTCCCCAAGCCGGACGATGAAGGCGCCGCGCTGTTCGGCGAGGAACCTTGGTACCGAAAACTCACGTACAGCTATGACAATCGCTTCAACGTAAACATGGTCAGCCGACCGGGGATAGGAACCTCCGCGGGGGATACCAATACCTATGTGGGCTACGTGGACGGCCTCGAATTTTCGGGCAAGTATCCCTTACTCAAATATTTCAACATCATGCCGAAGGTGAACCTGAGCCAGACCTGGACCCTGACAAGCAAGGGGGACTCCGCCGACCCGGTGCGGAACGCATGGGACCCTTCGGCCGGAGAGACGGGCGAATACTTCGCTTTCTTCAGCACCGGTGCCTCGGTGGATACCCGTATCTACGGAATCGCACAGGCGGAGGACAAGCCCTGGCTCGGAAAGGTGTCGGGCATCCGGCACACCCTCATTCCCACCATGGGAGTCCTCTACGCTCCCGAGCTGGACACCAATCCGCGCTTCCTGCCCAATCCCAGGATCGGCGTCGGTGCCTTCCAGGCCGAACAGAAAACGGTCCAATTCGCTTTCGGAAACGAAGTGGATCTGAAGCTGGCCCCCCTGGGATCCGTGGCCACGGCCGGAACGGGCGCGGCCTCAGCTTCCCCTGCCGCAGCCGGTTCAACTGCGGCTAAGCCCAAGCAAGAACCGTATAAGCTCTTTTCCTCCGCGTCCTCCCTCGACTACAACTTCGCCAAGGAAACGCGGGAATGGTCCGACATCCCCAGCGTGTTCAGTCTCTACCTGACCAAGAACGTGGCCTTCACCCTCAATACCAAGCACACGCTTTACGACGACTTCGCCGACAATCGGGACCATCTTGTATCCCCCATCCTCACCTTC
>JALYSE010000399.1 GCA_030854955.1 Fibrobacterota bacterium | reverse complement strand
TGGCCCTGCCCTTTTGAGTCCGTGGAGAGCGCCACGGAAAAGTCCGCGGCGGTCATGGACCGTTTCATGCGCAGCACGAAATCCCGGTTGGGATAGGTGGTCTGGGACTTGAGCATCATGGCGCGGGTGAAGCTCAGGGACGGCTTGTCGTTTGGCTCTACCAGGCGCCGCTCCTCCAGGCCCTTTCGCATATCGGCCAAACCGCCCAGATCGATGGGATGGGTGGGCGAATAAATGCTCGCCATTTCCACCCCCGATTGGATGAGAACGTTGAACTGGAATTCCGGCCCGGAACGGTCCTCGGGGGGATTCCAGGGAGTAGGCACAGCGGAGGTTTTGCCCGCGGGACCCGACTGGAAGCGGGGACCGATGCGGGTGGGAAAGGCCAATTCCAGTTCACCATCCGCGATCTTGAGCGGCATCGACAACCGGATCTCCACGTATGCCGTTTCGCCCGGGCCCATGCTGGCGATCCGTTGCATGAAGATGTTCGGCCGCTCCTGGATCAATAGGGCCGCCTGGCCCCCGGCCTGTTTGATGGAGTCGTATTTCGCCTGGGCCTTTTCCCGATCCATGATCTTGGCCACGTACAGGGAATCGCGGTATTCGTATTTCATGCCGTGGATGGCGCCCTGGTCCGGCAACGGGAACAGGTAGACCGCTTCCGTGGCCGATCGGAACGGGTTCACGAAGCGCTGGGTCACGACAACCTGGGCGATGGCATCGGTCACCACCACGTTCACGCGGGTGAAAGTGGGAGAGATGGCCACTTGTTGCTTGGACTCCGGATCGATCATCCCGCATAGGGGTCCTCGCAGAGAGTCCAGGGGAATCTGGGCGAATGGGGCCAAGGCAGCTACCGACACAATAAGACGGAATAAAATGTTGCTGATCATGGGCGACTCCGGAAAAGGATGACAACCCTTAAATCAAAAGCCGTGCCAGGGGTCCAGAATCCCGCAACCGGGTTAAAATGCCTTCATTATCCATTTTATCATGCGGTGACCTGGCCGGTTGCTTGATTTTCACCCAGCGGACCTTAATGCGCCGGTCAAAGCTTGCGCCCTCCGGTTTGGCCTCTGGCTTGCATTCCATCTCACCCTACTCCTAGTACCCCAACCCTCCCTTTCTGTCGAATTTCCTTTGGAAAGTCGAAATTTCTGACAAGTTACCGCTGGAAAGTAAGGAAATCATCCTTTTTCTCTCATTCAGCTTTGGTACGCCCTTTGCTTTTCTCTCATACAAACATTCAGGAGGATCTCATGATCGGTAAGATGGCAAAGGTTGGTTTTGGATTGGTCTTGGCCCTAGTGGCACAGTCCCAGGCGGCCGTGATTTACGGCGGATACATTACGGTGCAAAACAACGGCGAGGTAATTGCCACCTACCGCGGACATAGCGCCGGATATACCAATGAGCTGTACCTGTCCTTGCCGACCAACAGCATGGGCGTCATCTTCAACAATCACACCACCCCGGTAGGCACCTCGGCCAACCTGGGTACCCATGCCGCCGGCACCGAGCTCAAGTTTTCGATCTTGGTGTTGAACACCGGCGAAACCTTCTTCTCCGGCCCCGCAGCCCGCAATCCCGACGGCTTGGTCCATGTCAAAACCAATGATGCCACCGCATTCGCTCCCGACCTCTGGGTTGGCTTTGAAGATCTCCTCGGCGGCGGCGACCTGGATTATGACGATGTCCAGTTCAGCTTCTCCAATGTCGCCGCCTTGACCGAACTCCCCTCGGTTCCCGAACCCACCACCCTCGGCCTCTTCGGCCTGGGCATAGTCGGCCTGGCCTTCGCCGCGAACCGCCGCAAGAAGGCTTAAGCCTTCACGATCCCGACCTGAGTCTTCTCCGGAAGACAAAAGGCCTCCCTTCGGGGAGGCCTTTTTCGGTTATACCCATTCGTTAGGCACTAGCCGGATTCTGGTTGGAAAGTTGTAAATGAAAAGGGCTCCCGAATCGCGGAGCCCTGGTTCAATTCGGTCGGTTGGCCCGACCCAGCCCAGAGGTTGGGGCCGGAGCCTGATTTAAGCTACGCTGAAGTCCGCAACCGGACCTCAGTTAA
>JALYSE010000245.1 GCA_030854955.1 Fibrobacterota bacterium | reverse complement strand
CAACGGGACTACCGAAAATTTATAAAAAAATATCGCCGTGGGCATGGCGGCCAGCCATATCGCTTCCGCGCAGTTCAGAGGTTGGTACAAATCCTGCGATTGGTTTGGATTCAGCTGCTCCAACATTGACTACTTCAACGTTAAGCTCGCCCCCCGCGCGTACACGACGTTCAGCTGGAGAGGAAGCAGTTCCTCTCGCACGCGCTCGTTCCTGATGACGGGTCTCGACCCCTCCAAACGCGTTCATTTCGGCCTCATGTGGGATTAAGAACAGGCGCGGGCGGCCTGATTGGTTTTGCGATCCACCTTTGGATGCGCTCTCGCAAGCCAATGATTTCGTCGTGTCTGCAGGACGAAAACAAAAAGACCCGGCTTCCCTTGTGGAAAGCCGGGTCTTTAAAATTGGTCGGGATGGCGGGATTCGAACCCACGACCACCTGAACCCCATTCAGGTACTCTACCAGACTGAGCCACATCCCGAAAACCGAAGCAATCCTTTGCAGGACTGCCTTTAAAATGGCTGGGACAATCTACCTAAAAGGGGTCGATTTCGTCAATAAAAGCGGACCCACTCCGGCAAGCCCGTATTTAAGGGTGCGAGAAGGCATCCCAAGGGTCCAGTGGCCGGTTTACTCATCCGTATTCACTCCGGCTCTCGGATTTCCGGCCCCGGAAAATTATTTTTCGCATCCTGGCGGCAAACCGCCCGGCCGGCCTTTTGGGCCAACCGCTCTTTCCATCCGCAAAGGACATTACCGTGAGCCAAGTCTCCATCCTCGAAAAGCATCGCAAACAATATCAGCCCAAGGTACCCCCTACCCTGCGTCAAGGCATCGCCAAGGTGACCGTGGTCGAAGGTGCTGCGGCCGAGCCTGCCAAGGATCGGGACCTCATCAAGAAGAGCTTCCCCAATACCTACGGCACACCGCTGCTTTCCTTTCAGACCGGGGACGCCTCCGGTGAGTCCAAGCCCTTGCGCATCGGAGTCGTCCTTTCCGGCGGCCAGGCCCCGGGCGGACATAACGTCATCGCCGGTCTTTTCGACAGCGTGAAATCCATCCACCCCCAGAGCCAGATCTTCGGCTTCCTGGGCGGACCCAGCGGTCTTGAGAAGGGCAAATATGAAACCATCACCCCGGAGAAGATGGACGCCTTCCGCAATACGGGCGGCTTCGACATTATCGGATCGGGCCGCACCAAGCTGGAGTCCCCCGAGCAATTCGACCGATGCATCGAAGTGATCAAAAGCCTGGAACTCAACGCCGTGGTCATCATCGGCGGGGACGATTCCAATACCAACGCCGCCATCCTGGCGGAATACCTCAAGTCCAAAGGACTCAGCACCTCCGTCATCGGCGTGCCCAAGACCATCGACGGGGATCTGAAGAACACTTATATCCCGATTTCCTTCGGGTTCGACACGGCGGTCAAGACCTACAGCGAGCTCATCGGCAACATCGCCCGGGACGCGGGTTCGGCCAAGAAGTACTGGCATTTCATCAAGCTGATGGGGCGCTCCGCCAGCCATATCGCCCTGGAAGCGGGCCTCCAAACCCGGGCCAACGTCACCTTGATCTCCGAGGAAGTCGAGAAGAAGAACCTGAGCCTGGAACAGATCGTGGACGATATCGCCCGCGTCATCTCCACTCGCGCCGATCACGGAAAAAATTATGGCGTGGTCCTGATTCCCGAGGGGCTCATCGAGTTCATCCCCTCCTTCAAAAAGCTCATCTCCCGGCTCAACGACCTGCTGGCCGAAAAAGAAACCGAGTTCGGCAAATTGGATACCACGGACGCCAAGATTGTGGCCATGTCCAGTTGGCTGGAAAATGATTTGGGCAAGTCCTTCGCTTCCCTGCCCAAGAACATTCAGCTTCAATTGCTGCTGGACCGGGATCCCCATGGAAACGTCCAGGTCTCCCTCATCGATACGGACGCCCTGCTCGCCGAACTCGTCGGCCGCAAGCTCAAGGCCACTCCCTCCTTTAAGGGCAAGTTCTCCGCCCAGCGGCATTTTTTCGGCTATGAAGGGCGCGCCGCCGCCCCCACCAATTTCGACGCCGACTATTGCTACAGCTTGGGCTGTGTGGCGGCCATCCTGATCCGCAGCGGCCGGACGGGGTACATGGCTTCCATCCGGAACGTCTCTAAGGGCGTGGACCAATGGTCCGCCGGCGGCATTCCCATCACCATGATGTTCAACATGGAACAGCGCCATGGGCACCTGAAGCCTGTCATCCAGAAGGCTCTGGTGGAACTCGAAGGCCCCGCCTTCACTGCCCTGGTCGCAAGCCGGGCCAAATGGGAGATCGAAGATGATTTCCTTTATCCCGGTCCCATCCAGTACTTCGGTCCCTCAGAAGTCAGCGATGCCATTACCAAGACCCTGGATTTGGAACAGAGCTGATCACGGTTTTTTTACGCCTCGAAAATTGGCGATTTCCGTAGGTTTTCAACAATAAATGTGAATAGGTAAACCTCGAAATTCGTCCATTTAAGGGGCCAAATCAGCCCAATCTCGGCATCTGTAGTAGGGTTGAATTCATCTAAGCTCAATTTTTACCAGGGGTTGGAATACATTCCTCCGGTAAAACTTTTTCCACCTTTTTAAACATGCCTGTTGATTAAAAGTTGGCAGTTGGATATATTAGGATCCAAATCCTCTATGAAATGTCCATTCTGTACATGCGAAGAAGATAAGGTGGTCGACTCCCGCTCCTCGCGGGAAGGCAAGGCCATCCGTCGCCGTCGCGAGTGCCTGAGTTGCGGACAGAGATTCACCACCTATGAGTACGTCGAGACCATCCCCCTCACCATCGTAAAGGCGGATGGACGCCGCGAGCCCTACGATCGCCAGAAGATCCTGGGCGGGCTGCATACGGCGTGCAAAAAGCGGCCAGTGTCCACCGAGACCATCGAGCTCATGGTGGATCAGATTGAGAATGCCATACAGGGCATGACCGAAGGGGAAATCAATTCCAAGGTGATCGGCGAATTGACCATGAAGGCCCTGTTCCCGGTGGACGAGGTAGCCTATATCCGCTTCGCTTCGGTCTATCGCAAGTTCAAGGAGATTAAGGAATTCCTTTCCGAAATCTCCGTAATGCAGCAAAACATAACGTAGTTGCGCATAGCGGAGCGGGCTTTAAAAGGCTAGTCAGCCTTGCCCAAAAACCCTCCCCGACCTGAGCCAAGGGGGGGGTCGGAATCAACCCAGCACACCCCATCAAGTCCCGGACGGGCAGATACTAGATGCGACCCTTCTTGGCACCGCGAAGCAAGGACTTCACCTGGGCCGAATTCAGCTCGTCGGGATTTTTCTTCCGCTTGGGGGCGCATTCTTCGCAAAGAGGAACGTACTCGTTGGACACGGACACGGCGCCTTCGGCGCGGCCGGTTTCCATGATAGAGTGCTTCATGCAGGGACGGATTTTCTTGCATCGATAGCAAGCCACGGTCTCGGGCTTGATTTCCCCTTTGACGACCTTGTCCTTGAACTTGTCCTTCTTGGAGATCTCATAGGCTTTGCTGAGGGCCTGATTTTTCCGGAGGAACCTCGCGTGATCTTCGTCTGCCATAACTCCTCCAGGAGATTCAATTGGGTCTGAAACATCGATGGATATAGGAAAATGTGCGGGCCCTGGCTAAGGCCGGCCAAGGGCAGGGGCATTAATGCGTTGCTGGGGTCCGGTCTGTGAAGACTAGAAGGGCACCGCGGTGGCGGATACCGGTGTACGGGACAAAACGTCCGGCCATTCAATCAGGTGGAAAGCGTGATGGGCCATAAACAGCCTTCCTAACGGAGTCAGCCGGTTGCGGTCCAGGTGCAGGGAATGCTTCTCCCCCGCCCCTTGCCCATGCTCGGTGAAAAACCATTCCACCCGGCCTTCCAGGTCCACCAGGCTCACCCGGGGTCCGCTCAGGTCCCGCAAGCGGCGGTTCAAAGCATGGCAACGCTCCCGATCCGACTCTTCCGAAAAGAAACTGGAGACGGTGGAGAGCAGACAGACTCGGGACTGGGTTTTCTGAAGTAATAAGGCGACCACCCCATAGGCCAGCTGTGAGATTTCCTCAGGGGTACGGCCGGCAGCCAGGTCCGAATATCCGAAGCCCAGGATAACCAGGTCCGGAGCCTTGCCGATGGCATGGAGAGGGGCATCTTTGACTACGTCGTGCCAGGTGGCGAGTTCGCTGCCGTAGAAAAAGGTTTTGACGTCCGCACGGGGATGGTGGAGGAAAAGATGGTTTGAGAGCAGTTCCGCGAAACCGGAGGGTCCGGCCAGGATTCCATCGCCCCAAAAAATGATTTTCTTCACAACTTCCGTCCGGGGGTTTAAGTGGGCCCACTCCGGCTTGAACGGAGGACCAAGCGATTATGAGTCGCGTGCTCTAACCAGCTGAGCTATGGGCCCCAGTCTTTGAAAGTTATAAAAAAGCCCGAAATAAGAGCACACATCCCGGCCATCTTACGTTATTTTTTGGGTTCGTGAATCCGGCCGAAAACGAATCGCGGAATGCGAACGTAAGGGACCCAGTAGCCGATTTTCAACTCATGATTTAAGCAAAGGACGTATGATGAAGATGACCAAGGTGACGCTTTGCGCCGGTCTTAGCCTGACTTTTCTCCTAATCAGCTGCCGTTCCCGTCAGGAGGCCGCCGGCGACAAATATCGCAAAGCCGGCAATACCCTGAACGCTCTGATGCAATATGAAGAAGCCCTTAAGCGCGGCAACCTTTCCAAGGAGTTCTGGCAAAACTATACCCTGGTGAATATCCAGGCCATGGGCCTGCGCGCCAAGGAAGATCCGACTGCGGAATTCTTGGACGTCCTCAAGGACACCGTGGCCAGCCTCTTGACCCAGCATCCTAATCCGGCGAACCAGGCCTTGTTCGGCAAGACCTTGCAGGAAATAGCCCAAGCCCGCATCAAAATGGGCACTCCGGACGCCGTCGAAGGCGGATTCCGGTTCCTCTCGGCAGCTGAAAAGGCTGGTGCCGGTGCGGGCTCCAATGCCGCCAAAGACCAGATCGTCGCCGCCAAGCTGAAGGAAATCGAGAGCGACTACAAGGATGCTGGGAGCAACCCCACCTCCGGAATCGTCGCCGACTACAAACTTTCCAAGCTGGCTCTGTTGACCGGCGGAGAGACTCCGGAAATGAGCGAACTCTGGTCCAAGGTCCGGAAGCAGAACTTGAACACTTACCTGATGTACGACAATGACGACGTGGATCTGGGCGAGCGCCCCGATGCCCGCATCAACAAATACGGCGTACTGCTGGGTGTGGTGAAGTACGAACCCGGCGCCACCGCCACCAAGGTCCAGGTCAAGGTCTGGAACGGCTCCTCCGGTCCCATCCACTTCGTGGGCGACTCCTTCACCTTGATCGACAAGGACGGTAACGCCATCAAGCCCAGTGCCAAGATCGGCGGCTTCGGCAAAACGGACAAGGATATCATCGGCAAGGGCGACGAGTCCAAGACCGGGGGCCTCACCTTCAACCACGAATCGGGAACCAAGCCCGCCTATCTGGAATTCAAGTCCGGCTCGGGCGTGACCCGCAAGTATCTGCCCTGAACCCTGCGGGAAACCGCAATGGTGCCGGGCCGGATACGTTCCGGCCGGGATGAAAATGGAAAAGCGGCCGGAGACAATCCGGTCGCTTTTCTTTTAGGCCGATTTTCCCTTTCCAGAAGACGCCGTTCGCCTGGGGATTCCGCAGCATTTCGCCAGGGCCGCCGCCTGATCCTCAAGCGCCCTGGGCGCACCGACTCCTGATGATGCGGCGCCTTATGCAGTGCATCATTCAGCGCCTTAGGCTGCCGCCCGGGACGGGAAATCAGCGGGAGATGACGAGGGTATTGCGCTTGGAGCTGACAGTCTGGTATCCGGGCTTGGCGCCCGCATCAAATAGGTTCTGACGGGCCGTGACCTGATAGAAATAGACGCCATTCGCCAGCAGGTTGCCCCAATTGTCACGACCGTCCCAGGTGACCTGTCCGGAAACTGCTTTCGTGAATACCCGGACCAGGTTGCCGCTCTGGTTGAATATCCGGATCTCATATTCCAGCCGGTCCTCGCCCGCGTTGGGATCCCCGAAATCGACGCTATACGAGGGCATCATGGATCCGAAATAGAAGGTGGTGCCGTTGCGCTTCATGGGGTTCGGGACATTGCGGGCCTGTACCGTATTCAAGGAACTGTCCAGGGTGAGGTCCATCTGCATGATGCGCATGCCGATGTTGCCGTACCCGTCCCTCGCGGAAACCTTGAGAAGATGGGTTCCGGGCCGGATGGTCTTTTTGTCCAGGGAGAACTGGTAGGACTTCTGGTACAGATCATCGATTCCGGGCAAGGGATGAAAGGGATCCACCACGCCCGGGATCTCCAAGGTGGTGCCCTCGTCGGGTCCTTCCGAAGAAAGCACGCCACCCAGGGAATCCTCGACAAGTATCTGGAGGCAATACGGTAAGGACAGCTTCACCCGGTCCGGAAAATCCAGGTCGCCCGTTTCCTTCTTCTCGCAACCGGTGATGCGGATGCGCGGGCCCTTGCCATCCGAATCGCTCGCGCACGCGTTCTGGGAGGTGCCCTGGATGCGCAGGTTCTGACGGGCGGCGGTTCCTTCCATCTCCAGGCTGTCGTCCCAGGCGAAGACCAGCACCTGGGCATTGGTGTCCCCGAAGGAAACCTGCTTTGGGATGAAGTAATCCGTCGAGAACTCGCCGTTCTTGTAGGGTAAGGTCCGCTCGAAAAGGATATTGCCGCGCTTGTCCACTTTCTGGGGACTCAATCCGTAGCCAAGAT
>JALYSE010000035.1 GCA_030854955.1 Fibrobacterota bacterium | reverse complement strand
GGTCAGGGCTTCCGAGGGTACGGGGGAAATCGAAGCGGCCTTTACGCGCCTGAGGGAGCTTCTTGAAGCCGATCCCGCGAACACGGACGTGCAGGCCAAATTCCAGGAACTGGGCGAGCGCATGAATGGGGCGCAGGAAACCTCCCCGTCACCCCTCGTCGGTCGCCAAAAGAGCAAGGCCAGGGAGGCTTTCTCCGGAGCCCGGGCCCGATTCCTGATCATCACGGCCTCCGTGGTATTTGTCGCGATAACGGGCGGGTTTTTTTATCTTGAGAGCCGGTCCGGTATCGACGACCTGGGCCGTGATTTGGTCGAAAGGGAGATGGATTTGCTGTCAAAGGAAAACGAAGTGGGTGAAAAGCCGATATTGGCCGGTGCCCGACGTCCCGCTTTGCTCCCCTACGGAGTCCTCATCGTCACTGGCATTCCCAAGGATTTCCGGGTTCTGGTGAACCGGGTCCAGTATCCCGTCGGGGGAGAAATCCATCTTCCCGCCAGCCGCCACCTTCTGGAAGTCCAGGACGCAGGCAATCAACCCGTGCTGCAGGATTCCGTAGCCGTCGGGGGAGGCGAACCCACCGTATACGATTTTGCAAGGAGGGCCGGCAAGCCGTGATCCTTAAGAACAAGAATTCGGGCGAGACCCATGTTATGGCCCATAACGTCTTCACGGCCGGAAGCGGCGCGGTGAACAACCTGATGCTTTCGGGCGAGCATGTCCGCAAGATCCATTTCCAGATCCTCAAGCAGGGATCTCAATTCAAATTGATGTCCATGAACGGCACGGTGGAAATCAATGGGAACCTGCTGGGAGAACACATGCTCGCGCAAGGCGACGAGATCAAAGCGGGCGGGGAAGTCTTCGTTGCGGAGTTTTCGAATGTGTCAGCGGTTGCCCCCTCGGAGAACGCCGCCGTCGTGGCGAACCCCTACGAGCGCCTGCTGGACGGCATGATCCTCCTTTTGGACAATCCCGACAAGCGCAGGTCCTCGGAAGAGATCCTATCCCTGGGAATGGAACTGATGGAGGCCGACGGCGGTTTCCTCTTCACCGTCGACGGCGGAAGCCTGACCCTCCTGTGCTCGGTCCCGGAGGACAACGAGAGTTATTCGAATTCCGCCGTGAACGCGGCGCTCAAGAACCGCGAAGCCCTTATCTGGTCCGCCATGGATGGCACGGCCGGCGGTGCCGGTGAAGTAAGCGCCCAATCCATCGCCCAGAAGAACATCCACTCCATCCTGGTCTCCCCTTTGCTCAACCGGGTCACTGGGCAGGTCATCGGGCTCTTTTATCTCCATCGCAAACGCCCGGATTCCCCTTTCCTGGAAAACCAGCGAAAGCTGTTCGCCCACATCAGCCAATTGCTGGGCGGCGTGTTGAGCACCAACCAGACCCAAATCGAACAGGCCGAGCGCATCGAGACCCTCAAGGAAATCAAAGGGACGGGCGATCTCGTCTATTCCTCCCCAGAGATGGGCAAGGTGGTGGAAGCGGCCAAGCGCGCCGCGGCCAGCAACGTACCTATTCTCATTACGGGCGAAACCGGCACCGGCAAGGACGTGCTGGCGAACCATATCCACGGACATTCCACCCGCCAGGGCAAACCCTTCATCGCCGTCAATTGCGGCGCCATTCCCGAGAACCTCATCGAGAGCGAACTCTTCGGCCATGAGAAGGGCGCCTTCACGGGTGCGACCGCTCTGCAGCGCGGTCTTTTCGAACAGGCCAACGGAGGCTCCCTCTTTCTTGATGAAGTCGGGGAGCTCCCGGTGCTCATGCAGGTCAAGTTCCTGCGCGTCCTCCAGACCGGCCGCATCCGCCGGGTGGGAGGCAATGAAGAGGTGGCCGTGGACGTCCGCGTCATCGCTGCCACCAATCGAGACCTCCCCGCGGAAATCCGCGAGGGCCGTTTTCGCGAGGATCTCTACTACCGCCTCAATCTGGTCCAACTGCGTTTGCCTCCTCTCCGCGATCGCGAAGGGGACACTCTGGTTTTGGCCACCCACATTCTCAAGAAGGCCTGCGCTTCGTTCAACATGAACGCGGCCGCGCTTACTCGTGCTGCCGAGAAGGCTTTGCTGAAATACACCTGGCCAGGAAACGTACGCGAGCTTGAAAACAAGATCCAGAAGGCAGTACTCAATTCGAGTTCCCGCGTCATCGATGTAGAAAGTCTTGATCTTCCTGAAGATCCCGATCGCGAATTGCTGTCGTTGAAGGCGGCGCGCGAACAAGCGGAAGCCCAGGCCATCAACCTCGCGTTGAGCAAGGCCCGCGGGAATCTGACCTTGGCCGCATCCTTTTTGGGAATCGATCGCAAGGTGCTCCGCGATATCATGGAGCGATTGGGGATCAAAAAAGAAGACTTCAAGGGCTCACGGGATGCGTGAGACCCGCTCACGGGATTCGAGAACCATGCTTTCTTGCAGGGCGAAGACCGGGGCTGGGCGTGTAGGTTGCTTCTGCAATCAGACCTGCGGAAATTTCCGTTGGGAACGGTTTTTTTCGGGTTAAAAGGTTCCTGGCTTTATGCGCAATTGTAAGTGCACTCTTCGGCGGCACTTAGGTCCCGGAGAGTCGCGGAAGCGGCGGAGGTCGGAACTAAAGGTGTCGATTTCACCAGGAAATGGCTTAGGCGAATTGGCGTTTTCAGCGTAATTACAGAGCATAATCTTAGGCGCAAATCTTGCATGGTTTTTAATTTAGTGTGACAGGATATGGGTAATAGAATGGCTACGATTCGAATCAAATTGGCTGGGGTCTGGCTACTGGCCGGCGGACTGGCTTTTGCGGCGGGCGGCCCGACGAGTGCCGAGGAAGTAAAGCCCGCGATGGCATCCAAGGCCTCCAAGAAGGGCGCCAAGGCATCCGCGACCAAGACCAAGCCCAAGCCTTCCACCGTCAAGGCCGCTCCTGGCCCCGGACGGATGCAGGTGGATGAACCCAAAACGGCCGCTCCCATGGGCATGGCCCGTGAATCCAAGGCCTGGCAGAAAAAGAACGCCGCCCGCGGACTCACCGACAAACAAAAGCAAGCCTTCCGCGAGCGGAAGCAAAAAATGGAAGGCATGATCGCGGTCATCAAGGAAAAGCGCTTGGCCATGCGGGACGCGAAGCCCGAAGAACGCGCCGCCCTCGCCCGGGAACTCCACAACCTCATCCTTGAGAAGGATGGGAAGGATGGGGGGACTTCAATGGGTGCGACTGCTCGTGTCAGCAAAGAAAGCGCGATAATCGAAAAAGCCCGGGAATCGGAAATCGAAAAGAAAAAGGCCGCCGAGATCCGCCAGAAGCAGTTGGAAGCCCGTCAGCAGGCGTTTGAACGCAAGGACCCGATCCGCTAGCAACAGGAAGCACTCATCAGGCAGTAATTGGAAAAGCTGAAGCAGGGCCAGGAGAAGATTATTCCGCCCCAGGGCCTGTTGCAGGAGGAAGACGAGGATTGATTCCGGTTTTGGATTCTCATTTTTCATGACCCTTCCTGGCGGAGGGGTTTTTTGTTGATACGCCCGGCACGGACGATACCTTTCGCCAATCGCGTTTCCATTTTCATCGTCCTGAAGAAGCTTTCGTTTGGTGCGTTGTCCCAGCATTTGCCTTCATGACTCATCGACTGAATGATGCCTCGGTCACGAAGAAATCGGCAAAACTCATGCTGCTTGACTTGTAACCTATAACAGGTAACATTTTTTTAGTATGGCAAAATCCACCTATGAAGTTTTTATGAGGCGGAAAATCGAAAGGGATTTGGAAAAGCTTCCAGATAACATTCGTGTCAAAATGATCAACCTTATTGATGATCTTAGTAAAAAGGGGCCTGTTCTACCCAATTGGCCGAATTACAGCAAATTGTCGGAAACAGAATACCATTGCCACTTGGCCTAAAAGTGGGTCGCCTGTTGGTGGCATGAAAAAGGAACTATTACAATAGAGGTGTACTATGCTGGCAGTCGTGAAAACGCCCCATATTAATTTTAAAATTGAAGGCCAAATTCCTGATTGGATTATGGTTGGTCTAAAAAAAGAGTTTGGAAAAAATGTCAAAATCACGAAGCAAGACGATTCGGACGATTTAATTCGTGTTGTTGATTCTAATTGGTATAAGGAAACCAAAAAAAAGGCTTACTCCAGGCGCGACCTTAAAGGCGTACCGTGAAAATAGCGGTCTTACTCAAGCGGGACTTGGGAAAAAATTAGGTGGTCTTCCACGGCAACATATTTCAGGGATGGAAAATGGAAGTCGAGGCATTAGCAAAGTAATGGCAAAAAAAATATCGCAGCTATTTCAAATTCCTATGGAACGTTTAATTTAAAAACTATTCTCTCAAAAATTGCCGGACGAGCATATCAGCTCGCTCGGCAATTTAAAGGGGAATAATTTTATTGGGGACAAAGGGCGCATTAGATATTATTTTGAAAACTCGCGACGATAGAATATTAAGTAAATGACCAACAGCGAAATTCTCTTGTACCAAAACCCCGACGGACACATTAAAATTGATGTGCAGCTTGAAGATGAAACGGTGTGACTTACCCAAGTCCAAATGGCTGAATTGTTCGGCAAGGGCAGAACCACCGTAACCGTGCACATCCAAAATGTTTTTTCTATTTCGCGGCTTTTTCCTAGGTTTTCCCCGCCATTGCGCCGTGTTGAGTGGTGTGTCGGAATTCCCGACATACCACTTTATTTCTGTGGGTTATCGCGTGAAATCACTTGGCGGAAGTCCGCACCCATGTGGCCGCCCACCTGGAGCAGTGCAAGCGCCTGCAGGGGGCTGCGGAAGCCGCACCTCAGCCTTGATTTTTTCCTGAGTCAGACCCCCTCGGGTGCGGCCCTCCTCGGGTCGGACCTTTTTTTTCGCCTCCTCCTACCGGCAAGATTTTTTGGCGCGAAACGGTTTCATTCCCAAAAAGTCGAAAGTCGATCCAAGACGCAACATTTTATTTCTATATGCTGCTGACCCAGGGTGGATTTCCCGTCCATGCGCCATAACTCGGTAGAAAGGCGGATCCCTTGAACGGTTACGTTCGGATTATGATGTGTTTCCTTTTGGTCCATCTGGTGGCTGCTTCGTGGGCCATTGGCCAAGGGGATCAAGCCCTATACATCAGCCCAGGCGGAAACGACCAAACTGGTGACGGAACCCGGACAGCTCCCGTGGCGACCTTTGACCGCGCCGTGGCTCTCCTCGGGGACCGAACCGGCTCAATCAACCTGCTTCCGGGTGAATATTCCGGACAAACCTTGCACCTCGCCTTTCGACCCCTGGCGGGTAACGCTTCAATTCTGGTTCAACCCGCGGAAGGCAGGAACTCCGCCAGGATAAACTATTCAGGCCATGGTAATTTCGTCTTCGGCATTTCGGCGGCCAATGTGACCTTGAAAGATTTACGCTTCACCACTTCCGCTTCCGTCGTGATTCTTGCGGAGATGTCCGCGAGCCATCTCAACATTCGGAATTGCGTATTCGACCAGGCTTCATCCCCTGACTAGGGTACGGTCGCTATCCGCATCGGCGGCAACCTCGCCCCCGTCCTCGATCACGTCGTCATTGCCTCCAATACCTTCATAGGCCAGACCCGGGCGGCGCTGGAAGTGGGCAATCCGGTGGAGATGCTTCATTTCATCCACAATACCGCCCACCTTCCGGGATCCGCCCATGGCATCCTTCTCGAGGCCGGTTCCTATTCGGGGGTGGTGGTGGACAATAACATCTTCAACTACCTCGGATATGCCGGAGGGCGGACCATCCTGGAGTTCACCGGGAAGGGAAAGGGCACCAAGCTCAACCTCAATTGCGTTTCGTCCGCTTTCGGATTTTCGGGAACGACCTTGGCACGCAAGGCGGCGACCCACACCCTGCAGGACCTGCAGCTCTCCTTTCGCAGCCTGGACCTCGCGGATGAGAATCCCGGGGCTTCTCTCCGGGGATCCTGTTTCGACATCTACTCCCAGGAGAAGCTGTTCGTCCTGAGGAAGCCCTGATCGTTTCGGGATTGACCGCAATGAGTAAATCCAAGTATTTCCACTTCCTTGCCTGGCCGCTCCTCATGTCGGGAATGGCGGCGGCCATCGAGGTCAAGGACATCCATCGGGAGATCGAAGCCAACCTTTCCAAGATCAAGACCCTGTCCTGCCAGGTCGAGATCATGGGAGTCATGGGAACGGGTTCCCTCCGTCACTCCTTCGCACTCGAATACAAATATCCGCACCGGATTCGGGCCGTTTCATCGGCCAGTCCGGACCTCGTCTATATCTCGCGCAAGGATACTTCCTTCTTCAAGAGCCGGACTCCGAAGAAAATGGACGAATCCCTGATTGCCACGATACGGCCGGATGCGCAGGGACGCCTTTTCAACCCCATTGCCTTCCTGGGTGGAGAGGTAACCTCCACCGCCACCCCTTGCGGGCCGAGGGTATGCATCAGCTTTTCCGGCAAGGTGGGTTCCCAGGTGGCGGATTCGGTCAAGCAGCAACTTGGAATCAGCCACTATTCCGGAAGCATCGAGTACTCGCCGGAGAAACGCGTCGTGGAATCCTTTACCTTGCTCGCCGGTCCGGCCGCGACTACCTCGAAGATTGAATACCAGGAAATCGCGGGAGTGCAGGTGCCCAAAGTCATGGAGATGCAAATGCAGGGCATGCGTACCACCATCCGTTTCGACAAGGTCAAGGTCAATGCGCCGATCCCCGATAGAGATTTCAGGTGATGACGGAGTTAGATTTTCCCCGAGAACATGAAACTCGGAGGTGCCTATGGCGGGAAAGATGGGATTGAGCGGACCAAATACGGGGAAGAGGACAGGATTGCTCCTTGTCCTCGCGTCCACCTTGCTGATGTCCTGCATTTTCGGGAACAATGACGATTTCAAAGGCGGGGATCCGGTGCCGGAAAAGAGGATTTGGTTCGATACCATTTTCCATTCTTCCGGCAAACCATTCCGGATTACGAGGCATGTCGATTCGCTGCGAGATGGATTGGAATGGGCTCTTTATGAAACCGGTGAACTTGAAGCGGTAGGCTTTTACGACCGGGGCATTGCGATGGGATGGAGTATGTCCTTCCATAAAAATGCCAAGACCAATCAGGAATTTTTCTGGAAGGAAGCCAAAATTGTCTGCTGGAAGCAATTCTCCGAGACCGGGGAGCTCTTGGTCCACGATCCAATTTGCCTGGATGAGTATTATGCGGATTCGACCTATACCGTCTGGAAAAAGCAGTTGCAGGAAGTTGCACAATGACTTGCAACTCCATGAAACGGGCCTCCAAGACGGCTTTGGTGTTGTCCATAGGTTTCCTTCTCGTGCTGACCTCCTGCACAACCGCAAAGGGAAGAGTTTATACATCTGCCATCTATCCGGTATTTCTGGATGATTCGACAGCACTGGTTTTCCTCACCGACATTTCTGAAACCGAAAAAGCACTCTCGGTGCCTCGTACCACGGGAATTTCGATAAGGGCATACCGGATCAGTTACAAGAAGAAATCCGAAATCGTCGCGTACTTGGCTTCGGTGAACTTCGGCGACTTGGAATTCGGACCTACCATAAGCCCGGTTCGAGATACAATCTTTGTAACGTCACCGATTTACAGGAATCCCTTCGTAATAGTGAATAGGCGAACCGGGGCCTTGGTGCAGAGGACCTTTGGGATTTGTTGCCTTGGACGAATGGGAGAATGGGTGCAATCCGGCACATATCTGGCCCGAAACGATTCCGGCGCCCTCGTGGTTCTCAGCTTGCCGGCAGGGACCAAGGAGCGCATCTCCACCGATACCATCATGGGAATCCAGGGCGCGCGATGGCACGATTTGCGTTTGGAAAACGGGAAGTTCCAAGCAGTGGCGGCTATCGGGGATACCTTGGCTTTAGTTGAGAAAGAGGTGGGGAACGGGCAATCGGCCCGATGGACCTTGCCAAAAGTTCCCGATGGGCTCGAGCCTTACCGGGAGGTCTCAATATCATTTGGCGGAAACAGCGACTATCTCAGGGTGACGGCGGCCGGCACCGGAGGCTTGTACTATACCCTTCCTCTCAAAGAGTTGAAATTGAGTCAGGCCAGAGCGACCTGGTCCGAGGAACAACGCTGGATATTCAACAAGGATGTGTCCGTCCGAACCAGAAATCTAATCAATGACCACCGGAGCCACGTCGAGCCCGCCATTTTGACCTTTCGGGATTTGAAGGATCAAGTCCTCGCGGAATATGACTTTTCTAATTTGATAAGAAAGTAATCCATGCAACCGAATCGTCGTGCCTTTTCCAGAGCGGCTTTCCTATTCACTTTCCTTGCCGGGTTGCCTTCTGCCGCAGCGGAGAAGTTCGCCAGTTACAGGCCGTATCCTTACGTGTTCCTGCATGGCCGGACCTCCGACGCCTACCAATGGGGGTTCCAGCCCTTTGAAGCCCGGGCCACGGTTGCGTATGGTGTGATTGACGGAATCTTGCACGACAACAGGAACTCCAACGGCAAGCTGCTCAAGAATTTTTTCTATCAAAAAGGGTATGCGGAAAGGTTGTATAACGAATTCCTTGACCAGGGCGAATGCGGCAATGAATACCGGGTTACGCCGGAGGGTGTGGATGTAGGGAGCCGACCGAAGGATGTCCTGAAATCCAGGACCGAGCACCTGTATACCGAAGGCACCCCGCTTCCGCCGGGGACCTGCCGTAACTATGAGTTCTATGACGACTTTCATCAACTGAGCCCCGACGCAACCGGACCCTATTCGCTGAGTCTACCCGCCAACAGCCTTCCGGACCCTGCGACTTGGGGGAAAGGCGCAGACAACCGGCAATTCACACTTCCGGATAATTCAAAATGGCATGAGATGTCCTTTAATCATGCCTATATCGAGGCTTACCAGGGCGATGGTGCCGTCGACGGGGTCGACCAGGAAGTTCTCTCGGACATCTGGAATAAAACCACTTTGGTGCAGATCGCCCGGAAGCGTATAAAGGAGGTGTTGGATGAATACTACGGAAAGGGAAATTGGGAGTTTACATGACGGCAGTGAAATCCTTCAAAGGGCGGAAATCGGGGAAGTCGGGAACGCTCCTGGTTCTGGCTTCTGCTTTGCTGATGTCCTGCATTTTCGGAAAAGATGAGGACTCCCGGGGCGGGAATCCTGGACCGGAAAAAAAGGTCTGGTTCGATACGGTGTATTACCCTTCCAAAAAGCCGAGGCACATAACCCGGCATGTCGATTCGCTCAGGCAAGGAATAACCTGGTCCTTGTTTGAAACCGGCGAGTTGGAAGCTGTGGGGTTCAACGAAAATGGCGTGAGGTGGGGATGGAGCATGTCATTCTTCCAAAATGCCAAGACGAATCAGGAGTATTTCTGGAAAGCCGCGAAAATTGTCTGCCTCAAGCAATTTTCCGAGTCGGGCGAACTTCTGGCCCATGACCCGGTATGCCTTGATGAATACTATTCGGACTCAACCTATACGGTTTGGAAAATCCACGTGGCGGCGGGCGGAAAATGAACGCCGGTGGCACCCGCAGCCAGGCCGTTGCCGTCGTTATGCTGATCGCCGCCGGATCCTTCCTCCTGGTTTCCTGCTCCTCCACGAAAAACCGGGTGTATACATCGGGCATCTTTCCGGTTTTCATGGATGATTCCACAGCATCCGTTTTTCTCCTTGACGTCACTGAAACAGAAAAGAGCATGGCCTCGCCGCGCGTCACCGCTGTGGCAATCAGGGGTTATCGAGTCAATTATCGCAGGCAATCCGAAATCTCGACATACATGCCTTCGGTCAATGCGGGCGATCTGCGGTTCGGGCCCACGGTCAGTCTTGTCGGGGACTCGGTTTTCATCACCTCGCCGTTTTTCAGGAATCCTCTCATCCTAATCGATAGAAGAACAGGGGCATTGGTTGAGCGTACTTTCGATTTCTGCTGCCTTGGGCGTGTAGGCGTTTGGGTACATGCCGGGGCCTATTTGGCGCAGAACGATTCAGGCGCTCTGGTTATTATCGACCTTTCCGCCGGATCGACCACTAGGATTTCTCCCGATTCCATCATGGGAATCCAGGTCGCGACGTGGCACGATTTACGGCTGGAAAATGGAAAACCAGAAGCTCTGGCATCCATCGGGGATACCCTTTTGTACTTGGAAAAAGATGTGAGGCTGGGCACTCTCGCCAGGTGGCCTTTACCGGAAATCCCACAGGACCTTAAGCCTTATGGTGATCCATCGGTATCTTTCGCAAATGGCGGCGACTACCTCAGGATAACCACGGCCGAAGCTGGCGGCCATTATTTCACCCTCCCGCTAAAAGCCTTGAAATCCAATCCAGGCGAGGCAGTCTGGACCGAGGAACTGCGGTGGATTTTCAACAAGGATGTCACCGTTAAGACGCGGAATGTCCGGAATGAATCCATGAGTCATGTGGATCCGGCCTTGGTGAGGTTCCAGGACTTGACCGAGCAGACTCTCGCACAATATGACTTTTCAAGTCTCATAAGAAAGTAGACAATGCATCCCAGATCCCGTGGATTCACGAAAGCGGCCTTGACGCTCTTGACCCTCGCCGGACTTCAGGCGGAGGCAGTCGAAAAATTCTCCAGCTACAGGCCATATCCTTACGTGTTCCTCCACGGGCGGGGGGCCTTTGCCCACCAATGGGGCTTCAAGCCTTACGATGAAGATGATGTTCAAACTTACGGCATGATTGACGGTACCCTGCATGAGAACAAGAACTCCAACGGCAAGCTTTTCAAAAGTTTCTTCTACCAGATGGGTTATGCTGAGAGGCTCTACAACGAATTCCTGGCCCAGGGTGAATGCGGAAAGGACTATCGTGTATCGGGAGGCGTGGATGTTGGAAGTCGCCCCAAGGACGTCCTGAAATCCAGGACCGAGCGCCTCTACACCGAAGGCGCCGCCCTTCCACCGGGAACCTGCCGCAATTATGAATTCTATGATGACTTCCACCAATTGAGCCCCGACGCGTTGGGGCCCTATCCGCTCAGCCTTCCTGCCAATTCACTTCCGAACAAGGAGACATGGGGAAAGGGCGACGGCAACAAACACTTCACGCTACCTGAGGCATCGCAATGGCATGAGATGTCCTTTAACCACTCCTTTATCGAAGCCTACCAAGGAGATGGCGAGATCAACGGGATTGATCAGGAAGTGCTCTCTAATCGTTGGGGAAAGACCACACTTGTGGAGATAGCCCGGAAGCGGATCAAGCAGGTTTTAGATGAATATTACGGGCAGGAAATTGGGAGTGTGACACCTCCAAGAAAGTGATTCTTGTCGGCTATAGCACCGGCATATCGGTGGCCGGGGGCGTGATTTACCATGACCAGAAGTTGCTCAAGGAAGGCAAGCCGGTGCTGTCATGGTGCCATGACAATGCACCCACACCAGGGAACATGGAGAACGCCAGGCATCTTCTGAGCTCCCATATCGCATGGGTGGTTGGTCATAATCCTGTTGTTGCCGGCTCCCATTACGCGGCTAAGGAGCCGTTCTTCGACGGCAAATTCTACACCCTGACCGGCATGCCCCTGATGGCCGCCTCCTTCACCTATCTCTTCTATGAGGACGTGAATACCGTCTTGGGGGCGCCTTTTCGGGGAGCCTTGAATGGTTTCATCTCCCAGTTCGGGGCCGTGGAATTCGCGGCCTGGTTCAAACCGGTTGTCGCGACAGCCAAGGCTCTCGTCAGTGGCGCCAATTGCTTGCTGGGCGGGAATGCCATCTGCAATGCCCTGGGCACCACCGGAATCGAAATTTACGGGAATTGGAAGCTGCTCCAGACATTCGAGGAGAATTCTGCCGGCAACCTTGCGGTCGATCTTGGATGGACCCAGGACTACTTCACCGAATTGCGCTCTTATCAGAAGCCTCCTCTGGACATCCTGACCATCAATGACCCCAAGCCCAGGCTCATCGAATACAAGACCGTCGCGTCAAAGAACTTTCTCTATCCGAAGGCGATCGACGATGCCATTACGGTCTACTTCATGTTCAATATTCTCCGCCACTGGCCTATCATCGGCCCTGAACAGCGGTTGGATCGGCTCTTCGTGACCATGGCCGGGATGGGCGGCATGATGCTTTGGCGCAAAGTGGCGGAAACCGACATTGTGCTCGAACCAGACGAAGACGTGACATCCGCCAAGGCATTGCACAAGTCGGCCAAGATCCAGCACAAGGTCGTTGACAATATCGCGCATGCCAAAATCTCGGATGTGACCAATCCCCCCAGCTATCCGTACCACCCGGATATCTGGCAGGCCATGCGTCCATACATGTTCGATCATCCCGTCATCGTTGGATCCAGGATCTCGAAGCATAAGTGCATCAACCATGCCGGCGATCCGAATGTCGGATGCCAGGAGCTGCGCCCGGGTTATTCCGTCCTCCCGTCCATACCCATCAACAAAAACGAATTTTATCAGGATCTGAGGCTTTGGAAAAATCCTGAAGGAGAATCGCTGCAACCTCCCACGGTTGAATTCGACCCGAAAAACAAGGAGCAGGTCATAGTCGCAACCGACGCGGGCGGCAGCCCCCTGGCTTATGAGGCGTTCTATAAGTCCAACCTCATGGCCTCGGACAAGGTGGAAGGCTACGTGAACGGGAAGTGGACCCCGCTCCGTTTCCGGAAGGACTACGGGAATGAGACCGATCCCCTGACCCATTCGGGCCTGGTGCGGGTGCCCCTGACCAAGGTCCGCTTCCACAAGGAGGACGGCTCGGAGCAGAATCCCTTCTGGCGCGACTTCGAATCCATCCTGCAGGACGGCGGCAATATCGTCGGTTTCCGTGGCACCAATCCCGCGGGCACGGTCCTCGAGAAGCGGGTCATCCGCTACGACAAGAAAGGTGTCATCGTCTCCACCAACCTCAGCGTCAAGGGTTCCAACGGCACGGTCATCGCCACCCCGAAAACCCTGAATCTGGGCGTCTTCTCCAACCATCCCGGGAATCCCGATCCGGCCAGGCTCGAGGTGGGTCCCAAAGGAATTCTGTTCGCCTTCAAGACGGATCAGATCCCGCAATTCGGGGCGGGGAACCTCGACAAGGTGAAGGTGGACGTCTTCGGAACCCGGGACGACGGACAGATGGACCGCACCCGGAAGGCGACCTATACTTTGGCCCCGACAGCCTATCCCGGCAATTCGCCCAAGTACAATCCTTACGACGCCACCGCGGAAGGCGGGAGGGTTTACCTCAGCCCCAGGCCCGCGGATCCCACCGAAGGCGCTTCCCCGCACCAGCTTTTCTTCTGGATCAAGCCGTCCGATCTCCTGCTGAACAACCATGGACGCGATCAGGCGGGCAATCCCGTTCCCAGCCCGGAAGGGGTCAAGCATGCCGTCCTCCTGGTCACCAAGCCCCAGACGGGCGGCGAGGCCGGAAACCAGACCTTCTACCAGCTTGAGTTCGCCGTCGACAATACGGCGCCTTCCAACCTGCGGGTCTTTTCGCCCACCCTGGTCGCCTCGCCGGCTCCCGGCACCGGAAATCCGATCCATAGCTACGAGGACCAGAACGGGGACGGACAATGGACCGATGACGTCGTCGCCTGCTCCGAGAGCGCCAGCGGGCTCTGCAATCCGGGAGTGGACGGGGTCGACAATGACGGCAACGGCCAAATCGACGAGTTGGGCGAGTTGCGCCTCATCAAGACCTACTCTCAGGGCAGGAACGAACGCGGGGAGAGGATCAATCAAGGCATCCATATCCGGTTTTCCCTGAATGACAATCTCCAGGACGCCTACCCTTTTACCGAAGGCATGAAATGGCGCATCCTGGATCCGGCCGGGGCCACCGTGGTGGAGTCCGCCGCGCAGACCTATGCCTGGGGATCCACCTTCAGCGACTTCCACGCCTTCCTGGACGGCGTGACCTGGGTGGACGGACTTTATGCCCTGGAGGTCGAGGTGCCGGATCTTGCCGGCAACACCCTGAAAACCATCGCCACGCGGTTCATTATCGACAATACCCCTCCCCAGGTCGCCTTGGCCGTGGCTGGAGGCTCCGTCTGGTCAGGCAACCAGAGCGGATTGGCGGGAAGGCAGAAATCCCTTCTGCAGCGGGACGCCTATTCTTCCACCATGGTGACCTCCTCCGAGGAGGCCCGGATCCGGATCAGGCTGACCCCAATGGCGGGTACGGGCACCTTCATCATAAACTCAAGCGTCCCCGCGTCAATACCCACGGCCGTGGACGATGCCGGCATTCCCCTGATCATCTACGACGATTTCCAATATCTCGCGATGAGCGGCTTGGCCACTTCGAACGGGGAAAAGTTCTACCAGAAGCTGCCGGACGGCAAATACAAGGTCGAGGTCTTCGCCACAGACAAGGTCGGGAACATGACGCCGGCCGCCATCGCCGGACTTTCCACTTCCGGTTTCGACTTCATCGTGGACCGGACGCCTCCTTCCATCACCCTCGTTTCCGTGCTTCCCTTCCTCGTTCCCCAGGGTGAGGAAGCCATCCTGAACATCCAGGTGAACCAGAGCCTGGACAATGTCAATACCGTGACCAGCAAGCTGGAGTATACCCTGGCCTTCGACAACGGGCCGGTCTTCCGGACCACGGAGGCGAACTTCCAAGGGCCCAATTTCAGCGCGTCCATCCTGCTTCCCAGCGCGAGCCTGGCATCCCTTTCGGAGGGACCGCACCGCATCGTCTTCGAGGTGGCGGAGAAGGACGAGTCCGGACTCCGGAACCGGGCCCGACTGAGCGCCGTATTCGTGCATAAAAGCTGGGGAGTGGTCCTTACCCGGCCCACCGACAACGGCTCGGTTACCGGGGTGGTCCCCGTGGCCGGACGGGTCGGCGATCCGGACATCCAGGACGCGATCCGATTCTCCTCCTTCAGGCTGACCTATGTCGCCGGCCATTACGACAATCCGGCCTCTTTGCCGGCCTCGCGGCTGACCGCGGGCCTGCGGGCGGTGGGGTCCACAAATGAAGTGGGCGCATTCGAAACCTCGGTTCCGGATAACCTCGGCGTCTGGGACACCCGCGTGGCCACCGGCGGCCAGGGGCCCTTCACCTTGATTCTGGAGGCCATGCAGACCGACGGCAAGAAGAAGACCGCCTTGTGCAAGGTCACCATCGACAATTCCGGAGTTCCTCCGGCCGCCGCGTCCAGGCTGGAATTCACGGCCTTCGAGGCCCCGGAAGCCAAGTTCAAGCTTTCCGGCAACCCCGCCCAGATCATGCTTTCCGTCTTCAGGGGGGCCACCCTGATCAACCGGAAGTCGGCCATCTCCGGACCCTTGGATTTCGACCAGGATTTTTTCCCGCAAGCCAACAAGGCGGTAGTGGGGGTGGATGAAGGCCAGCTGCGGATCCGGTTCCGGCCGGGCGAGGCTGATATCACCACGGCCGGTTCCCGGTATTTCGCCTTCCTGATCAAAGGTTTCCGCGGCGACGCCGCGGATGTCCAGACCCGGTTTTATGACGGCGCGGGAGCGCTCCTGGAGGGGGTTTCCGCCTCCAACTTCGTGGTCATCGCGGACGGCGCCTTGCAACACTCTCCGTCCGATGCGCCCATGCCCGTCGGAGAAGGCGCCAGGATCGCCGAGGTCCTGGTTCCCGTTTCCCTGCTGGACGGCAGCGTGAACATCCATTTCGGAAACCGGCTGTATGATCTGCTGAATCCCTCCAAGTCCGCGGATCCCTACCTGCCTCCGGCCTCGGTGCTGATTGGGGCTTCCCATGTCCCGACCCTCACCAACCCCTTCAGCTACAACCTCAAGCCGGCCATCGAGTGGAAGGAAACGAATTTCCTCGGTGAGGAGGTGGAGGCCGGTGACTATACCCTCCAGATCGAGGGCTATTCCCTGGATGGCACGGAGTACATCCCGGCCATCCCCGCCCAGCGGACCTACCAGAAGGCCGCCGCTCCCCGCCTCCGGATCGCCAATGCCCGTGTGGGCGCCGCTCCCCTGGTGCCTATCCTGGCCGGAGACATCCTCACGGCCAAGGCTTCCCTCGCCTTCTCGGTGAGCCGAAGCGCCTACGTGACCGTGAATCTCTACAAGGTGGGGGACGTGGCCCCGACCATGCAAATCGCCAGCAAGGTCCTGGTGGCCGGGGGTTATTCCCGGATTGTCGACTTCCTGGGCACCGAGCTGCGCTCAGGCCAGGCCACCCTGGAACCGGGATCCTGGTATTACTTCCGCATCGTGGCCGTGGCCAAGGACAATGCCGCTGATGTCTGCGCCGTATCGGCCTCCGAGGCCGCCTGTTATGATAAGGATGCCGGCTCGCCCCTGAAGCTGGACTTCAAGATCGGGCAGGCGCCGACGGCCACCCATTTCTGGGATGGCAGGACCGATCTGCCCTTCGTCCTGACTTCCCGCACGGACTCCCCCGATCCGTCCAACCTCCAGGAGCCGACCATAGTCACTCCGGTCTCGGACGTGAGCTGGAAGGTCGAGGAAGTCCAGGGGCGGTATTATCCTCCCATCCGGATCCAATACAAGGTCAAGAAGAAGGGTGTGGCGCCCACCATCTACCTGGGATATGACCTCAAGGTCGACGACTACGTCGAGAATGGCAAGTCCAAGTCCGAATGGAACTATATGCATGAGCTGATCAACGGGGATACCTGGATCCAGGGGAGCTATAAGTCCAGGTACCTTTTCCTGGCCGTCCGCAAGGACTGGGGTAACGGAAAGACCCTCAGATTCACAGGACCCTCCTTATGGGCCAAGGGAGGAGCCCAGACCGGCTTGACCATGGATCAGGTATGGAACGGCGGCACGAGCTTCGGCCGCGGACCGGCCGAGGACGGGATCTGGTGGTCGGATTGCGAGCTCAACACCGAGGGCCGATGCCATGAGGTGGAAGCCAATCCCGCTCTTGATTTCAATCCCGACGGCAGGTTCCATTTCCGGGGTGATATCGACCTCGACAACCGGAACATCACCTATTGGCCGGAATACTTCCGGCCGTGGGAAACGTGGTGGGACGGCGATGAGGAAGAGGATGGTTTCCTCCAGCTCGGCCATTGGAACCGGGTTTACGAGGGAGTTACCTACTCGGAATTCGGATTCAAGGGCAGCTATACCGATTGGGTCAAGTATGCCGCCTGGGTGCGTCTCAATATGAACATCACCCGCGCCGGATCCCAGCTCTCGCACGCCTATCTCGACGAGGGCGAGCAGGGCAGGAATCAGCTTCTGCCCGGCCAGGGTATGGAATTTGATCTGGTAGGATCATCCGGCAGCCTACGGCATATGAAATTCAAAGCCCCGGAAGCGGTCGGCTTCAGCTATAGCGATCCCGGCAATACCCATACCTACCGCTATGAAAGGGAACTCGAAACCAACTCGCAGTACTGGGCTGCCGATCCCTGGTCGCACCATGGATGGTACAGCCTTGGGACCGAAAAGTATGCCCTAATCGCGGATTCCCGGGATTTCTTCAAGGTCAGCGGAAAATTCATAGTTCATGGATTGGGCGGAGCGCCGGTAGAGGTGGCGATCCCACCGGAACTGGTTGACATCAAGCTCGTCAATCGACAGGCCCACTTGGGAGATAAAAACGTCCAGCCGAATGAATATATCCCCCTCTTCAAAAAGAGCCTGCCTCTCACGGGAACCTCCCTCGGGACCTGCGGCGGAACCTTGGACTACCAACTCCTCTGGGCGGATGAGACCAAGCGGTATCGCATGAAGGCGGAGTGGGTCCCCAACCCGGACCCGGGCTGCGCCGTGCAGGCCGCGGAGAAGGTGGCGGTCTCAGGACCACGATTTGCCACCTTGCGGGTTTCGCCCTTCACGGTAGCGCCTGCCTCCAATATCCAGGGCGGCGGCAATGCTTTCGCCCCCTATACCACCTACCTCAATACCGCCGATCCCCGCTTCAATGAATTTCCCATCGACCACGACCAACTGGTCGACCAGCTCGCCGCTAGCCAATTGGGCGGCCTGATTCCCGTCGACTGGGACGGCACCAAGGCCTACGATGTGGAATTGGTGGGTGCCACCCTGCCCGACGGGACCCCCGTGCCGCTGGACCGCATCCAGACCGGGTTCAGCGCGGCGCCGGATCATTTCCTGGCCCTGCGTGCCTCCGACGCCGAAACCCTTTCAGAGAACCTTGCCACCAAGCCCTGGGGCGGATTCAAATCCACGACTTTCGCGGGCCCGGTCCTGTTCGATTCCTGGGTGCCGGCAACCCTGACCGCGAGCTTTTGCCATGAGTTCAACAGCCAGGGCGGATGCAACAACCCGGCCGTGACCACTCCCGAGTCCCACCCCCACAAGCTTTACCACCGGAATCTGGCCACCTGGACATTCAACAACGACGTGAAACTCACCAGGCTGAGGACGGTCCTCCGGAACGTGGTGGGAGGGGAGCATCCGCATGTCTCCCTGCTGCATGACAACCACTGGCAGAAGAGCGCGGACGCTCCGGGCTACCTGCTGACCCGGGAAAACCTGTTCCTCGATCCCGTCCCGCTCCGGCTGACCCTCAACAAGGGCGTCACCACGCCCCAGCGTTTCGTCAGCGAGCGGATATCCAACCCATCCGCGGTCGATCGCACCAAGACCATCGAGACCCATCTCGAGGCGGACAGCCGCCTCCTCCCCATCCGCACGGTCTTGCCGGACGGCGACTTCCCCAGGCTGGCCTTCGAAGTGGGCCATGCCCAGGGTCGAGTCCTCCATGTCTCCAAGACCTTCGGCTCCCCGGCCAAGGAGCCCTCTTCCCTGGAGAGGATGGACTTGAGGACCTTCCTCATCGGGCAGAAACTGGATCTGAACAGCGCCGATCCCGGGGACCGGAAACTGGTGAGCGCATACGGCAGGGTAGGAATCCAGTACCAGCAACCCGACCCGTACCATTTCATGTACGGCAGCTTCGCCGCCGACGTGGTGTCGGTGGACCTGCGTGCCCTGGCCTTCAAATACCCTTCGGCGAACATCCCTCATCTCGATCAGCTGGTCGCCCCCGCGTTCTCCCTTTATCCCGACCTTCTCGATTTCAGGGATTTCCAGGGCTAGGAACCGACCGTGACCTATTATCTCCGCAAGGACGAGGTGATGGACCCCGCCAACCCAGGCCGCAACCTCTCCATCGAGAACCTCACGCGGATTTACGCCCTCAACCCCTCTTCCGGCGAGCTGACCGACATGACCGCATTCGTGACCTTGGTGTCCCGGACGGAAACCGGCGGAAACGTGGACTTCGAGACCAAAGCCTGTCTCGAGTTTCCGGACAGGAATCCCAATGGCTTGACCGAGGCCATCCCCTGCACCTCCGAGCAGAATTTCCAGGCGCTCATCGCCGGCGGGGCATGGGACTATGTCCGCCTGATCGGCCAGCCTCGCATCTTCCAACCGGCTCCGATGCCGATTGCGGCGGGACCGCCACCTCCTCCCCCAGCTGCCGCCGCGGCCGGGCCGGGTGAGGACCCTGATCTCGGGTATCAGCAATTGGCCTACCTCCCGATGTTCGAGTCCAATACTTCGAACCTCGCCTTGGAGCTGCCTCAGCGCACCGAAACCCTCACGCCGAACCTGACCCTGGGCGGAACCGTCCAGGCCGGTTCGCCTCCTGCCGATGGTTTCGAGGCGTACCATATCGAGTATGGATACGGTCCGAAGGACCAGATCTCGACCTTCCAGGATCTCCTCGACGCCGGTCTGGCGAAAACCGCCGTGGTGAGGGAGGACGGGAGTTTCGATCTGGCCTTGCTTGACCTGCAGCCGGGCCGTACCGCCCTGCTGGCCAAGATCATCCGGGCCGGCGCCGATGGCCAGGGCCTGGCGTCATCATACCGCAGCGAAATCATCTACCATGCCGGATCAATACAGATAGGCCTGGTCCAGGAACGCCTGCTCTCGAACCTGGAGAACCGTGAAGTGCAGTTCCAGATCTCCTCGCCGGTCTCGGGCACGCTTTCCATCGACATCTTCGACGAGTCAGGAAATTCCATTGCCGGCCTTTCCGCGGTCGCCCAGGCGGATGCAAGGACCATGGTCGCCTGGAACCCATCCAACCTTGCGGGCATCGAGGCCCGTCGGAATCTGCTCTTTACCGTGACCCTCGCGCCGAACCATTCCATCGGCACGTCCTCGGCAAGCGGCAGCATTGCCATCGACTACACCCTTCCTGAAATAGCCATCCGGGTGGTCGAAAGCCGCCGGGAGGGCGTCCTCATCGAGGGGGCCTGCCTCGACGGACTCAACCGTAAGCCCCTGACCGTTTGCCAATTGGCTTTGGAAACCACGGATGGCCAAGTCTTCCATGAAGCAGCGACCGCGATCGACTTGAACGGCGAGTTTTCCATTACCGTCCCCGGTTCCGATATGGGCGAGGCCATCCCAAACCATGCCTTCTTCCGGGTGCGGCTCTCGGGAGTACAGGCATCGGGAAATTCCGCGAGCGTTTCCAAGGATGCCCGGTTCGATTTCCTGGAAGAACCGGTAATCAGTCCTTTTGATCTGTCGGCGGAATCCGGTCAGCTGAACACCCGGGTCGATTTCCCGGCGGGCGCGACCGGAGAAACCTTCCACCAGGGCAATCCTACGCCTCCCGGAGCTATCACCGAGGAAGGCCTCCACCTGATTTCCGCCGGGACGAGGACCCCGGAGGGGATCTCGGCCACCGCAGCCCACAACGTGCTTCTCGACCGGACGGCGCCGGCAATCAGCCTGCACGGCCTGCCGGCCGACGGAGCCGTGGTCCAGAGCCCGGTCCAGATCCAGGCTCTCGTCGAGGATGACCACCTTGTGTCCGGGACCCTTTCCATCTCCTCGGAAACCGGCCCCGTAACCCTCCGCATGCAGCAACAAGGCGATGCCCTCTTCTACTCGGCCTTCGACTACGGGACCTACACCGTCCGGGTGTCTGGTTCGGACATGGCCGGCAACCGCGCCAGCAGGGAAACCCGGTTTACCTATGATCAGGGTGTGTCGGTGATAACCGCGGAGTTCGGGGACAACGACTTCGTCCCGGTGGCCAATGGCCAGGTGGAACTCCGCTGGAACGTCCTCGAGGACCATCCCGAATGGATCCGCAAGGCCGACGTCACCCTCGGCGGCCAGGGACAGCCCGTGGTCTATACCGAAGTGACGGGCCGCTCCGGTTCTCTCACCGGGATTCTCACCAGAATCCCGGTGGATGCCGCTTTCGAAGGTTCGGGGACCGTGGTATTCACGGTCGAGGTGCCCGGCGAGGCGCCGGTCTCCCTCACGCGAGGCTTCCGCGTCAACCAGACGGGACCGGTCCTGGTCTCCCTGGATCCGGAGGACAATGCACGGGTCCCCCGCCAGTTCTCGCTTCGCGCCGTTATCAGCTCTCCGGTGGGCTTGGAGCACGTCGAAGCGGCTTTCGCCGACGGGACCATCATCTCCTCGGCATCCCTATCCGGGGAAACCGCATACACCCTGGCCGGAAACATCGATTACCAAGGCGCGCCCCTGCAAATCAACCTCCTCCTGACGGCCCTCGACCGGTTGGGTCAGACCCTCCGTAGGGAGGTGCGATACTCCGTGTTCGATTTCCAGGTTCTGATGAAGGACAACGCGATTTCGGACAATCGGGTCGCCAAGCCCCAGATCAAGTTGATCAACCTCTCCCAACAGCCCCTTACCGGTTTCACGGTGCGCCTCTGGCTTTCCAGGCAGGAGCTTCCCGGCTTGGAACTCGCCGTGGACAAATATTTCTTGGACCCTTGCGGAATCATGGTCAAGGTCGGCTCCCATCCGTCCAATGCCAACCTCATGATGGTCGACTTCGCCTATCCCGCCGGTTATGTGATTCCGGCGGGCGGAGAGACTCCGGAAGCGGGTTTGCAAATCGGCCTCCATTTCAAGAGCCGTTCGGCGGGTCCCCAGGACAAGGCCAACGACTGGTCCTGGCAGGGGATTACCGGAAACTTCAAGGTTACCCGCAATGTGACCCTGCACGACGCATCCGGAAACCTGCTGTATGGCCAGGAGCCGGACGCTTCGACCGTGCCCCAGCCTCCGGCAGGACCTCCCGCGGCCGAGGATGTCCGCGTCTCGTCGTCCCTCCAGGCGTTGTACGCCTTCCACGAGGGATTCGGCACCGTCGCAACCGACATTTCCGCGGTCGGCATACCTCTCGACCTCGCCTTGTCGGGGTCCAATGCCAAGTGGCTTTCCGCCGGAGGCCTCGACCTCACCGTCGGCAATCATAACGCCATCCTGGAGAACCGTACTCCCAACCGCAAGCTATTCGCCTCCTCCATTCTGAGCGGACAGGTGAGCGTGGAAGCCTGGATCGAACCTTCCAATACCACCCAGAATACCGCGCGCATCGTGGAATACGCCGATGCCGGGGGAGCCTTCTCCTGGAATTGGAGCCTGGTGCAGAATCAGAAGAACCTGGAATTCCGCTTGCGGACCTCCACGGCCAATCCGGTATATCTCACCTCGACGAGCAATCCCATCCCGACCCCGGGAATACGGTACCATGTCCTCCTGACCTACGAGCCCTTCGATGCCTCCTCGGGCAAAGGAGGCATCAGGATGTATGTCAACGGCAACTTGGCCGCCTTCAATCAGGAAGCCGGGGCCTTGCGAGGTTCGGGGACCAATGCCTGGGATCCGGCCTATATCGTCACCGTGGGCAACCATGCCGGCGCGCTCGACCGGGATTGGCAAGGGAAGATTCACCTCGTGGCTGTGCACTCCAGGGCCCTGACCGTCCTTGAAGTCGCTCGCAACTTCAATGCCGGCGTTGTGGAACCGGCCATACCGGAAGAACTGCGTCTCGGCGTCGTTTGCGGCGATCGGCTCCTGCCCTTTGACATCCTCGATGGTGCGCGGGAATGGCGGGAGGACAAGACTGCCGACGGTAGAGCCATCGCCATGGGGGGTTCGGCTTACACTGCCGGCTTGGGCGGACAGCCCCAATCGACAGGCGCGCCCGCATGGATGGTCTATGACCTGGCTGCCGAGAAGGACAGGCTCGGGCTTTCCGGGCAATCCCTGAGGCTGACGGGTTTCGGCGGCAAGCAGGACGGCTCCGCCACCACGAGCATTTTCATCAAGACGAGCCCGAATGCCGCCAAACCTGGCGACAATGATTGGCTCAACGGCACAGGAGGAGTGATCCAGAGGTTCCATTCCTCCAATGGCGCAAACCTTCCGATGAGCGTGGACCTCAAGTACTCCAAGTGGCTCATGGTCGGGACGAACTCGACGCAAGCCGGTTCCAACCTCCATGGGGTATTCGGCGACGCGAGGGTCCTGTACGGACCTGTCCCCCCTCCGGTTTTCGCCCCTAAACTCGTCTACCGATATTTCCAGATCGATCAGACGGCATGCCTGCCGAACTTCGACGCCCTGACGCCGATGAAGACCGGTCTGGTCGATCGGTTCGACCTGAGCCCCAAGGCGAGGAACGACGACTTCGCCATGGAATTCGTCGGCTTCGTGAACATCACGGCCGCCGGGACCTATACCTTCTTCACCTCTTCGGACGATGGCAGCCGCCTTTTCGTGGACGGACGGCTCATCGTGGACAACGACGGATTACATGGGGTCCAGGAGCGGTCGGGGCAGATCGCTCTCGTTGCGGGATATCATGCCATCAAGGTCCAGTATTTCGAGAGAGGCGGGGGAGAGGTTCTGGACGTGAAATACCAGGGTCCCGGGATCGGCAAGACCGCCATCCCCGCCGAGGTGCTTTCCCATTCGGAAACATTCGGGTACGGCGTAGAGGCTAAATACTACGAAGGGACATGGAACAACCTTCCGTCTTTCGAAGCCTTGCCCGCCGTCAGCACGGATTTCCGGAACGGATATAGGATCGTTCCTAGAGCCTTGCAGGACGGGTTCGGATTCGCGTTCGACGGAAACATCTTCATCCCCGCGGCCAGCGACTACACCTTCTACCTCAATTCCGACGACGGAAGCCAGCTCTTCGTGGATGAAAAGCGGGTGGTGGACAATGATGGAGGCCATGCGATGCAGGAAAGATCGGGCACCATCAACCTGTCGCCGGGTTTTCATTCCATCAGGGTGACCTATTTCGAACGGTCCGGCTCGGAAGGACTGGAAGTGAAATTCCACGGACCGGGGATTTCCAAGACGGCCATCCCTGTCGAGCTTTTGTTCGGACCCTATCCTCAGAGGGCAGATCTCAACCAAGGCGGAAAGGCGGGAGCCATCACCATGGGCGGCGAAAATGCCGACCGGAACTACAGCATTTCCGGATCCCAGTGGTTCAAGATTCCTCTTTCCAGCTATGCCAATACCTGGGCGCGCACCATAGTCGTGGCCTTGGATGACATGGATGGCAGGTTGATGGTGGGGACCTACCGTTTCGAGAACCAGTCCACCCAAGCCATCGATGGATGGTTCAAATCCTACTCGACCTCCTATACCGGTCAAAGCGAGGCTTATTTCACCATCGATGTGCCGGAAAAGCGGACCTATAAGGTCAGGTGGTGGTTCCAGTAGGAATCGGGATGCGCAATAGTGGAAATACCGAGGGTGGCGCCCTTACCTGGAGGAGGGGTCCCGTGGTTTCAGCGATAGGCGAAGCAGTTCCGGGAGCCCGGGATTTCCGCCCTCGATTACGCTGCTACAGCGTGGCACGGGACAATACGCAAGCGAACAACTCACCGGATTTAGCGCCGAAGCCAAATCCATCGCTCTTCAATTAAAAATTACTTCTCCCTGGCGGAAACGCCGGGCATCTTCCGCGAACTGGATGAGTGGATAAGGCGCCGATTGCCGCGAACCCCCCTGCCCCCCTATGGCGATGGCGCAATCCGCGCTCAGCGGAGTACCACCAGGACCTTCAGCGGGTCTTTGGCCAGACGGTAATAATAGACTCCGGGCTTCACGGTCCGGTTCCGCGCATCCTTCAAATCCCAGGTCAGCGACTGATTGGACGACGCGAAATCGAGACCGCGCACCAAGCGTCCATCTTCGCCATAAATCCGCACCTGGGCGGGAAAGGTCATGCCCTTAGCCTGGGAAAAAAACAGGGTGGAGGGGAAGACGGTCCGCACTGGATTGGGAAAGGCGTAGAATACCGCATCGGAGTCTTTGATCTCGATCGTGGCCTTTTCTGTGTAGGACGGGTTGGGCAGAACCAGGTAATAGTCCTGGAATCCGGCGCGAGGGGCGCCCAAGGTGAACTGGGTTTCCTGAAGGCGCTCCACCATCGATATATCGGCGGTGGCATGGACGCGGGAGATGCCGGCGATTACCTTGGCTTGCAGGATACGGGGAACGGCCTTGGCCCCCCATTTCACCTTCAACACTCCGAAGGTGAGGGCGGGAAGAGTAATGATGCGATAGGGGGATGCGCTGGTCATGTCCACCGAATCCAGAGAAATTTCCGGCCAGAGCGGCATGTCCGGCGAAAACAGGCTGTCCGGAGGGGAAAACCGCTTGCCACTGAAGAGCAGTTGGGCGGCGTAGTCGGGGTAGAGCGTGGCCATGGACTTTCCGTAGCGGTCGAAGGTCGTTTCTAAGCCGTCCCTGAGGGCGTCGCCGTTGCGGCTGAGCTGGGTCCAGACATGCACGTCGAAAGCCGAATCCAGGGTTTTGCTCAGGTACTGGTGGAAGATGCCGTGGCCGTACCAGGGATGATGACTGCAGGGCGGGCCTCCAGTGGCCGTGTTCAGCGGCACGCGATCGTGGTTGTAAAGGACGCAAGGCAGGTATTGGAGATAGTCGTTCACTTCTCCAGCATTGCGTTCCTCCATGCCCGTGGCGGAGATTTCGTACCACGCATGGTATGAGGAGACCTTCGGGACGTAGGTGAACTGGATGCCGTGGTAAAACTCGTGGAAAGCCGTCACCTTTATCCCCAGTTCCCACTCCGAAGAGTAGTCATGAAGGACCACACCATTCAGCCGGCTCTGGATCGGCCTTCCGACGATTTTCCCGTCCACGAGCCGGGTAGTGTGGAGAAAATCGTTCTCGAAAGAAATCGACAATCCAAAGATGGGGGGGTAAGTCACCCCGTACGTTTCCCCTGCATAATCGCTGTCAGCGGTCCCGATATCGACGATATCAACCGGGAACTTGCCGGGAAAGGAGGCTGTGATCTTGTACTGGTAGGAATTGACCCCGCTGAGAGGGGCCCGCATTCCCAAGTTGCCGACATAATAGGCCCAGGATGCTTCCATATAATCGCGCACTTTCAGGACATACTGCGGATGGGGCGCGCCGGCGGCGTCGAGATTCGCATACACGGCGGAATCGCGGGTCATATCCGGCAGGTCCGCGAACCGCGCATATAAGGAGTCGGCGGCACGGATCAAGTCGGCGTCTTCCAATGCGTCTGTCCGGACCTTATGCAGTCCCCGCAGGGAATAGTGGAAAAGGAAGTTGTCCGATACCAGGGTACGGGCCCGGTTTTCGGCTGCGGCGGCGACTGCGGCGCTTCTCAGGGCGCCCAATCGGGCGCCGGGG
>JALYSE010000034.1 GCA_030854955.1 Fibrobacterota bacterium | reverse complement strand
TTCTGATCCTTTATTATCTGGGAGTGCCGCCCCGGTTCTTGGCATCCTATTATCCACCCCAAGCCCAACGTCGCGGAGCGGAACGCCGTTTCGCTCCCCAGGACTGAGAGCCCGGGCAACAAGGCGGGTCTTGCCACTATCCCCGCAAAAACGTATTTAGCCCACATGTCCCTTCTCATCCGCATCGTCATCAGCGTGGTCAGCTTGGCCGTGGCCGCGCGCCTCATCCCGGGAATCATCGTACAGGATTGGCTCACCTTGATCCTGGCCGCCCTTTTGCTTTCGGTGGTCAACGTCGTAATCAAGCCCATCCTCGTCTTCCTGACCTTCCCCATTACCCTTGTGACCATGGGTTTGTTCCTGCTGATCCTGAACGCCGCCATGCTGGGATTAGTGGCCTTGATGTTGCCGGGTTTTTCCATCTCCGGTCTCCTACCCGCCATTCTCGGATGGCTGGTGATGGCCGTGGTAGGAGCGATTCTCAATCTGCTGATTTGATCCCGGAACGGAATCGGGATCCGAAGGCGGTCAGCTCAAGCGCGCTTCGCCCCCTATAAATATCGATTCAGGGATATTTATAGGTAACGTTTTCCCGGAACCGAATTTATTTTAAACCACAATGGATAAAACGTTGGTCGCGCTCAGGCGGATGGGAAAGGGCCGGTTTTATCTTGCCCTTGGGTACCTGATCTGGTCCCTGCTGCCTCATTTCCATATTGTGAACCATTCCCATGCGGGCGGTTCGCACACTCACGCGTCCTTCTCTGCGGATCAAGTGCGGTTGGCCAACCAGGTGGTCGATAATCTGGACCCGGCGGAGCTGGCTTCCCCGGAATCCCCCGGATTCGGAGGAGAGGCGCTGCCCAAGGCGTCCTCCCGGGTCATCGGCCCCCAGGGGTCCCCTGAAGACTTCGCAACTGGCCTCCATGCGCTTTCCTCCCAAAATGCCGATGCCGGCCGCCACGGCCATTTTTGGGAAGATCCTAACCTGGCGGGGCTTGTCTCCGGCGTTTCCCGGGTTACTTTCACCGTCGCCCCTGCGCTTATCGCCCTTACCCGCTATCTGGCCCCCACCCTCCGCAGTCTGCGCTCCGCCCCGGCGCGTGGTCCTCCCTGCTTCCTTCCCGCATAAGAAACGCTTCAAATCCCTAGGCTTCCAATCCCGACCACCGGGATCGGTTCGCCATTCGTCGAGATTTTCCAACCGGAAGGAACATGTATGTCTTTTTTAAAATTCGTCCGCTTTCTCACCCTTTTCCTTTTTCAATGGTCCGCCCCTGCAAGCGCCCAAGACCCGGATACCTCCGCCATCCAGTTGCCGGAAGTTACGGCCCGGGGGGCCAGGCCCTTCACGGCGGCCTCCAGCCAGACCATCCGAGATCGAGATTTCGCCCTGCGCGTGATGCTCAAGCCCACGGACCTCATCAAGGTTACGCCCGGCCTCTTCACCGGCCAGCACGCCGGCGGCGGTAAAGCCAACCAATATTTTCTGCGCGGCTTTGATATCGATCACGGTACCGACTTAGCCTTGTGGGTGGACGGTATGCCCGTCAACAGCGTCAGCCACGGCCATGGCCAAGGTTATGCGGATCTCCATTTCATCATCCCCGAATTATTCGATCGGGTGGAGGTGAACAAAGGTCCCTATTTCGCCGAATACGGCGATTTCGCCACGGCCGGGGCCGTGCGCATGCGCACCAAGGAGCGCATCCGGGAAAGCTCGGCCGAATTGTCCGCCGGGCAGTTCAACTCCTACCGCTTTCTCGGCATCTACGCGGGTCGGGATACGGTCCACCAACCCGTGCTGGCGGCGGAAGTCTACCGTGATGACGGTCCCTTTACGAATCCCGAAGATCTCAGCCGCTTCAAGCTTTTCTTCAGAAGCGGTCTCGTAAAGACATCCACCTCCGACCTGACGCTCACCTTGATGAGCTATGGCAGCGATTGGAACGGCTCAGGACAGGTTCCCATGCGGGAAGTGGAAGCCGGCAGGCTCGATCGGTTCGGGTCGATCGATCCCAGCGAGGGGGGGAACTCCCAGCGCCACAGCGCATCCATGGCCTTGCGTTCCGTTCCCGATGATCGTTCCGAATTCACCGCTTCAGCGTACCTCATCAATTACCGGTTGAGTCTCTATTCCAATTTCACATTTTTCGCGGCGGATCCGGTGAACGGCGATCAAATCGAACAGACCGATAGCCGCACCATCAGCGGATTCAACGTCGCCTACCGCACCCAGCGGAGCGCCTTAGGCCTGGAATGGACCACGCTTGTGGGCTTGGACATGCGCAACGATCTGATCGAAAACGCTTTGGGTACGTCCAAGGAACGCCAGAGCCTGGGCCGCATCGTGGACGCGGATATCCGGGAATCCGGCATGGGGCTTTACGCTCAGGAGGAGGTTTCCCCCTTGAAATGGCTGCGCCTGGTGGGAGGAATCCGCGCCGACTATTTCGGATTTGACGTTTCGGACCGGCTTCAGTCCCCTTCGGATACCGCCCCGTCTTTTTCCGGCACAACGACTTCCGGGGCGCGTTCGGCGTCCATCTTCAGCCCCAAGGCCAACGCCATCATCGGACCGTTTTTACGCACGGAGCTGTATCTTAATTACGGGCAGGGATTCCATTCCAACGACGCCCGCGGCGTGGTCAAGCGCCCCGGCGGGGTCACGCCCCTGACCAAGGCCATCGGCTATGAAATCGGATTGCGCAATGATTTGATTCCGCGGGTCGATTTGGCGGCCTCCCTGTGGAAGCTGGATCTGGAGAGCGAACTGGTCTGGGTGGGCGACGAAGGCGTCACGGAGGCGCGAGGCCCTACCGAACGGTTCGGCGTGGATGCCGAAGCGCGCGTGAAGATCCTGACCTGGCTATGGGCCGATGCGGACCTGACCTTGAGCCAGGCCACGTATACGGAGAATGCCGGAAACGCCAATGCCGTGGCCTTGGCGCCAACCGCCACTTTTGCGGGCGGCTTCTCGGGGCGCCATTCTTCGGGTCTCAAGGGAAGCCTGCGTGTGCAGCATATTGCCGACCGGCCCGCCACCGAGGACGAATCTCTGACTGCCGAAGGGTTCACGGTGGTGAACCTGGGATTGGGTTGGCGGTGGAAAAATGTCGAGGCGAACCTTTCCTTGGCCAACCTTTTCGACGTGGAATGGCGGGAGGCGCAGTTCGCCAACGAATCCCGACTGCCCGGGGAGTCTGAACCGGTGGCCGATATCCATTTCGTGCCGGGGGCACCCTTCCAGGCGCAAGGAGGCATCCGCGTCTATTTCTGAAGAGCCCTGGGCATTTGGGGTTCGGTTCCGGTCCGGTTTTGGTAAATCGAATTCATCGTTTGCGCCGGACCGCAAGGAAAAAGCGGAACCATTCAGGGCCGGCGTACACCGCAGTCCCGAGACGGCCACGCTTCATCGAATCCATGGAGTTTCCGGATTCATTTTAATAGATGCGACGGTAAATTACAGAAAAGTAGGAGGACTCTCCGGGTCACCGGTTTCAACACATGGATTCGCCCCACAAGCCATTGGTACTCGTCATGGATGACGAAAAGGATGTGAGAAGCATTCTGAACGCCATTGTGCCCGCGCTCGTCTCGCTCCTGGCCCTGCAAGCCTGCTTCCAATCCGCTACCCCCTCCGGCCCCAAACCCATCGTCACCGAAGGCGCCTTGGCGGATGTTGCCTATGCCCCTGCGAAGCGCCTGGTGGGCCGTTATTGCTCCGATTGCCATGCCAGGAACGGGAACCACGAGAACCATGCCAATGCATGGGGGCACAGCCTCCGGCTTGATGGGTACGAAGAATGGGTTGAGGCTGGCAATCGGCTCTTGGTGCGCCTGGATGCGGCGGTCGCTGCGGTACAGGATCCACCCGTGGACGTTATGCCCCAAGCCGCTTTTCCCCTGCAACCCACCCAAGCGGAAAGGGATACCTTGCTGGAATGGATCCGGCGGGGTTCGCCCAATACCCTTACGGGGGAATAGCTCAGCTTCGATCGTAGCCGAGGTAAGGGGCGAGAACCCGAATCAGCGCGGCCTTGGTAATGGGCTTCTCGAGGAAATCCTGCATTCCCGCCGACAGGCAGTCCTGCTTGTCCGATGAGAAGACATTGGCGGACAGGGCAATGATGGGAACCGTGGCCCATTCCTTGTTCTTCCGAATTTCCCGCGTGGCCTGCAGCCCGTCCATTTCCGGCATCTGCAAATCCATCAGGACCATCTCGTATTCGGCCGAGTTCAGCATGTCCAAGGCCTCCCTGCCGTTGGCGGCCACGTCGATGGATTCGAAATATTCTTCCAACAGTGCCTTCGCCACCCTTACGTTCACCATATTGTCCTCGGCGAGGAGCAGGCGTCCGCCCCGCCGCAAGCGCGAGGGGGGCGCTTGGCCTGTTTTCGCGGGCTCCGGGGCGGGGGAGAGGTGCAAGGTTATGGTGAACTCCGATCCCACGCCCTCCTGGGATTCCACCTTGATGTCCCCGCCCATCAGCCGGGCCAACTGCAACGAAATGACCAATCCCAATCCCGTGCCGCCAAATTTGCGGGTGGTGGAGCTATCCCCTTGCTCGAAGGGCTGGAAAAGCCGGACCATTTTTTCCGGTGAAATCCCCATCCCGGAATCCAGCACGCGGATCTCGAAGCGATCGGGAAGGGTGAATTCTAATTTGACCGTCACCGATCCCCGGGAAGTGAACTTCAAGGCGTTATTCAACAGGTTCATCAGGATCTGTCTTACGCGCAACGGGTCGCCCGAGACCCATTCCGGAATCGCCTCCTCCGTTTTCAACTCCAGGGAAATGCCATGGGAGTCGGCGTCGAATTTCATCAATGCGATGCTCTCGGAAATCAGGTGCCCCATCTGGAAGGGCTTCAACTCGAGCGCCATCTTGCCGGATTCGATCTTGGACAGGTCCAGGATATCGTTGAGGATGGTCAGCAGATTCAATCCGCTCGCCTTGATCAAATCCACGCTTTCGCGGGAATCAGGGGAGAGGTCTGAATGGAGAAGCGCGTCCGACATGCCCAGCACCCCGTTCAGGGGAGTCCGGATTTCATGGCTCATATGGGCCAGGAAGCGGCTCTTGGCCTGGCTGGCCTCCTCGGCCCGGATGACGACCCGCTGCAACTCACGGGTGCGGTCAATGACCTTGATTTCCAGGGGCAGGCTGGATTTGCGGGCATGGAACAGGAAGTAGGCGAGCAGGATGGAGGTCGCAATCCCGAGGATGAGCAGAAGGGCGTCTAGGCGGCCCAGGGCGCTGCCGATCATTCCGCGCGGGGCGCCAATCTTTAGGCGGAAGTGCGTGCCGCCCACCCTGTCCGTATATTCTTGCAGGGAAACGGCGCCTTCCGGGTGCGCGGGCGAAATCATGGAAATCCATCCCGTGTCCGATTTGAATTCCAGCCCGATCGAGAATTCCCGCGGTAAGGGTTCGACGAGCGCGTTGCGGATCAGATGCTGCAGGGGAATCAACGCGATCACAATGCCTTTCAGATCCGGCTTGAAAACCGGCATATACGCCAGGGCGGTCCATTCCGTGGATGGGTATTGCCACAATAAGAGCGGCGCGCAAACGGTATAGGCCTTAGTGGCGGTCGCGCGATCCACGCAGGCCCGGCGTTCGGGAGCGAATGCGATATCCAGTCCCCGGATTTTTTCGTGGGGCGCCGAAGGCATCACGTAGTGGATGGGAAAATAATCGGCCTTAACGGGCGATGGCTTCATGGTTCCGGATGCGTAATCCTTGATGCGGTATTCTTCGTTGTATTCCGCAGAGACCTTCGATTCGAAGCGTTCGCGTTCCTTCAGCGGGATCCGGGGAGCCCATTGGTAGGCCCTGATGGAGGGATGGGAAGGCATCAGGCGGCTGGTGAAGGTCTCGAATTCGGCGCGTTCCACCTTGTTGGATCCTTCGAAGAACGCGGCCATGGCTTCCAAGGCGCTTCGCTGGGAAAGCAGTTGCAGATCGAGGTTACGGATCCCGGCCTGGGCCTGGGCCCGGAGTTCGGCCAGGGCCTGCTGACGGCGATGGTCCAGTCCGTTCCCGATCAGGAAGATCGTCAGGCCGATGCCGGCGATCAACATCAGGAAGCTGATGATGGCCTGGTTGCCGATGACCTTTCTCCATTTTTCCCGATCCTCTTCGGGAAGCTTCCGGATCAGAATCAGGTTGCGTTCCAGGATCCATGCGCCCGAACAGCCGATCAGGGAAACCAGGGTAAGGGATGCGAGCGGGAAAAATCCCGGCATCCTGCCCTGCAGGTATCCTAGGAAGGCGATTGTGGCGGCGTTCCAGATCAGCACGGCCACCAATCGGATCGGCATCAAAAAGGAGAACGTGATGGCGAAGCACTGGGGAAGGAAAAAGATCCAATGGTAGGGCATGTCCCTGGAAAGCACGGCGAACCAGCACAGGAGGGGAAAGGAAGCGCAGAACCTCGCTAGGGTGACCGATAACGATTTGCGGATGCGATCCCGTTTCTGGAGCCGGCTTACGGCCAGGTTAATCCCGAAAAGGAGAACAATGGGCGGGATGAATCCGGACCGATTCCCGGCCACGGACAGAACCGCGATCAATAGGATCGCTATGACCATGGGGATGATGACATTCAGGATATGGATCGACATCGACCGGAAATCCGGAGGGTTGAATTCCGATTGGGGAGGGTTCATAGGCCCTGGGCCGACCCCGCAGCCGCCTTGCGTAAGCGGTCCATGATGGCCAATCCCAGTCCCTCCTCCGGAAGCGGTTCCGCCAGGATCAGGTCCAGGCCCTGCCCGTCCAGGCGATGCAGGGCGGCGAAGAGGTTGGCTGCGGCTTCGCGCAGGCTACCGGAAGGGGAGAGCACCTCCGAGGCTGCGAACGGATCGGAACCCAGGTCCATGGCATTGCGAAAGCCCAGCCAGCCCAGCTTCATTCCGGACTTCTGCATGACGGTGGCGAAGATCATTCCCGATCCTAAAGTGTCCCGGCCGGCCGGATCACGGCTCAGTGGTTTTTCCAGCAGACGCAGGCGCGTGCGCGGCGCATAATGCCCCGGCAGTTGCCCGGGGGCCAAGGGTTTTTCCGGATGTTCGGGATTCGCCGCCGAGATCCCTATCGGTCCAATCAGGGCTTCGATCGCTTCCCTCGCTATGCCTCCGGCGCGGAGCAAAATGGGAATCGACCCTTCCAGGGAAAGGATGGTCGATTCCACGCCCACCTCGCAGGGGCCGCCGTCCAGGATCAGGGAGATGCCCTCGGCGAATTGGTCGCGCACGTGAGAGGCCGCGGTGGGGCTGAGCCGCCCGAACGGGTTCGCGCTGGGGGCCGCCACCGGGAAGCCGGCCATGCGGATGAGGGCCAGGGCCACGGGATGGGAGGGCATGCGCACAGCGACGGTGGGAAGGCCGGAGGTCGCGAGGTCGGGCACCGCATTGGTCTTGGGAAGGACCAGGGTAAGGGGCCCCGGCCAGAAACAATCCATCAGTTGATCCGCGCGGGCATCCGGCCGGGAACACAGGGCATCCAGGGCGGATCGGTCCGCGATATGCACGATGAGCGGGTCGAAGAAGGGGCGTCGCTTGGCCTCGAAGATGCGTGCAAGCGCGATGGGGTCGAGGGCGTTCGCCCCCAGGCCATAGACCGTTTCCGTGGGAAAGGAGACAAGGCGGCCGGCCGCCAGTTCTCGGGCAGCCCATTGAAGGTTTTCCACCGTGGGTGGAAGCACGGGGATCATGCCTTGGAAAAGTACTAAAACGAAAAACGCCTCCCTGGGGGGAGGCGTGTGCCTGGACCTCGGTATGACAGTCCGTTGCGCGGGTACCTCGATTATAGGGTTTCCCTGGCAGGAATTCAAGCTTTTACCGGTTCGCCCTCGGAGAAGCGGGTCCGGTGTCGAAACGACGGTCCGCGGTTGAAACGACGGTTCGCCGCCTAAACGAGCGTGTTGGCGATCCGTTCGGCGATGGAGGTTACCATTTCCTCGTCCATCTTGTAATTGCCGCCGTTTATCAAGGCCTTGAGACGTTCGACCTTCATCATTTGCTCTTTTTCGAGTTCGGAAACCACCCCTGCCGTCTTGGCGGCGAAGGATTGGGCCGTGGTGCTCAAGGCGACCTCGTCATGCCGTATTGCGACTTCGTGCTTGGCCTTGATCTCCTTCGCGTTCTTGGCGGGGGCTGGTTCGCGGGCCCTCATCAATTTGGCGATTTCATTTACGATTTCAGTTTTCATGGTTCACCTGCTTGCCTGTTTGCTTCGATGTTTCACATCTAAGAAGTCATAGTCCCCCGTTGGTTCTTCTCCTAATATCGACAGACTTGGTGAGTCACTTTAACTTTTAATCGAAATCTTCCGGCATGAATGGCCATGACGCCTCAAAATAGTCTCAACTTCCCCAAAAGGCTCCAACCCGACCAACGCTTGGACGTCAGCCACCCACTCCGAACCGACGGTAAGCTGCCTCAAGATCGGATTTGCCGAAATCCCGGCCTTCCTTGACCGCGAGTCCGGCCTTGAGCAGGAAAATGGCCAGATCCTGGGCGTTCCGTTCGAACCAGTATTTGCCCAGGAATTGCAGGGACTGGATCTTCAGAAGCTGGAAGTCGATGGGAATGAAGGTGCCAGACTCAGTCAGCCCGAGAAGGCGCTCGAACCAGGGCCTCGCTTGATCAGATTGACCCATGACGTTCTCCACCTGTGCCTTGACCAGGACGGCTTCCGCCCCGGGAGCGCTTCCGGCGAGCTCCGCTGCCAGGGCTTCCAAAGCCTGGCCATATTTCTGCTGGCAGGCCAAGGAACTCGCCACTTTCGCGGGCACGGCCGCGAGAATATGCGGATCGGTTCCGGAAGACCTGGCCAGATCGCCGGCCTTGAGGTACCAAGCCACGGCTTCTTTGTGGTTTCCCAGATCCGCGCAGGCGGAGGCAAGGGTGTAATAGGTCACCGGCGTGATACCTAGGTCCGAATGAACCTGGGTCTCCAGGATGGCCTTGTTCCGCACCTGTTTGGCTCTGGCGACTTCGGGATCGGAATAGCCGGTATGCAGCACGCGAATGGAAAGGTAGGTCACGGGGATCCGCGCCTCTTCCAGGGCCGGCAGGATTTGTTCGTGGACCGGGGATCGGAAGCGCAGGTCCGGACGGTTGGGGAAGAGGCGGATCTGGTTGAAGACGCTCCCGGTGACCCCGCCGTCACGGGTATTCTTCACCATCACGCCGTAAGCCCTGGGATCGAGTTCCGGGTCGGCTTCCACCAGCTTCCGGAGATTGCGCTTATCCTCCTCAAGCATGCGATCGTCGGCATCGAGCCAGAGGATCCAGCGCCCGGCGGCTTCCGTCAGGGAAAGATTGCGCGCGAGGCTGAAGTCGCCCTGCCAGTTGGATTGCACCACCCTGGCTCCGAAGGAACGGGCGATATCCTGGGTGCCGTCGGTGGAGCCCGTGTCGACGACGATGATTTCCCCCGCGAGACCTTCCACCGAGGCGAGGCATGCCGGGAGATTGTCTTTTTCATTCTTTACGATCATGCATAGGCTGAGCGCGGGACGCTTCGGCGCCGAAGGCGGAGTTGCGGCGGCGGGCCCGGGCAGTTCGCCCCAATCGGGAAAGCGATACTGTGGAAAGATCTTCCGCGACTGGGTCAGGGCGATCCGGAAATCCTCTTCGCGGGCGAGTTTTTTGAACAGGAGCAACCGCTGGGCGTGCAGGTCCGGCTTGGCGGGCGGATTGAGATTGATGGCCCGGGTCCAGCTGTCTGCCGCCCCCTTGGGATCGCCAAGGGCCAATTGGCAACGGCCCAGCAATTCCCAGCCTTCCACTACCTGCGGGTATTTTTCGTTGAGGATATCGAGTCGGTTTTTGGCTGCTTCGAATTCGCGGCGGCCGTGAAGGTAGTTGGCCAGATAGAAATGGCTGTAGATCTGGACGATGTCGAATTGGTTGCTGGTGGAGCTGAAGCTCAAAGGCATGGTCGTCAATTTTGCGAACAGGGTCTCCGCCTCGGCATGGCGGTTCATCTCCATCAGACATTCCGCCTTGTAATAATAGGCCTCGTGTTTGTCGGGCAACATGGCGATGCTCATGTCGTACCAGGTCAGAGCTTCTTCGCGGCGGTTGAGCTTCTGATGGCCCCTGCCGATGCAGGAGGGCAGCTCCCGGTAAATGTCCCGGTTGATGGCTTCGCAGTCGGGCATTTCCATGGTCCTGCGATAGGCTTCAATCCCCTTCTCGAAATCCCCCAGAATGTAATGGGAGTCTCCCATGGCCATGGCCAGGGAGGGCTCGCGCGACACCCTCTGTGGATCCTCTTCTAGGAGGATGAGGTTGCGCAGGGCCTTTTTCTTCTTGAGATCCGGGTCCTCGTAGCCTGTATGGAGTACGGTGGTTTCGGTATAAAAGCAGTAAAGTCCGAGCTTGGCGACGGCGTGGAACAACTGCTCATGGACCGTGTAGCGAAAACGCAGGACCGGGTGGTTGGGGAACATCCGCAGTTGCATAAAGCGACCGCCCAGGGGCAAGCCGCCCTGGGTGTTGATCACCTGGAATCCGAACACGCGGTCCAGCGGCGCGGTCTTTAATTTGAGAAACGGTTCGATCTGGTCGGGCGGAATCCGGTCGTCCGCGTCCATCCACAGAATCCACGAACTTGTCGCGGCTTCGATCGATTGATTGCGCGCCCAGGCGAAATCGTTGCGCCATTCGCCTTGGATCCATTTGACCTTCAATTTATCCAGCAAGGCCTGGGTGCCGTCGGTAGAACCGGTGTCGTAGACGACGATCTCGTCGGCGATGGGGCGGAAGCTTTCCACGGCGGCCTCGATGTTGAGGGCCTCGTTCTTGACAATCATCGCGATGGTCAGGGTCCCGGGAGGATGGGGGAGACTGAGGGTGCCTTGGATGGTGCCGAAGCGGGCGGCCAGCTCTTCGGGCCTGAGGTCGTCGAAGTATGTGCCTGGTTTGGACATGGTTGCCGGGTATCCCTGCCGCGACTAGGCGGCGCCGCTCTTGCCGAATCCCAGGGCTTCGATTTGGCGCAGGAAATCCCGCACCGTCTCGGAAGGACGGGCCATGGCTTTCAGGTCCGCGTAGCAACGGGAATAGAGCTTATTATGGTTTACGAAATCGGAAAAGTAAACGAGCAAGGTCGGGTCCTCGGGAAACTTCCGCAGAGCGTCCCGGTAGACGGAATAGATCAGGTCCGTCCCCTGGCCCGCATTTTCCCCGCATTTGGCCCGGAAAGCCTCCAGTACCCCCGACCGCTGAAGCAGGGCCGGATGGTCCGCGAAAATCCCCAGGACTTCGTCATGCCGGTTGTCGGCGAAGAGGTGTTCCACCAGGTCCTCCCATCCCGCGATGTCGCCGGGAGCGGTTTCCAAGTGGGCGCGGAGGTAGTTCTCCGCATCCGCATTGTTGCCGGAGTCGCGCAGGAAATCCCAGGGGACGCGCGGTTCCAAGGGGAAATCCTTGAGGCCGCCGGCGATGAGTTCGCGCAGGCATTGCCGGCTGCGGGGCGCCTTCTCGGCGCCGAAGAGCTGCATTTCGCAGAGTACGACCAAGGCCAAGGCATTGCGGCGGACGGTGTGGTTGTCCGTAGCCACGCGGCCCACGTTCACGGGACGATCCACGGTCGCGTAGAATAATTCAAGGGCGCCGTGCACGTTGCCGGCTTCCAGCGCCTTTTTGCCGAGCCAATATAGAGGCTTGATATCCGAGGGGTTCCAGCGCGCGGCAAGCCGGAACCATTCGCCCGCCTCCGGAACTAGGTTTTGCTTGACGCAGGTTTCGGCCAGCAGGGATGGGAAATACTTCAGGACCTCGTCCTCCGGGGCTTCGCCGCAGGCTCTGGGATCCGAAGAGGGCAGCAACCCCTGGTAGGCGGTCTTGGCCTCCGCGTACTCGGCGGACTGGTACAGGCAATTCCCGTATTCCATTATCACGGCCGGGTCGAGGGGATGCTCAAGGCGCTCCTGCTCCAACAGTGCCCGGTTCCGCTTGAGCTTCGCTCCCCGCTTGGCGACGGTATCGTATCCCAGGTGGAGGATTTCCAGGTCGGCTTGGACGATGGGCACCCGCAGCTTCTGCAGGCACGTTCCGAGCTGTTCGTGTATGCGGCCTTCGAATTGCACGGCCAGATGATTGGGAAAGAGACGGATCTGCCGGAAGCAATCGCCGCGGGAGGTTTCGCGGGGGCTGCGGACCAGAAACCGGTAAGCGCGCTTGGGCCCTTCCAACAAAGGGACGAGGGCGTCCCAGAAATCCTCGCCCAGGCGATCATCGGCGTCCAGCCATAGGATCCATCCGCGGTTGGCCAGCTTCAGGGAGGCGTTGCGCGCGGCGGAGAAGTCGTCTATCCAAGGAAAGGAATGGGTCATTATGCCCGCTTGCAGGAAGGTTTCCACGGTGGCGTCTTTGGACCCCGTGTCCATGACGATCCATTCCACCCGGTTCAGGGGAATGCTCGCCAGCAAGCCTTCCAGGTTGGCCGCTTCGTCGCGTACGATGCTGCAGACGGAAAGATCCAGGCGTCGCTCCACGCCGGTTTCCTTGAGCAGGTTGGGAGGGGTCATTTTCTCGTCCCTAACGATCACCGCTGTGGTCAACACGGATCGCATTTTTTCTGGTGTCTCCCGGGCCTAGGCGAATTCCTTGACAATGGCTTTCAGATCTTCCAGGGCGGGATTCCTTTCCAGGCAGGACCGCAGCCTGGGAAGGACTTCCCCTTCGCGGTGCAGCGCCTGGGCGCATTGCCAGAAGTTCATGAGGATGTCCTGGTCCATGGGGTGCTGGGACGCGGCGGTTTCGAAAAGGCCGAAGGCGTCGGCGTGGCGTCCGCCGCTGAAGGCGATGATGCCCAGGCCGTTGTAGGCTTGCGGGTTAAGGGGCGCATGTTCCACTGCCTCGAGGAAGAGGAGGATGGCTTCGCCCTGCTTGGCCCGTTCCATGGCCACTTCGGCTTTGCACAACCGGGCGGCGTTCGCCTCCAGGCCTTCGAAGGATTTGAATCCGTAAATGGCCGTGCCTTGGGCCTGGATATGACGGCGCATGGCTAGGACCTGGGGATGCTCGGGAAGCCTGGCCATTGCCGCCTCGAGAAGGGGATCGATGGCTTCTATTTCCTTGTACGCCAAGGCGGTATCGAAGGCGTTGATCAGGGCGTCCGCCCAAGTGGGCCGGATGTCCAGACAGGCCGCGAAGCAATTCCAGGCGGTCTGTCCGCCGCCCTGGCACCAGGCAAGCAGGCCGAGGTTGTTGAGGGCGCGGAAATCCTTCGGGTCCGCTTCCAGGGCGGCGTCCAAATAGGCCATGGCCTCATCCGTCGCGCCGGAACGCAGCATTTTTTCGGCCTGTTGGTTGGCGTCGCGGGAGGCGAGCAGGTTGTCGGAATCGACCTTGCCCTTGGCCATGGCATAGCGGATCTGTTCGACCGTGGCGGCGAGGTCGGGGGTGTTCGGATCCGATTCCACCTCGGACTTGCGGGCGCAATCCTCCAGAAGCTTTGCGGCCTCGGCGGAACGTCCAACGGTGAGCAGGGTATCGGCCATGTTGAATAGGGTGTCCACATCGCCGGGATTGATCTTCAGGGCGATGCCGAAATGGGTCAGGGCCAGATCCGCGTCGCCGAGGGCGTGGGCGATGATGCCCAGGTAGTTCTGGCAGGCGGCCGGCTCTTCCTTTGCTTTGACACGGGCTTCCAGGATGTCCATGGCCGGAGCGTATTTGGCGGAGCCGATCAGGGATTCGACTTCCTTACGCCAGACGGGCAGTTGCAGGGTCACGGCGTACGGCTGGCTTCCCGTGACGGGAAGCTCGCGGTCGGGAGCGGCAATCACGTCCAGGAAGGTGTCGTTAACGGCGTCGGCGCCCTTGGCCCACTTTCGTTCGTACTTCTGCTTGTTCTCGATCATCAGCGCCTGCCAGTCCACGGACTCCTGCTTGAAGGAGACGCTGCCGTAATGGTGGATGAAGCTGTCGTCGGCGAAAAGGGCGCGGAAGCCGTGGAAGTGCACGCGCAGGCAATAGTCGTCGTCCTCGAAGTTGCCCTTTCCGAACCGCTCGTCGTAGAACCCCACTTTGTCGAAGACCCGGCGGGGAATGAGGTGGCAGAAGCCTTTGATGAATCCGAACTCGGCGGCGCCCAACTGGTGTTGGTCCTGCCACTTGCGGATGAAGTCCTGGATCTCACTTTCGGCCTTGTAGGGCACGCTTGGGACCACCTGGGGTCCGGAGATGTAGTTGGAACGGGGCCCGACCAGGCCGATGGAAGAATCGCTTTCCGCAAGGCGCACCATGTTCTCGAGCCAGTCCGGACCGACGATGATGTCGTTGTTGAGGATCAGCAGATACTCTCCAACGGCGAGACGCATGCCCTGGTTCCAGCCCTTGGCCACTCCCAGGTTTTCATTGTTTACGATGACCTTCGCGCCCGGGATGGAACGGAAAAACTCTTCGGTTCCGTCCTTGCTGCCGTTATCGACCAGGATCAACTCGTACTTCTGGCGGGTATATTTGCGGATGGACTCGATGCACTTTTGGGTGTAGGCCACCTGGTTGAAACCCAGGATGACGATGGAGACCATCTTCTCGGTCTGGTGGGCCATGGTGCGGGGAACCGCTTCCACCTGGGCCCAGCCCTGTAGGACTTCCTTTTGCAATATGCCGTCCACGAATCCGGAATAGGGGCGGACATCGGTCACCGCGAAGCCGGCGCCCCAAAGCGCGGACCGGATGCCGGCGGGAGTGAGGTCTACGGGAGCCACGGGCGAGGTGGCGGCGATGCCTTTGGCTTGGGCGCTGTTGATCACCGTGATGAGCCGTTTAAGCGAGGGAGCCAGTTTGCGGATATTGGCCAGTCGTTGGGTGAGGTCGTCGATCAGATCGGGGGTGACGCGCAGGATCAAGAGATCCTGGGCCGCGAGCGGGACCAGTTCGCCTTTCAAGTCGAAGACCTTGAAGCTTCCCGAGGCGGGGGGCGTCTGGGCATTGGTGCCTGCAAAACCGATATTCCTGGCTTCGCGCATGGCGGAGCGGAGACATTCCGGGTACAGGGAGATGGAATCACCGGGTTTGGGCGTTTCCGCCGATTCCGTCCCGGGCTGGGCCCCGGCGTTGCGGCCCATCTGATTGAGGACGTTGAGCAGATTGCTGGAAGGTTTGGTTTCCGGGGCTGGCGAAGCGGGCGGTTCGCTTTTTACGGGCGTCCAGGATGCATTGGCCTCGACAAGGATTGCGGCGGGAAGGTCGGCGGTGCGGGCCATCAGCCAGGGAGGATCGAAGGGTTTGCCGACTGTGGCCTTGGACGCCGTGAGGAGGCGATCTCCCATGGCTGCGAAGTTTTCGGCGGAACCGGAGGCGACGGGCAGGGACGCGACGGCGTCGCGGATCCACTCTTTGCGGCCGAGGAATGCGAAGGCGGGGCAGAGGACGGATGCGCCCGTCCCTGCCGGTCCTGCGGCCGTAGGCTTCGCCTCGTCGCCGATGCGCAGGGGAAGTGGCAAGGAAGCGTCCAGGGAAGCCGGATCGCGCTTATCGAGCCAGTGGTTGAACATGGCGGAGAATTCGACTCCGGCCAGGCAGAACAACCCGTGGGTACCGGGCATCACGGCCAAGGCGATGTCGAGGGCCTGCTTCATGGGGAAGCCGGACCCGAGATCGAGCTTGCGGAGATTGGCTCCTTCCGGTGCCTCCGGGGCGCCGGAAATTCCGGCGCAATTGAGGACGATGATCTCCGTTCCGGGACGGGCGGGCAGGGTGGCGAGGGTGCGATCGAGACGCGAGGCCGCATCGCAAGCGGCTTCGCCGCCGGAGATGTCCGCGTCCGCGCCTAGGTAGACTATGGCGGTGATGGCCTTCCAGGCGTTGTGGTCGCGCGCTTCCGCTCTGGCGGTGGCGGCTCCCGCCGGTGCGAGAGTTGCCTCGGGTTTTGCCGGGGCAGGGGTTTCCATTTTGATTCTGAGTCCACGTCCAGAGTCCACGTTTCCGCCTTTCAAGGGCAAGGGCCCTTCGAGTAGGGATGGAGAAGGGCTGAACCAGCCGATGTCCCAAAGGTCCAGCGCGGAAGGGGTTGTTCCCCTGCCGCCGTAATGTCCAACCAATTTCAGATACAATGCGTCCGTCGACTCCTGGGTCAGGCGGTCGACGATGGATTTCGATTCGGTCTTGAAGCTCTTCTGTCCCTCATGGAAGATGAACGCGTCCGAGGCCACGATAAGGTTGCGGCCAGCATTGCGAAGGCGCCAGCTCAGGTCAAGGTCGTCATTGCCCAGGAACAGGTTCTCATCCATCCCGCCCATCGATTCATAGAGCGCGCGCTCCATCATCAGGCAGAACCCGATGAGCAGCTTGGTGATTACGCCTCTTCCGGCGTTCGCGTCCTTGAGGATGACCGCTACGTTGTCGGCCTGTTCCAAGGCTCCGTTGCCGGGAATGATCTTGCCGTCGCGCCAGGCGGGGGGGAGGTTCAGGTCTAGGCGCTGTAGTCCGGCCACGTAATTGGATACGGGTCCCACCGCGCCTACGGACGGATCCTGGAAATAGCGGGCCATGGTATCGCTCCAGCCCGGAGTCGCCAGGGTATCGGGGTTCAGGAAGATGACGTACTCGCCCGTGGCGATCGCGGCTCCCTGATTGCAACCCTTGGAAAAACCTTTGTTCTCCGTGTTCAATATCGCGCGGATGTCTCCCTGGGCCGACAGATAGGTCGGAGTCCCGTCCCTGGAGTTGTTGTCCACCACGATTATCTCGGTCGAACCTTCGGCGCCCGCCTTTATAGGGATGCCGCCGCACCTCCGGAGGGAATCCAGGCATAACCTGATGTTCTCTTGGGAGTTGTAGGTGACGATGATTACGGAGTAACGCGGGTCCCTAGAATTGATAGCTGAACTCATTCTTGACCATCGCCAGGATTTTTTCCGCCATTTTCGCGCTCAGGCTCTCCAGGGTTCCGGAGGCCTGGCTGTTGCCGAGGTTCGCGGCCTGGTTCTGCTTAGCCAAGGCGCGTTTGGCACCGGCGATCGAGTATCCTTCCTCCTTTAGCATGCGGAAGATGGTCCGCAGCTTATGGATCTGGGCGTCGCCGTAGCGGCGCTGTTTCCCCATGGTGCGGGGGGCCACCAGGAAATCGGAGAATTCCTTTTCCCAATACCGAATGGTATGGGGAGGAACTCCGATGATGCGGGCGGCATCACGAATGCTGATTAAGGGTTCCTGGTTTTTCTTTTCCGTGATTTCCATTGTATCTGCGAACATGCTGTGCTCCTTCGGAAAGCGATTGGGTCTGTATCCGGTATAAAGCAATCCCGATGCCAATGCGGCCGAACACTAAAAGCGAGGCAATTCGGGCGGATTTGGATGTTGGGGTTGAAGTTTTGCCTTAGGAACCGGAAACATTTTCCCTTCGACCCCGGTAAAAACTTCAAGCGAATGTCCATGCGGATTGCCGGTTCGTCCTGAAGCTTCCGGTCAAACTTCGGGTTTTGCGCGAGGTGCCCACTGGGCCTCCCGGCCGCCATCCGCTTGCCTCCAGACCGCAACCCGGTGCCAGGATCGCGCCATATCGGGGGTTGGCCTCAAACTTCCCAAGCGTTTGCGGGACACCCGGTCCGAACTTATCTTCCCAATGGGCCGCCCCGGATTGGCCCATGAAAATCAACGTCTTAGAGGAGGTTTTGGATGCCGACAGCCTGGAAGGGAACCATCAGTTTCGGACTCGTCAACATCCCCATTACACTCTACCCCGCATTCAAATCCAGGGATTTGGAATTCCACCTCCTCCACAAAGAGGACCATGGTCGCATCGGCTACCAAAAGGTCTGTAAGAAATGCGGCAAGCTTCTCAGCGGCGAGGACATCATCAAGGCTTTCGAACACGAGAAGGATTCCTACGTGCCCATGGAGAAAGAGGAATTGGAGGAGGGCAAGGCACCCAATACGCGCAACCTGGAAATCTCCCTGTTCGTCAAGGAAGAGGAAATCGACACCAAGCTTTATGAGCGGCCCTATTATATCATGCCCGCCAAAAACGCCGAGAACCTCTATGTGTTGCTGCGAGAGGCTATCCGTAGCTCGGGCATGGTCGGGGTGGGGAAGATCCAGTTCGGCAGCAAGGAGCATCTGGCCGCCCTCAAGTGCGACGGCCCCGCCATTCTGTTGAACCTGATGCACTTCGCCGAGGAAATGGAAGATCCCAAGCTGCTCAAATTCCCGCCTCTCGCAACTGTGGTGGGGAAAAAGGAGCTGGATCTCGCCAAGCAATTGGTCGGCACCCTGAAGGGACATTTCGAGTTGGAGGCATTCGAGAACGCCCACCAGGCCCGGTTGCAGGAGACCATCCAGGAAAAGATCAGCAAGGAAATGGGCGTTTCTGGAGGGAGTGGCAAAGGCACCAAGGGCCGGGACAGCAAGGTCATCGATCTGATGGAGCGCCTCAAGCAAAGTCTTGAGAAGGGAGGCAAGCCCTCCAAGGCTACCAAACCCGCCAAGGCCGAAAAGCCGGAAAAGGAACCGGCCCATACGGAAAGGCATTACCATCGGAAAAAAGCGGGGTAACCTGAATGGTACGCACCAACCTGGAGCCCTACCGCAGGAAACGCGACTTCTCCGCCACTCCCGAACCCCCGGCCCTTTTTAGCCGAGCCCTGGCCAATGGCGCCCGGGCCCCGGCTAAAAAGGGACGCGGCCCCGGCGGCCGGTTCGTCGTCCATGAGCACCATGCCTCGCGCCTGCATTTCGACCTGCGACTGGAAATGGGAGGCGTGCTCAAGTCCTACGCCGTACCGAAGGGCCCCTCCCTAGATCCCAAGGATCGGCGCCTGGCCGTAAATACCGAGGATCATCCGGTCAAATACCTGACCTTCGAAGGATCCATCGGGGATGGGCAATACGGGGCGGGCCAAATGGTGATTTGGGACGCAGGCACCTATTCCGTGCCGCCCGGGGAGGATCCCCTCGACCAATGGGAGAAGGGAAAGCTGCATCTAAATTTCCGGGGGGAAAAGATGCGCGGGGGATTCATGCTCATTCGCGGCAGCCGCGACGATCGGCAATGGCTGCTGTTCAAGAAACGGGACGATGAGGCGAAGGAGGATTGGCAGCCGTCCCTGATTCTGCCTTACGGAGGGCGGACCGAGGCCGAAATCGATTGGCCCGCCGGCGCGAAGGTCTCACCGCTTCCCGGGTTCATCGAACCCATGTTGGCGACCCTGGCGGACGGACCGTTCGACGATCCGCAATGGATCTTCGAAACCAAATGGGATGGCTGGCGCGCCTTGCTTCGCAAAGATGATTCCGGCATCAGGCTCATTTCCCGATCGGGCAAGAGCCTGGACGCCATGTTTCCGGAGCTTATCAACCTTGGAAAAGAGATACGGGCGGACGCCTGCATGCTGGACGGCGAGATCGTGGCTCTGGACAATCAGGGCGTTCCCCGCTTCCAGCTTTTGCAGAACCGTCTCAAGGGAAAGGCGCTGCGCAACGGTGAAGGCCGCATTGTCTATTTCGCCTTCGACCTTCTCCATTGCGAAGGCCGTGACCTGATGCCCTGCGGCCTGATCGACCGCAAGGCGGTCCTTAGAAAGGTGCTGCCGCCGGCGGCCAAGGGAAAGTATCCCGGGGCCATCCGAGTCTCCGATCACTTCGAGGGCAGGGGCGTGCGCGTATTCGAGGAGGCGGTTCGCCTGGGCTTCGAAGGGATGATGGCCAAATTAAAGCACGGCCCTTACCGCAAAGGCCGCAGCGCCGATTGGCTCAAGGTGAAGGCCAAACTGCGCCAGGAAGTGGTCATCGCCGGATACACGGAACCCCGGGGAAGCCGCGCCCTGTTCGGATCCCTGGTGGCCGGTCTCTACCAGGGAAAGGAATTCAAATTCGCCGGGCATGTGGGTGGCGGCTTCAACGCGCGACTGCTCAAGGTGGTCCACGGGTTCATGAAGTCGCTGGAAACCAGGACCAGTCCCTTCGTCATGCCTCCCAAGACCAACGAGAAGGTGCATTGGCTGGAACCGAAGCTGGTGGCAGAGGTGGAATTCATGGAGTGGACCGAGGATGGAAGGATGCGCCAGCCTGTGTTCAAGGGCCTACGTCCCGACAAGGATCCCAAGGAGTGCGTGCGCGAGTCGGCCCAGCCGGAGGAAAAGCTCCGGATAGAAGCGGAGGCCGCCTCCACGACCTCCACGACCTCCAAGGGTACCGATGCCGGCACACCCGTCATCACCAATCCGCAAAAGGTATTCTGGCCCGATGAGGGATTTACCAAGGGCGACCTCATCGCCTATTACCGCACGGTCGCCCCCTATATCCTGCCCCATCTCAAGGACAGGCCTCTCATCCTCAAGCGTTACCCCAACGGAATCGGTGCGCCGCCCTTCTACCAGCATGACGTGAAAAGCGCCCCCGCCTTCGTCGCCACGGTCCCCGTCAGGGAGGACGGCGGCGCCATCGTGAACTATGCCCTCTGCCAGAACGCGGAAACCCTCACTTGGCTGGCCAACCTGGCGGTCATCCCCCAGAACCCATGGCTGTCCCGGAGCCCCAAATTGAATCAGCCCGATTGGATTGTATTCGATCTCGATCCCCAGGAGGTGGCGTTCCCCGAGGTTTGCGGCATGGCGCTATTCATGAAGGAATTGCTGGAAGGCCTTGGACTCAAGGTCTTCGTCAAGACTTCGGGCTCGCGGGGCATCCATATCTATGTCCCCCTGAAGCCCGGTTACGATTTCGCCCAGGGCCTGGCATTCTCCCAACTCGTGGGTGCCCTAGCCGTAAAGGAAAAGCCCAGGGAGTTCACGGTGGTGCGTTCGCTCAAGGTCCGCAAGCGCGACGTCATCTACCTGGATTGCATGCAGAACTCGGAAGGCAAATCCGTGGCCTCGGTCTATTCGGTGCGGGAACGTCCCGGGGCCAACGTCAGCGCGCCCCTGGAGTGGTCCGAACTCAAGCGCAAGTTGAGGATGGAGGATTTCAATATCCGCACCATGCCCAAGCGCCTGGAAAGGAAGGGAGACCTTTTCAAGGATGTACTCAAGATTAAGAATGGACTGGAGGGGGCGCTGAAGAAATTGGAGAAGCGGCTTTGACCCAGGAGTCGGACGCGTCCATGGAATCCACCGCATCAACTTCCAGGAGTAGTCGCCCTGGTCGCTTCCAACTGATCCGTTTCGAGGATTACCGATTCGCCTTCCGATCCGTCTCCGCAGGTCCATCTCCATTTTTCCAGAATCCTGATTTTCCCGCTCGTCTCCATGGTGATGGTCGAGGCGCAGATGCCGGTCCTGATTCCTCCGTCCAGGCTGATGTGCTGGTAGCAGAGATCGAGGGTATCCTCCGTTATCCGCTTACCGATCAGGAAGCCTTTCCGGATCAGGCCACCGGAATACTCGGCCCAGATGATCCCTCCATCCTCATGGTAAAGGAAGAGGGTTTCGGATCCCACCTCCCCATTGTCCGAGTTGGAAAAGGTACGAAAGGTTTTTCCATTCAAACTTTGGGCTTTCATGTGCATACCGCCTTCCGGAAACTGTATCCAAGCGCCGGGCTCAGGATGGGTTGTCAGAGAGTAAAAAGCCCATTTTTTCCAGGTTTCGGACAACGGTAGCGACCAATTAGGGACATGGCCGGTATGTTCCCCGAAAACGTATAATTTTACATTGTTATGTTCTGGAATGGTGGTGAAGAATTGAAGCGTCAAGGCGATGGGGCTCAGAAGATGCAGGAAAACGAAAGGCTTTTCCAGGCTATGTTCCACCAAGCGGCGGTGGGCATGTGCCAAGTGGACCCTTCGGGGAAGTTCATCCGCGTCAACCAGAAGCTTTGTGATATCTTGGGTTACTCCCAGGTGGAATTGGCAAGCTTTACCTTCAAGACCATCACTCATCCAGACGATTTGGAAAACGATCTCACCCATTTCCGCAGCTTGGTCGCTGGGGAGATCTCGAACTACCAAATCGAGAAGCGTTACATCCAAAAGCACGGACATCCCATTTGGGTGAACTTGACGGTGGGCCTGGAGCGTCATCCGAAGACGGGAGACCCCGAGTGGTTCATCTCCGTCATTGAGGACATAACCGCCCGCAAGGCGACCGAGAATGCGCTCAAGGATAAGGAGCACTTCCTCAAAACCATCTACGAGGGCGTTGAGGAACCCATCTTCGTCCTGGACGTGGGGCCCGGAAACGATTTCACCTTCGTGGGCTTCAACCCCGCCTATCTGAGGATGGCCGGTGCTTTCGGCGTGGATATGCGCGAAATGGAAGGAAAGCCGACGGCCGCTCTCATGAAGTATTTCCCCCTGGAAGCCGTAATCCATCTCCGGCTCAAATACCAGGAATGCGCCCGCAGCGGGTGCGCCATGGAATACGAAGAGAGCGTCACTATCGACGGCAAGCCCACTTTCTGGCTCACGCGCCTGGCGCCGCTTTTCGGCGCGGACGGCAAAGCCAATCGAATCATCGGAACCAGCTTCAATGTCACCTCGCAAAAGGAGACTATCGAAAAGATCCGGACTGCGGAGGAGAGCCTGCGCCAGGCGCAGAAGATGGAGGCGGTGGGGCGCTTGGCAGGCGGCATCGCCCATGACTTCAACAACCTCCTGACGGTCATCAACGGTTACGGCGACATGCTCCTCTCCCGCCTGGCACCGGACCAACCGGACTACGCTTTCATCCGGGAAATCCGCAAGGCCGGCGACCACGCCGCCACGCTGACTCATCAACTCCTGGCTTTCAGCCGCAAGCAGGTGCTGATGGCCAAGGAAGTGGATCTCAACTCCATCGTGGAAAACCTGGGAACCCTGCTGAAACGCCTCATCGGCGAGGATATTGTTTTGGAAATCAGGCTGGCACCGGGCCTGGAGCCCATCTTCGCGGATCCCGGACAGATAGAACAGGTCATCCTCAATTTGGCACTGAACGGCAGGGATGCCCTGGTCAAGGGCGGCCGGCTCATCCTGGCGACCTCGCGGGTGGACTTGGACGATAAGGCCATAGGGGCCGATAAGACTTTCAAGCCTGGTTCCTATGCCATGTTGGCGGTGAGCGACAACGGCATGGGCATGGACGCGGAAACGCGATCGCATATCTTCGAGCCCTTTTTCACCACCAAGCGCGTGGGAGAGGGAACGGGCCTGGGCTTGGCCACGGTATACGGCATAGTGACCCAGACCGGAGGCCAGATCCAGGTTTACAGCGAGCCCGGCCATGGGGCGGTATTCAAGGTGTACCTGCCGTTGGCGAAAGCCAGGTGCGCGCCGATCTGCCCGGAGGCCAAGGTTGAACCGGGCCCGCCGACCGGCGGCAAAGAAACCATCCTCTTGGCTGAGGATGAAGAGACGGTTCGCAAACTCATCACCGAGGTTTTGACAACGGCGGGCTATACGGTGGTGGCTGCGGGAAACGGAGCGGAGGCCTTGCGCGCGGCCGCCGCGCATGCGGGCAGGATCGATCTCCTGCTTACCGACCTTGTAATGGGGGAGATGAGCGGCCGGGAACTGGCGGAAAAATTCTCGGCCAGGACTCCTAATGCGAAGCTGATCTACATGTCGGGTTACACCGATGATACGGTGGTGCGCCACGGCATCCTTGAGGCCAAGATGGAATTCCTGCATAAACCATTCTCGGCCCCCGGTCTGTTGCAGCGGATCCGAAGCGTTCTGGACTCCGGGGCCTAGGATAGGGCGGGAACGGGGCCCCGGGGCGATCAGGCAGGGCAGGAACCGGGTAATTTCCTATGTTTTGGATCCGGTCAGTTCGTTTTTTCCTCCTTTTCTTTTCCACAGGACTTCATGAAAATTCCCTCGCGGCTCATTCCCCTTGTCGAAGACGGCATCATTGATGAGGTCCTGGGCCAGGTGAAAAGCGGAAAGGAGGCGGACGTGTTCATCGTGCGCGTCGGCGAGGAAGTGCGCTGCGCCAAGGTATACAAGGAGGCGAATAACCGGAGCTTCCGCCAAGCGGTGCAATACCAGGAAGGCCGCACGGTCCGGAACAGTCGCAGCGCCCGCGCCATGTCCAAACGGACGAACTACGGACAAAAGGAGGCGGAAGCTTCCTGGATCAACGCGGAGGTGGAGGCCCTCAACATCCTGAGCGCCGCAGGCATCAGAGTGCCCAAGCCTTTCGGATTCTTCGACGGCGTACTCATCATGGAGCTCATCCTGGACGAGGACGGCCAGCCCGCGCCCCGGCTGAATGACATCGCCCTTTCGCCCGAGACGGCCTTGCTCTACCATGAGGAACTCATCGCCCAGATCGTGCGCATGCTCTGCTCGGGAATCATCCACGGGGATCTTTCCGAGTTCAACGTTCTGGTCGACTCAGAAGGCCCCGTCATCATCGATCTGCCCCAGGCCGTCAATGCCGCCGGCAACAACAGTGCGGGCATGATGTTCGCTCGGGACGTGGACAACATGGCCCGGTATTTCGGGCGCTTCGAGCCCGGCATCCTCGGCCTCAAATACGCCAAGGAAATCTGGGCCCTTTATGAAAAGGGCAAGCTCACACCCCACGCGGAACTGACCGGCCAATTCCAGGAACCCACCCGATCGGCGGATGTGGACGATGTCCTTTCGGCCATCGGGGACGCGCGTCTGGAACATGAGGAGCGCCTACTGAAGAAGGCCCAGGTCAGGGAACCGATCAGGCCGGGCCAATTGCCCGAAGACCGCGCTCCGCGTGAAGATAAACCGGCCTACCCGCCCCGCAACAATCAGGGCCATCGCCATTCCGGAGGTCAAGGAGGTCCTGGACGGCATCCAGGCAACCAGGGCAACCAGGGCGGCCACGGCAACCAAGGCAACCAGGGCAACCAGGGCGGCCAACAGCGCCAACCGGGATCCCAAGGCGGCCAGGGTCAAAGGCATTCAGGCGGTCAGGGAGCGCAGAATCCGCGCCAAGCGAATCACAATCCCCGCCATCCCGGCACGCAAGCGCCACAGGGACGGCAGCATTCCCCCGGTCAGGCGAAACAAGGCCCGCGCCAGCCGCAAGGTCAAAACGATCAAGCGCCCAAGACCAATCCCAAGACTCCACCCAACCAGGAACCCCGTTCGAATTCGTGGGGCCGTAGATCTGGTTCCGGCGGAAACAAAGGCAACCGCCCCGGTTGATTCCTTCGGGACGGGCTTATCCCGACCCGGCGGACGCCATCCGCATGTGCGCGAACGCCCTTTTGCCCTGAACTAGGGCCGCACCGATCCAGAACAGTGAATACCCCGTGGCATCAAAGAATGTCGATGGGTTATCAAGGCTATGGAGTCCTTGTGGACTATTGCAATTGGGGACTCATGAGAATGATGGCCGGAGTCTTGAGGCTTTCCGCCGTGATCCGGAGCAAGTACACTTGTCGGCCTTTCCGGTGGGCTAAGGCCTCGGCCAAATGGATGGGAAACAGGCTCCCCCTTCCTTCGGCCCGGTACGCGGGCCTTCCGCGCAAATCCGAAAGGACCATGCGAAAGCGTTCGCCCTCCTTGAGGGTGAATCGGCCTATCCCGTATCGCCTTTGCGGGGCGGCTACTAGGGCGGTTGGTATCGGAGGTGTTACCCGTACCTTGAACTCGGAGGAAGATTCCGATTCGCCGTCATGGGCCGCGAGGCGCAGGACGTATTCTCCTGGCATGGAGAATTCCGCCCGGGTTTCCAGCGAGGTGGAATCGTTAAAGACCACCCTGCCGCCTTGGGGCCAGCTAATGCAGGACCAATAAACGGCCAGGCCGCCTGAGTTCGCCGGCAATCCGTCATCCGAAACTGATCCCTTCAATGTCAGGGTCGAATCGAAAGCCACGATCCGATCTTCCTCGGCCTTAACGATTGGGGGCGTATTCCTGGGCACGACCAGACCTATCTCCACCCGTTGGGTGTCCCGCAACCCCGTCCTGTCCGTTACGGAAAGGAGCAGGTCATAGAAAAAATCCCCTTGGCCATGATCTTCCACGACGAAGTAGCCGGCCTTCCCGTTGGTCGCCGAGAAAGGGTGCGCATGATGGTCGTGATGTAAAATCACCGACCAGGAGAAAGCCTCTGCGGGTAGGGTTTCCTCGTCATCGACCGCCGTGGCGGCATAGCGTATGGTATCACCCGCAAGCGCCATGGTTCCGGGCGCCGGCATGGAAATGGATGCCCGGGGTGGAGAGCTGCCGACGGTGATGGACAGGGTGTCGATTGCCGATTTGCCATGGGAGTTGGCCACGGTGAGCTTGACTGAAAAGGTCCGTGTGCTGTTGGGAAGATAGGTATGGGACGGGTTGGGTGCGGAGGACGTGCCCCCATCCCCAAATTCCCATAGATAGGTCAAGGCCAGGGCGCGGGGGTCCCTGCTGCCCGCGCTTGAAAAGGAGACCTTCAGGGGCGCGGAGCCGGACAGGCTGTCTGCGGAGGCCACGGCGATGGGGACTCCGGCGAAGATGCCGATGCGCCTCACCTCTCCGGAAAGCAGGGAGATGTAGTACAAGGAACCGTCCGGTCCCTTCTCGATGGAAACGGGTCCTTCGGCCAAGGTCATGAAC
>JALYSE010000244.1:3008-6887 GCA_030854955.1 Fibrobacterota bacterium | reverse complement strand
ACCCAGCACCACTACCGCGATGCCATGGCCAAGGATGCTGCCCTTTCCATCATCCTACAGGCCCTGCTGGGCAACAATGCCGGCCAGCTCGCGCAATTGGTGGCGGGAAGCTTTTTCCAATTGGCGGCCCTGAAGGTTTCCCGAAACAACGAGTCGGAAGCCGACGTCTACGGAACCAAGTACACGGGGGCGATGCTTCGCAATCCCCTGGGCATCGCCAAGTTCTTCGGCCGCTTCCCAGACGGCGGCCCTCCCTCCTGGATCTCGACCCATCCCAAGCCGGACAACCGCGTGGGGGACGTGACGGAACAGGTGAATGATGATCCGATATTGAAGGCCCTGGCGGCGGACCCTGCCACGAATTTCCAGTCGGAATTCGAGCTGAAAACCAAGGTCATCCCCAAGACCTAAGTCTGGAATTCGTCTTTCTCGACGTCGATGGCTCCGTCGATATCCACTTATCCGGAAAAGATTTTCTCCCCACTAACCGTGGGAATTTAGTTTTTCCCTGTACCGTCGCTTCCGTACCCGTTGGAAAGGGCTGATATGTCCGCAATCATCCACCTTGCTCCCCGTTTCACGTTCTCCCTCTTTTTCTTCCTCACCTTTGTTCAATGTGCCGGGTTTTTCACCGGCGCAGGCAGGGCCCTGGTTTCGGACGCAGACGAAGCCAAATTGGGCGCGGAGTTCAACCGGGCTCTCACGACCAACGATACCGCCAAGCAGGAAATGCCGGTATTCGTCCCCAAGAACCAGGCTCAGACCGATTTGCAGAACTATATCATCGGCCTAGCTCAGGAAATCGTAGCGGCCCTGCCGGCCGGAGAACGGCCCAAATACAGCTTCACCTACACCTTGATCGACAAGGATGTAGAGAACGCCTTCGCGGTTCCCGGAGGTTACGTCTACATCTACACCGGCATTCTCAAAAAGATGCAGGATGAATCCGAGCTGATGGGCGTGCTCGGGCATGAAATCACCCATGTGACCAATCACCACTACCGCGAGCAGGTCGCCAAGAACGCGACCCTTGGGATAGCCTTACAGGGGGCCTTGATCGCCTCCGGGTCGGGGCAACCCGGGCAGTTGGCCGCCGGTGCCGTGTCCCAATTGGCCGGTCTCAAATTCTCCCGGGGCGACGAGACCGATGCCGACAAAGGCGGCACCAATGCCCTGGTCCGCACCGGCCGAAACCCCCTGGGAATCGCAAAATATTTCACCCGGGCCAAGAACGCCGGCGTCCCCGAGTGGCTTTCCTCCCATCCGGGCAACAGGAACCGCGTAAAGGCGATTGAAAAGTGGGTGAACTCCGATCCGGCCAAGAAATCCCTTGCCGCGGACAGCGCCCGTACCAATTTCCGTGAGCGGTATCAGAAGCATATCGGCGCTCTTTGATCCCATTCCGCTTGCCGCGGGACTTGCATCGGGGATAAGATTGGGAGTCAGAGGTTCCCATGCCCTTTTGTATAAATCCTATTTGACCTTGAAGCCTTGAACGCCATCAAATATCTGTTTTGGACCTTATGCGGCCTGGCCGCCGCAGCCGCCTTCGTCTGGTTGGCGGGAGTCCTGTTACCCGCTAAGCATGAAGCGAGCGCATCCATCCGCATAAAGGCAACACCGGAAGCGGTCTGGGCGGTCCTCTCTGCGGTCGAGAACTATCCCCGCTGGCGATCCGACGTGGCCGTCTCGGAAAGGACGAACCGCGGGCCGGATCAAGTCTGGACTGAAACGGATGCGCGCGGCCGATTGACGAGCCATGTCCAAGGCGCCGGCCGGCCCGCGGAAAAGTGGATCGATCGTATCGTGGGCGGGAAGCCGGAAAGGCGCGTGGAGAGGGTATTCTTCATCGTCCCGAACGCGCAAGGCGGCTCGCAGGTCGTCATCAAGGAAACCATAGAGATAAACGACCCCTTGGGCCGCTTCCGGGCGAGGTTCATCGCCGGGTACGCCAAAGACCTGAGGATTCTGTTGGGGGAGTTGAAAAGCCGCCTCGCGGGGTAGAAGGCCCTTGGACTTCACCCCCAAAAGGTCAGCCCTAACCAAAAGGTCAGCCCTAACCAAAACGGGTTTTTAAACACTAAGTCATCATGACTTATCCTCCAGCCCTCCCGGCGGCCATTTGCCTGGCCTTGATTTTGAGTTTTCGCCCCTTCGCGCAAGCCATTCGCCCCATTCCCCAAGATCCTCAACCCTATGCCGCCATCGCCAATCCCATGCCGGATACCTTGGATCAAAAATCGCGTGATTCTGCGAATCTTATCCTATCCCCCATTCGAGTCAATCAGGCCGGTTACCTACCCGGAGAAGACAATGGGTTTTATTACATAGGCACGGCGACGCAATTTACCGTTCACGATGCGCAGACCCAAGTCCAAGTCGCAAGCGGAACCTTGATCCCAAAAGGGTTTTCGACATCCGGATCCTATTCCGTGCGGGCTTCCAATAATGCCAGTCTCGTCACCGGAGGGGATAATCGGTATACCCTGGCGGGAACGCCCGTGGCGGGACCCGTTCAGGAAGGCCGGTTGCCCAAGACCTTATCGGAAGGCCGCTACACACTCAAAATCAATGGTGCGGTTTCTGCGCCTTTTCTGGTCCATAAGGAAACCTATGCCTATGTCCGGGATGCCTTGCTCAAGTTTTTCGGAGTCCAAAGGAGCGGGAATTCCGAATCCTGGTTCCATGGTCCAAGCCATTTGAAAGACGGCGTACCGGGAGGATGGTATGATTGCGGCGATCACTTGAAAGAAGCGCAAACCCAAGGCTATGCGATTGCCGTTATGGGATTGACCTCGGCGGCCTTGTCGAATCGTGACGCGGATCATTATGCGTTCAATCAAGCCAGGACCGTCAATACGGATGGTATTCCGGATATGCTCCGCGAAGCCAAGCATGGCGCCGACTTTATCCTGGCCGCCTATACTGCGGCAGGCGGAACTGTAGCCGGAATGACAACATCGGTGGGCGGCTTTGGACAGGATCACAATTGGTGGGGCCGTCCGGAATTCCAGGATTTCGCCCCCACGGAACGCGGCGGACCGGTGCGTGAGCTACGCAGCGAATTGGGCGCCAATGTGATGGGACTTTATGCGGCGGGTTTGGCCTTTGTATCCGGGCAATGGTCAGCCTATGACTCGGCCTACGCCTCAAAAACCCTTAAGGCCGCCCGGGACCTGTATGCTTACGGAAAAGCGAATCCCAAGGAAAGCAGCTCTCCCGCCTATAATGGAGGGGGAGTGACCAGTGACGATATGGCGCTGGCGGCCATAGCGTTGGCGTGGGCCACGGGCGAAAAGGGTTTCATCGATGACGTTTTCAGGAATACCGCCATCGCCAGCCGCGCCGACCAAGCGGGATTGAAAGGCACCTTCACCGCTGGATGGTTCGTCAAGGAAAACCCTACACCTCTGCATGGCAATGCCAATACCTCCTGGGCCACGACGCATGTTTACGCGCTCTGGGCATTCTACCGTCTCATACTCGTTGACCCGGTACGGTCCGCAAAACTGGGAATCACCGAATCGGAAAGATTGTTGCTGATTCGTGACGCGGCTTTTGCCGTAGTCCGCAATATTTCCCAGCTTGCCAGCGTGGCCGGAGGCGCCGGCGCCACCCTTCCCATCCCCGATCCGCAACCAGGAATGCTGGGGGGGATCCCATTTAATGCCAACTGGAATATCAATCTGGCCGCCGAACAGGAATGGGTATACAACCGATACCTGGCCGGAAATATGACCGAATTATTCATCTACTACGATATTGCCCGGGATATCCAGGGCATGGCTCTGCCCGGAACCACCGGAGCCGAAAATTGGAAAGCGCCGGAAGCCCGGCAATTGCTCATCCGATCCTTCGACTACCTGCTCGGTGTCAATC
>JALYSE010000244.1:0-2998 GCA_030854955.1 Fibrobacterota bacterium | reverse complement strand
GGATTTAAGCATGGTCTACGGAATCGGAGCTAAGACCCCAAACCATCCCCATCATCGGGGGGCGAATCCGGAAGGCAAGAATTTCCCTGGAGCCTTTTATCGATACAACCCGCCGGTGGGAGCCTTGTATGGAGGCTTTCCGCCCACTACGTCCATCTTCAAGGAGGATTGGAACGATTACCGGCATTCGGAATCCTGCCTGGACGGCACCACGGCCCTGTTATTGCCCGCGGTGGGCTTGTCCGTGGCGGAGCCGCCATTGGCGCCGCCCGTCCTCACGGTGGAAATCCTGTCCGTGGACCAAACCGAGGCCTTGATCCGCATCCGTCAAAGCCGGTATGGAACCGCTGTCATCCGTTACGGTACCTCCAAAGCTACCTTGGGAAGCGTGGCGCCCGGGTTGGAAGCGGGCGTGGAGCATAGGATCTCTTTGAAAGGACTCTCCCCCGGAACCACCTACTATTTTGAGGCGGAAGCCGTGGATACTCGCGGAATCCGGGCCGTGAATGACAATGGCGGGGAAAAGTGGAGCTTCACCACGCTGAAGAATCCCAAGGAACCCGCCCGCATTTCCCAGGTAAGCGCCTGCAATATCACCGCCGATTCGGCCGATATCATTTGGTTCACGCCTAATGGCGAATACGGCAGCCAGGTGACCTACGGAAATGCCAAACCGCCCTCCCTGAAGCAAAGCGGCGATGTCGCCAGTCAGCCCGTCCGCTTTCATCGTATCCGCATCGGTGGATTGAAGGAAAAAACCCAGTACTGGTTCTCGGTGGAAAGCGATGGCAGCAAGGATGACAACCAGGGTAAATTCTATACCTTCACCACGCCAGTGACCTATGTCGCCTTTGAAATCCGGGCCATGCAATATTCCGGGATCGGCCCCTTTCCCTATCTGGGCATCAATGTCGTGAACAATGACGTCAAGGCCTATGACTCCTTGGACTTGCGTATCTACCTGCGCGGCACGGAGGCGGAAATGCAGGACTTCGGCGCCGCGGTCGATATCGGCATTCAGTATACGGAAGCGGGCTTCCAGGGCACACCCTTCAAGGCCGAATTGGATAAGCTCGTCCAAGCTCAAAAACTGGTGAAAATGGAAGATACCTTCGTCCCCGCCACAGGCACCTATATCTGGTACCTTTCCTTGCCCTTGGGATCCGTGGTCATGAAATCAGGCTCGCGCTTTCGCATGGACGTCGGATTCCGCAAACGCAACCTGCCTTTCGACGACAACCTCCTTTACGGCCCCCCGACCCATGTGCCCACACCCCTGGACTGGAGTTGGTCCGCGCATAGCCGCGCACTAGGAGATCCAGTGGACTTTCCCGGCATCCCCACCGGAACCAAGGACGATCTGGACAACTTCTACTTTCTCCATCCCCAGAACCCGTACATTACCGTATATCGCAAGGGCGAATTCATATACGGATATTCGCCATCCCGCAAGGAACAGCAAACCAAGGTAAGCCATTATGAAATGACTTCCCGAATCACGAGCCCGATTGCCAATCCTCCAGAAGAACACCTACTCCTGAAGCAGCCCGCTTCCGTCCTGAACATCACGGGCACGGCGTCGGTGACCGAGAATGGGAGGCTTACGGATATCTGGCTGAATGGTCAACGACTGGAGGATATCAGCAAGGTGGCCAAATATGATCCGGCCGCGAATAGTTACACGTTCAATATCCCCGTTCCGCTCAAGGCCGGATCCAACGTCGTGGACCTCACCCTGTTCGGCGGAGCCGAAGCCGGATGTAATGGCTGTTCAGGATGCGCCTTCAGCAACCATCATTTCTTCGTAGACTTCCGGAAATCGGATGCGTTCCCTTCCCATTTGAAATTACTTACCCCTACGGGCGATCCCTTGCCGACCTTGGGAGAAGCGGGTAAGACCCAGTTCCAGGTCGAGGTCGAGGATAAAAGCGGAGATCGCTCCGATTTGCCGGATACCCTGCGGGTAACGGTAAGCAATGCGAACCGGGGCGATGCGTTTTTGGTAACCTTGGTTGAAACCGGTCCTCGGACCTCGATTTTCCATACACTGACGCCGCTCAACTTGGTCGACATCGATCCAACTATTAAAACTCCGGGCCAGGTCCCATTTGGAGAAGGCGATACGGTATGGGTCACCTATCGCGATCGATCCGATCCGGAAGATTCCAGCCAAGCCTTCCTATTTTCCCCAGCCACCTATCCCTTGGCGGTAGGAGGTAGCTTATACGATACGGATGGCGACGGTGTGGCGGATAAGGCGCGGGTCCTTTACTCCAAACCCTTGACGCAAATCCCCGATTCCATCCAGATTGCCTTTCCTGTCCCGACGGAAATCCGCTTCGCGCGGGGATCCAAGAATATCTACGCCGGACCCAGCGGAAACCAAGTGGAACTGGACTGGAGTCCTCCCTTTCCGGTAGCCACGGCCTTTGTTGGAGAGTCGCGCAATTCCGGACGCTCTTTTTTAACCGAGGCCGGCAAGGCGCGCAGCAATGCCTTCACCTTCGTGGACAGCATCGGGCCGATTCTGAAAAAAGCGGTCCTTGCCCCCGGTCGCAATCCTGGAGAGGCGGATACCCTGAGCCTGGAATTCAGCGAGCCGGTGGTTCTTTCTCCCGGTTCCCGTAATCCCCTACGCGTTATCCGAGGAAAAGAACTGGAAGCGGGCAGCTTGGAGTGGGTGAGAACCCTTTTGGGGCAGGATCTGATCTGGAAAATATTAGTTGCCAGTCACTCGGATCCGTTATTGATGCCGGGAGATAGTTTGCGACTGGGCATGGGCTATACCGATTTGGGTGGCGTCAAGCCGCATCCCCAAAACCGGCCCGTGATCCTGGAAGGCGATAATCGGGTGCCGCCACCTATTGTCCGACTTCGATTCTTGCCCGCATCCCAGGGTTTTTTCTCGGAGGAGGTGGACGCGAGTGGTCAACCGGCCTTCATAGCGGCCCGATCCGATGGAGCCCGCTGGCAAGCCTTTGCGGGAGCAACCCGGGAG
>JALYSE010000243.1 GCA_030854955.1 Fibrobacterota bacterium | reverse complement strand
GGGTGCCGCCACCTATTGTCCGACTTCGATTCTTGCCCGCATCCCAGGGTTTTTTCTCGGAGGAGGTGGACGCGAGTGGTCAACCGGCCTTCATAGCGGCCCGATCCGATGGAGCCCGCTGGCAAGTCTTTGCGGGAGCAACCCGGGAGGGCACGATCTCAGCTTGCGGGACACTTGGTTGCGGTGACGGGAACCTCGGCCTTTCCCATCCTTCTGTAGAGGTGGAAGCCGATGGACCATTCAGCTTTGAAACCCGGGTTTTCAGCAATCTGGGAATCTTGGTCGCCCATTGGAAAGGTCGAATCGAGGGTCCTTTTCTGACCGACAACATCAAGAACCCCGCCACGGGAACGTATACCTTGCGGCTGGGTTGGAATGGCCGAGGTAATGACGGGGAAAGGGCGGGTACCGGAGCGTATATCTGGAAGGTCCGGGTAAAATCCCTGGTGCAACCCGGAATGGGACAAGCCGGGTCATTTCTACTGGGATATCTGCGCAGGACCGGAAACTGATACTTTGGCCTGGCTCTTTGAGCAGGGAGTCAAGTTTGTCCTTGGTACATTGCGTTAATGACTTTTGTGATGGTGGGCTTCTCAAATGGGGTCCTTCGCTACTTCATCCCGTGATTCGCCGCTTTAGGCCGCTTTTGCCGACGCTTTCACTCGTTGCAGCGCGGATATGAGCGTATCCAATTGGGTCGGCGAGAAGATTGCCTCCGGACCTTGGGGAACAAGGTCCGTAAAGACATTCGGTCTGGAGGAAGGCGAAGAGGCTCATCGTCATGGTTATCCCTTCAGATCGCGTTCAGTCGCCGCTCCGCGTCCGAAAGGGCACGGATAAGGTCGTCGAAAGGTTGCGGCTCGGTCAAGAACATGGGCCGCATGGCAACATAATCTTTTTCCAGGTTTTTCAGGTGCGCCTCCGGCGGTACCAGGCTGAAGGAACCGGGGCGCGCGAGCTCGTAGCGGGCCCATTTCCGTGAGAAAACCCGGTTTTTCCACTCAGCCACCCGCAAGCACATGGCCGTATCGGCCAGGAAGATGTTGGCGCGTGGATGGGCCAATAGGCGGGTGAAGTCGGCATAATGGCGGGCGTGGCGCACCGGCATGTCATGCCCTTCGGGCCGATGGTGCTCGGCGTGGAGGCCATGAACCCGCTCATCGAATTCATAGGTGAGCCCGCTTTTTCCGTAACCCGGTCCGCTCAAGGCCAAGTGGACATTCAACTCCAAGCGGGGCACGATATTTTTCTCAAGACGTTCACCGCACGCCTTTTGCATATCCAACAAGGCACCAGTGCGGCTGGTGCGACTTTCCAATGCCGTGAACGCATCTTCGCTGATACCCAAGGTCCCCGGATGGATGCCCAGATCCACATCTTCGGAAAACCGATCGATGACCTTGTACACTTTGGATAGCGAGGTGCCGCCTTTGAAAATGAAATGCGGTTCCAGTTCCGGATCCGAAAAAATCTGCCCCAGGATCCAACACACCCAGAAATCCTTTTCCATGATTGCCGCTTCGCGCCCCGTCTCCGTCGCAGCTTGAAGGAAGGCTGCGCTTTTGCGGTCTTCGGATAATCCAGCAAACCGTTGGTAGGCATCATGGTTCCGGCCGCTCCGGCAATTCTTTCATGCGCCTGGACCTTTTTTGACCCGCCAACTCCATGAACAAGGGTCGCATCCACGCCGGCGCCAGATCGAGGTCGTTCAACAATCCAAGCCGGTCCGCGACCGGTACGGTTTTTTTCAAGCGCGCGAGATGCCACTTATCGATGTGCTTTACCCCAAGGCTCTTGAAGGCCTGGATCAATAGACCCGTGAACCTGCCGGCGGCGGCCATGTTGCGCGGGGAAGTATGCCTGAGGGCAATGCGCATCGGCCCGGCCTTCACCATACGGCTTCCCCCATCGGTCAGGAAAATGTACTTGGCGGGAACTTGTTCCGAGAGACCCAGCATATTGGCCGCATGCACGCCGGCTGGCTGCACGCGGATTTTGTTTTTGTCGGTGATGGCCTTGATGACGGCATCGGGCGAGGGCCACAGGATGCCCAACACTTCATCGTGACGGGGCTTGTCATAGAGCCCGCGCACGAGCCAGCGCAACTCGTTGCGCTTCACGAGCCACTCCAGGCATTTTCCCACGGCTTTTGATCCGCCCATTGCGGCGAAGTCCCCGGGGGTGAATACCGTGCCGGGAGGGCTCTGCTTCACCTTGCGGGTGATTCGGCTATCTAGACTGGTTGGTGTGGGCTCACGGGGCATGGAACGTTTCCGTTCAACATATATTCGATTCCCAACCCAAGTTTTACCAGCCTGACAATTCCAGAGACTCATGTCAATTTTAGGGCTTAATTCCGACGCGATCGAGAACCGCTCCTGGCGAACTACTGTTGACGGCGAATTTGATGGAAAAGTCCCGACGATTCGAGGCCAGAAGCGCCTGCACCTGGGGTGTCAAATTGAAGTTTAAGGTGCTGAAGGCTCCGCCCCCTTCCACCATGGATTTGCCGGGTTTGCGGGCAGGCGAATATCAACGGAGACACGCTTGGAGGAAGGATCGTCCATTCTCCCAGGATTTCAAACCCGAAGATCCCGGTCGTGCTTTCCACCGGCGGCAGAGGCACGGAATGGATCGAAGGCTCCCTACCTGAGATCAGGTTTCCGTTACGATCGTGCAAGAGGGGAAAAAAGAACGGGTTAATATCAACAGAAACTATATACGGGCTGGCTCCGGATCCTCGTATTTCCCGAATTCGTAATTCAAGGTGCGCCGACGCGGTTTGAATCCGGCCTCGCGGATAAACTTCACGGCGGCGCCCAGGGTCTTGAGCCCGGCCGAGCGCAACACGTTCTCCTCAATCACGATGCTGTTGATGTCGTTTGCCCCAGCGAAGAGGCCCAATTCCCCCAGGTCCTTGCCCATCCCCAGCACGCTGACTTCGATATTGGGAATGTTGTCCAGGAAGAGGCGCGCCACCGCGACCAGGCGGAGATACTCCCAACCACGCACATGGCGGACGATGAACTTTTTGGTCTGGGGTTGGAACACCCATGGGATGAAGGCAAGAAAGCCGCCGGTCCTGTCCTGTTGGTCCCGGATCAGGTTCAGATGTTCGCAGATATCTGCTTCGGTCTCCACCGAACCGAATACGATATTGCTGGAGCCGGGCAGACCCAGCTTATGACATTCCCCCATCACGCGGCACCAGTCTTCGCCGCTCAGCTTCTTGGGCGAGAGGATCTGGCGCATGCGATCGGTAAGGATTTCGGCACCCGCCCCGGGCACGGATCCGAGTCCCGCATCCTTGAGAATAGCGAGCAATTCCGGCAAAGGAATCTCTTCCTTGCGTGCCAGGCGCAGCAGTTCCACGGGCGAGAACCCCCGCACGTGCACATGGTATTTTCCCGACAGCATGCGCAGGGCGTCGGTGTAATAGGAGAGGGGAAGCTTCGGGTTCACGCCACCTTGGATGAAGATGTGATCGACCCCAAGGGCCAGTGCCTCCTCGGTCTTGGCGGCGATCTCATCAAGGCTCAGGGTATAGCCGCGATCGCTATCGATCTCGTCCTTGAAGGAACAGAAGGAACAATCCACGTCGCAATAGTTGGTGTAATTGATGACGCGGTACGCCGTGTAGCTTACGGTCTCGGGGTCATGGATTTGCAGGCGGCGTTGATGGCCCGCCGCCACGATGGGGTTCCACTCGGTCGAGGACAGGAGGACGTAGGCTTCCTTGGGTGAGATGCGGCGGCCTTCGAGGGCCTTGTCCAGGATGGGTCGGATGGAAGCGGTCATTTGAGATCGAGATTTTCAATTTTCAATTTTAAGTCTTTCTTCCCGATGGGCCGTGCAGCCTTTGCTCCACTCTCCCGTTCCGTCCCGCAGGATTTCCCGCTTCCAGATGGGCGCCTCATGTTTGATACGATCGATGATGAGCCGTGAGGCGCGGTAGGCCTCGTCGCGATGGGATGCGCTGACGGCGATGATGATGGTGGGTTCTCCGAGTTCCACGCGTCCCAGGCGGTGCCGGACCGCGATCTTGCGCAGGGGAACTTTCCGGGAGGTTTCTTCGAGGATGGCGGCGATGATCTTGCCGGCCATGGAAGCCTGGGCCTCGTATTCCAGGGCGATGACGCCGGAAAGGCCTTCGGAATGATCGCGCACGGTGCCTTCGAAGATAAGGACGGCTCCCGCCGCAGGATCGGAAACTTCCAGACGCAGGGATTCGCGATTCAGGGGCTCGGAGGAAAGCAAGGAAGCCTGCAAGGGCATTCAGCCTCCGCTTATGGGGGAGATGATATCCACCCCGGACAACTTATCCAGCAGGGTTTTCGCGTCCACGTAATCCTCATCCACAGCCACGCGGCTGGACATGAAAAGGTCCCGTTGGCGTGGATGCAGCTGGGCCAGGCGTTCGAGGATGTCGCGCTCAAGAGCGGGCATTTCCACGACCACATCTTCTGAAGAGGTCTTCAACGCTTCCCGCAATTGCGCGTAATAATTCACCCGGATGGTATGGGTCATCAGGGTAATTTAGAAAAAGCCAGCCTGGCACCATTCCAGAAGCTTGCCCCGGCTCCCATTTCCAGCCTGGGTAAACCAAAAAAAGAGCAGAAAATTTCTAAACCTGTAAATAGGCGATAAACGACAGTAAATGATCAAAAAAAGTGCTGAATGATGAAATGATTCAATACAATCCAAATAAATTACTAAACCAAAAATAGCATCCGGGATTAACTTTGGGAATGGTTTTCCGGGGATTGCTGGCTCGGCTCACGGCGGCCCCCTGGTCCTCCGGGAAGGCCGGACCGGGCTGACTTCATTGGCGAATTTTTGAACCAGGTCCTCCGCAGGACGATGGACCACACTTTAGCGGGGGAGAGAAACATGAAGAAAGTACTCAGCAAGTTGGCCGTGGGAGCGGCGCTCTGCGCAAGCATGGGGTTCGCAATCGAAGTGGACCTCCATCCGGGCTATTCCATTATGACCCTGCGGCCGACGGGGTTCGAACCCCAGGTCTCAGGGATGGACTTCATGCCCAACGGCGACATGATCGTTCTCACCTGGCGCGGCACCTCCGGTCCGGGCGGCCAAAACTCCTCCGGGATCCAGGTCACCACCGCATACACGGGAACGACCCGGCTTTATCGGGTGACCAATACCAAGGGAAGCGATCCGACCGCTATCACAGTGACGGAAATCGCATCCGGCTTCAAGGATGCCCAGGGACTGTGCATCGTCAACGGCGAAATCTACGTGGGCGACGTCGACCGCATCGTCAAGATGGTGGACAAGGACAAGGACGGCAAGTACGAGGAGATGCTGGAGATCGGCAAGATCCCATCTTACATGGGCTGGTTCGAGTACTCCTTCGGCCCCGTCCACAAGGACGGCAAGCTCTACATGGCCCTCGCCTCCGGCGTGCAGAGTTCGGGTTGGCCGGAGAAATCCTTGGGCAAGGACCGCGGTTCCGTGATCAGCATTCCCATCACCGGAGGTGCCTATACCGTGGTGGCCACGGGACTGCGCGCTCCGGACGGCATCGGCATCGGACCCGAAGGGGAAATCTGGGTGACCGACAACCAGGGCGGGTGGCGGCCCACCAGTCCTTTCATTCAGATTAAGGCCGGCAAGTTCTACGGATACCTGAACCAGGGTGAAACGATTCCTGCGGGAACCACGGTGACGCCTCCTAATCTCTGGGCACCTTTCCGGGATGCCAATGACAGCCCCACCGAACCCGCTTTGATGAACGTGGGACCGTACAAGGGCCAATTCATCTACGGGGACATCGGACGCGGGGGCATCTACCGCGCCTTCCTGGAAAAAGTGAACGGCGAATACCAGGGCAGCGTCATCACCATGTCGGGCGGACTGGAAGTGGGCGTGCACCGCATCCGGACCGGAGCCGAGGGGGAAATCTATATCGGCGGCCTGGGTGCCAATACTGCGAGCAACCAGGGCTGGAACTTCACGAACTGGGGACTGCAAAAGCTGGTTCCCAACAACACCCCGGTCTTCGAAATCCTGGCGACGCGCTCCCGCGCGACGGGAATGGAACTGGAGTTCACTATGCCCGTGGGCAAGGAAGCCGGGGCCGCTGCGAACTACGTGGTGAAGCAATGGGGTTACGTACCCGACAATACCTATGGCGGCGGCATGGGAAAAATCGAGACCCGCACCATCAAGTCGGTGCAGGTTTCGCCCGATCGCAAAAGGGTGTTCCTGGAAATCGACGGTCTCAAGACGGGCCAGGTGGTGGCCATCGCCGCCAACAACCTGAAATCCGAGGTGGGTGCGAAGGTGATCTGGTACAACAAGACCTGGTACACCCTGAACGCGATATCCCCTTCGCAGCCTTTCGAGCCTTCCGTGGAAATCAGGCACGCGGCCATGGGTTCGGGACAATCCGGCATGCAAGTCCGCCGCATGTCCGATCGGTTGAGGATCACGTTCTCCGACGGGGCGGTTTACAAGCTCGAAATCCTGGACTTCCAGGGCCGCGCGCTTGGTGGCGACAATTCCGCCACCGGCAGCGCGGAAATCGCGATCCGGGGTGCACGTCCGGGTCTGCATATCGTGCGCGCCATGGGCGCGGGCAGGACATTCTCGGTCCCAATCGTTCTATAAGAATTCCGATCCGTACGCGTTAGGATAATTTTCGATTCGATCGGTGTGCCGTAAGGGGCCAGGCCTGGAACGGCCCGGTCTTCGGTGTTTTGTACATTTCCCGCCATGCCGAAAAACCTCCCCATCCTTCCCGCCCAGGTGCGGAAGCCGGGAACCCTGGAACTGGGCCGCATCCCCCTGAACGCCTACCGAGCCTCTCCGGCGGAGGAGGCCACGCGCTTTGGCAGGGACGGTCTGCTGCGCATGTACCGGGACATGGTA
>JALYSE010000033.1:14147-26674 GCA_030854955.1 Fibrobacterota bacterium | reverse complement strand
CTGCATGGCCTCGCCTCCAGCCAAATCCAGAAAAAAGACTATGCCAAGGCTGCGGAAAACCTGGAAGCCTTCGTTTCCCGGTTCGGGCGCAGATCAGCTAATCCGGATGAAAAACTAATCGGCAAGGAAGTGGCGGATCTAAGCCCCGCCGTCCCCAATGCCCTGTGGAAACTTGCCTTGGTCTATCGCGAATTGAAGAATCCGGAAAAGGAAAAGGCCACTGCCCAGAAGCTGGTTTCCCTGTATCCGGAATCCCGCGAAGCCTTTGACGCCAATCGGCTTTTGGCCCAGATTCCCTGAGGTAAGGGTCGCCTGAGGCCCCTTACGACCGCATAGAGGCGGCAGCGAATGCTCTGCCAGTTTACCCAGCCGCCCCCCTGCACTTTCTTCGCATTCCCTAGCCCCTAATCCCTACCCCTTCCACCGGGCAGGCCTACCCCAGTTTCCTATATTCTTACCCATGTCCATTTTCCGCCTGGAAGCCCCCTACGAGCCTGCCGGCGACCAGCCCGCGGCCATCGAACAATTGGTGGCCGGATTCAAATCCGGCGAGAAATTCCAGACCCTGATGGGGGTGACCGGGTCGGGCAAGACCTTCACCATGGCCAACATCATCAGGGAGCTATCCAAGCCGACCTTGATCATCTCCCATAATAAAACCCTGGCGGCTCAGCTTTACCAGGAGTTCAGGTCGTTCTTCCCCAAGAACGCCGTAGAGTATTTCGTCAGCTATTACGACTATTACCAGCCGGAGGCCTACGTTCCCTCCAGCGATACCTATATCGAAAAGGACTCGAGCCAGAACGACGAGATTGATAAGCTTCGCCTCCGCGCCACGGCCTCACTCGTCTCCCGCAAGGACGTGGTGGTCGTTTCTTCCGTTTCCTGCATCTACGGCCTGGGAACACCCACGGAATTCCGCAAGATGATGGTTGAGATAAAGGTCGGGGACTCCATTGAACGCAACGACTTACTGCGGAAGTTCATCGACATATACTACAGCCGCAACGATTTCGATTTTCGCCGGGGGACCTTTCGCGTCCGCGGGGATGTGGTCGAATTGCATCCCGCCTACGACGATTTCGCCTATCGCTTCGAATTTTTCGGGGACGAGGTGGAGAAGATCCGCCGCATCAATCTCATAACCGGGGAAGAGGAAGCCCAGCTCGAGACGGTCCTCATCTATCCCGCCCGCCATTACGTGACCAGCGAACAGGGGATGGATCGGGTCTTGAGGGACATGCGTTTGGAGTTGGACAGCTCGCTGAAACAGTTTAATGCAGAGAACAAACTCCTTGAGGCCCAACGGCTTAGCCAGCGTACCATGTACGATATGGAAATGCTCAAGGAGGTGGGTCATTGCCCCGGTGTGGAGAACTATTCCCGCATCATCGAAAACCGGGAAGTAGGGTCGCCGCCCTCGACCTTGATGGATTTTTTCGGTGACGATTATCTGCTTATCCTGGATGAATCCCATGTGACCCTTCCGCAGATTGGGGCCATGTACAACGGGGACCGATCCCGGAAGGAGAATCTGGTCAATTACGGTTTCCGCCTGCCTTGCGCCCTGGACAATCGTCCCCTTAAGTTCAATGAATTCGAGGCCAAGATTCCGGCCACCCTATTCGTTTCCGCTACTCCGGCCGACTATGAACTCAGGAAATCCGGAGGCGTGGTGGTCGAGCAGATTATCCGGCCCACCGGCCTATTGGATCCGCAGGTGGAAGTCCGTCCGACCAAGGGCCAAATCGACGATATCCTGAACGAAATCGCCAAGCGGAACGCGAAGAACGAACGCACCCTGATTACCACCCTGACCAAGCGAAGCGCGGAGGACCTGACCGAGTACCTGCAACAGGCGGGCCTTAAGGTGAGCTATATGCACTCCGATACCACCACTCTGGCGCGCAGCGCGATCGTTAAGGATCTTCGGGAGGGGATTATTGATATCCTGGTGGGAATCAACCTATTGCGCGAAGGGCTGGATTTGCCGGAAGTGTCCCTGGTCTGCATCCTGGACGCGGACAAGGAAGGCTTCCTGCGCAGCAACCGCTCCCTGATCCAGACCATCGGCCGCGCCGCCCGCCACCTGAACGGCAGGGTCATTTTGTACGCCGATCAGATGACGGCGAGCATGCGCTATGCCATGGATGAAACCGACAAGCGCCGGAGCAAACAGGAGCAGTCCAACCAAAGGACCGGTATGGTCCCGAGAAGCGTCCAACGGGAAATCCATAAGCATCTGCAACTGGTTCCCGACGTAGACTACAGCATCGACCTGAAGGCGCTGATGGTTGCCGAGGAAGAGGCTGCCTATGCGGCCGTGGACGGCGATGGGGTGGTCAAAACGGAAAATGCCGATATCGATGCCTTGCGGAAGCAGATGCGGGAGGCCGCCGCGAATCTTGAATTCGAAAAGGCCGCGCACTTCCGGGATCGTATCCGGAAACTCGAGACCGGATAAAGCTGTTAACTTGCGACGAAAAAACTTCTAGTAATGGATTCGACTCCATTTTCGCTGAGTATTCGCGCGTTTCCCTCCTTACGTTCCTATCGGTAACTATGGGTGTACTGATTCGTTCGCTACGATGAAAACGAGCGATTCCATGGCGTATTTTCCCAATTCAGGACATCATTGCGGAGGTGGGGTGCATTCGAACAACATTAATTATTCACTTGCACTTTGCTTTTGATTTTTATTTTTTGCATACTTAACAGGTTGATTCCAACATCAACTGAAACACTTAAGGAGTATTGCATGAACGTTTTGGGCAAAATGAAAAAGGTATCGCTGGGCGGAATGATCGCTGGCATGATGATGGTCGCAACCTCGGTTTCTTTCACTGGTTGCTTGACCGATGACAAGGATGATGAACCCGCATCCACAACCAAGACTGCCCTCGCAGCGGAGATGACCATCGCCGCCGGGGCGCAGGGTGCAACCCTCGGTTCAGTTCTGGATCTTGATGCCGGTGTGGCCTTGGGCTCCGTTGCTGCGAATGCAGCCCAGGAATCCATCGACCTGGTATTCATGTACTACGGTGGATCCTTCCATGTTGACAATGCCGTATCCGCCAAGGCTGCCGGCGTCGCCAACAGCATCAACCTTACCAACTCCTACAGCGACTCCAAGATTAAGGACATCGGGATAGTCAAGGTCATGACCAAGCCCGCCAATCAAGAAGCCGCCAAGGCCGCCTTCACCGCCGGTACCCCGATCAAAAGCTCCGTCATTACCGGCGGGGAAATGTTCCTGGTCAAGACCACCGAAGGCAAGCTCGCCTTAGTGACCGTGGGAACCATCGTCGGTACCGACAACAAGGCGAATGCCGAGTTCAAGGTCACCATCAATACCATCCCTTAATCGACGCTTAGGCATCTCGATTGAACGCCATCCCTTCCTGGGGATGGCGTTTTCTTTTTCTCCCGCAAAAAACTAGCTTTACGCTTTTCCTTCCCCACAGGAGCCCCGTCCATGAAGGTTTTGAAACGCATCATCCTCGCGGGCATCGTATTATTGCTCCTGCTGAGCCTTGGCGCTTATTTCGCCATCAAGCTCGCCTTCCCTCCCGCGAAAATCAAGGAAATGGTCAACAAGCACGGGTCCGCCGCCCTGAACCGGGACGTGAGCGTCCAAGACGTTTCCATCCGGGTCTTTCCCAATCTCAAGCTTTCCGTAACCGAAATCAACGTCGCGAATGCCAAGGGCTTTTCCGCCGACCCGTGCATCAAACTGCGTGAGCTCGCCCTCTCCATCAATTTCCTATCCCTGTTGAGGTTCTCGCCTGTCGTGAACGAAATCAAGCTGGTGGACCCGGAAATCCTTTATGAAGTCTCCAAGGACGGCCGTAACAACCTGGAAGGCATCGGCAAGACGGACACGGTCGAAGCCATCAAGGATTCGGCCAAGGCCCTCGAAAGCCCCGCGGCCGTCGCCCTCAAGTCCTTCGTCATCGAAAACGGCCGGGTCCGCTACCGCGATCTCCAGACCGGCCGCGAACTGATCCTCGACAAGATCAACCAGAACGTTTCCCTGGATCTGGACCAGCGCCTGGAAGACGTCAAGACCAGGGGCAAGCTCGAGATCTCGGAGATCAAGATCTCGGATTCGGCTTCCGGCTTTCGCAAGGGTAACATCAAGATTACCGTGCGCCATGACATCCAGCTCAACCTCCCCGCCGAACGCATTCAGGTAAGAAGCCTGGAGCTCGGATTCCAGGATATCCGCGCCACGGTCAAGGGAGAAGCCACCCAGTTCATGACCAAATCGCCGGTGCTCGACTTTACCCTTTCCGCCCCGGACATCAAGCTGGCCTCGGTCCTCAAAGAAGTGCCCGCCAGCCTGTCCCCGGACATCCCCAAGCTGAGCGCCAAAGGCGTCGCGGCTTTGGAAGCCCGCATCAAGGGCGCCTTGGATACCGGCAAGATTCCGGACATCACCGCCCATTTCACCATCCATGACGGAGGCGTGAGTCACAAGGATCTGCCCGCCGGCATCGACAATATGAACCTCGAACTGGATCTCCTCGGCGACAGCCTGCGGCTCGGCCAGTTCGCTTTCGACATGGGCGGTAATCCCGTTTCCATGAACGCCCTCGTCACCTCCTTGCGCGCCCCCGCGCCCATGCTGAAGGATTTCAATATCGACGCGCTTCTGGACCTGGGTAAGATCGTGCCGCTGCTGCAGAAGCTGGCCATGTTGGACAAGGAGTTGAAGGCAGACGGCATCATCCAAGCCAAAATTAAGGCCGCGGGTCTCCTTGATCCCAATGCGCCCCAGAATCTCAAGGCCAACGGAATCGTGGAGCTCAAGAACGTTACGGCCCAGGGCAAGCCCTTGCCTAGGCCGGTAAAGCTGAGCGGCCAGGTGAAGATCGACAATGAAAAGATCGCGGAGAACCTGATCGTGAACATCGGCGAGTCGGATCTGGCCGTGAACGGCACCGTGACCAACTACTTGGCGATGGTCATGCCCAAGGTAGCGAAAGGCCAGACCAAGGCCAAGATCGCCGTGTCCTCCACATTCCTGAACCTCGATGAACTGATGCCCGTCGACGAAGTGAAAAAGGAAGGGAAGGAAGCCCCTCCCATGAACGCCTGGCCCAAGCTGCCCAATGTGGACGCGGAAATCGACGTGAAACTCGCCAGGACCCAACTGATGAACCTGGCCATGACGGATTACACCTCCAAGTCCACCTTGAGCAACGGCGTGCTGACGACCGCCTTGAAAGGATCCCTTTATTCCGGCGGCTTCACTTCAAATCTGAAAGCGGACCTGCGGGACACTAACGATGCCAAGGTGGCCCTGAAGCTCGACGTGAACAAAGTGGAAGCCAATGATTTCATCTCACGTCTGAACGACCGCCTACCCGGCACCAACCGCCTGATGAAGAGCCTCTCCCGGGCGGACAGCACCATCTTCGGCAAATTCAACCTGAACCTGAACGTCAATACCCACGGCTCCCCCCAGGTGGTGGCCGACAATATCACTGGAAAGATCGGGTTCGCCCTTCTGGACGGCAAGTTGATGGAGACGGGGCTGGTGAAGGGCCTGTCCGACGCCCTCTCCAAGGTGAGCAAATCCCTGGCCTTCAAAGAGTTCACCTTTTCCAATTTCAGCACGATCCTTGAAGCGGCCAATGGTAAGTTGCTCGTTAAAGATGCAAGCATCGCCGAATCGGTGGTGGGCGCCATCATAGCGGCCGGCTCCATCGGGTTTGACAATACCCTGGCCCTGAACCTGGAAACCCATCTCCCTCCCAAAATGAGTGCGGCCGTTGCCAGCGCTTCGGGCGCCCTGACTTCGGAAATTGGTAAGCTGTCCGGCATTCCAGCCCTGGCGAATGCCAGCCTAGTGCCGACGGACAAGGCCGGCCGCGCCATTCTCTATTTCGTGGTTGGCGGAACTTTGGCGAAACCCAGTTTCAGCTTAGATGCCAAGCGCATGGCCTCCGAGGCCGGGTCCGGAGTCAAGGGCGCCCTCAGCGACGCCCTGAATAAGAAGAAGGCCGAACTCAAGGCCGCCGCTGATGCCGAAAGGGCGAAGTTGGAGGCTAAAGGCAAGGCCAAGGTTGACGAGGTCAAGGCTAGGCTGGACGAGGAAAAGCAGAAAGCCGAGGCTGCGGCGGAAGCGCAGAAGAAGAAGGCGGCGGAAGAGGCCAAGAAGAAGGGCAAGAATGTATTGAAGGGAATCGGGTTCTAAGGGACGGATCGTGGGGCTTTTTTTAGAAAGCCTTATCGATTACCTTCAGAAACCGCTCCACAGCATTGTTCCCCGCCGCTTTCGCATCGACCGAACCCGCCACCACCTTCATGTTCACTGTCCTCGCACCCACGCTATCGGGCACCCCGAGCGGGCCCAGCAGGTTCAATTTCAGATCCGCGTCTATCTGATAGGGAATATTGTCCCCCTTCACCATGGCCTTCCAGGCGGCTTTGGTGAAGACCGGATTGTTCAGGCGCAAGGGAAAGGTGATCCCGACGGTCGTGGCTGAATTGGGTTCCACCGTAAAGGCCGGAATCAGGCCGCTGGTGCTTGGCGATGAAGGCTTGGTTTCAAGGACACGCAGGTGGGCCGTCGCCCCGTCGAACACGGCCTTCTGGGCATTGGAATTCCTGGCCTTGATCGACGCCTGCACATCCACCCCGAAATTACCCAGAAAGGATCGGTCCGGGAGCATGAGATCCAGGGAAGCGCTAAGCCAATCGGAAGGGTAGACCAGTCCGGACATGTCCAGTTTCTGCATGGAAAACGATGTTCCGAAGATGGCCAAGCGCTGATTCAGGACATCGAAGACCGCGCAGCCTGACAACAGGAGGGCGGAAAGGGACGCCGCCGCGATGGCTGGGCGTCCCCATTTACGGGTCTGGGTGCGATTCATGCATTTGGTCACGGACTTCCTCCGGTTGAGCAGGCCTAGCTGCGTTTGATCGGTGGCGGAGGCGGTTCGGGTTGGAACTTGAAGAAACAGGCGGCTAGGGGCGGGGCGGTGAGCTCAAGGGAATAAGGGAGGTTGTGCATCGGCACATTCTCGGTCCGCTTGCCGCCCATATTGCCCAGATTGCCGCCGCCGTAGACCTGGGAATCGCTGTTGAATACTTCCACGTAGAAGCCGTCCACGGGCGCGCCCAAGCGGTAATTGTGCCGGGGAACGGGGCTGAAGTTGAAGAGGCACAGGAGCACCTCCTGTGGGCCTCCGCCTTCCCGGCGTTCTCCCTTGCGCAGAAAGGACACGATATTGTTGTCCTGATCGTGAAAGTCCACCCACTGGAAGCCCGTATAGGAGGAGTCCAGTTCATAGAGGGCCGGCTCTTGCTTATAAATGGCGTTCAGGTCCCGCACCAACGTCTGCAGGCCCTTGTGGCGCTCGACCCCAAGCAGGGCCCAGTCCAAGGAGACTCCCGGATTCCATTCCAGCCATTGGCCGATTTCCAACCCCATGAAATGGAGCTTCTTGCCCGGATGGGCGAAGAGGTAGGCAAAGGCGGTCCGCACGTTCGCGAATTTCTGCCAATCGTCCCCGGGCATTTTGTTGGGGAGCGAGCCCTTGCCGTGGACCACCTCGTCATGAGACAGGACCAGGCAAAACTTTTCGGAGAAAGCATACGACATTTCGAAGGTGAGCAGGCCTTGATGGTGCCGGCGGAAGAGCGGATCTTTGGAGAGATACGTGAGGAAATCGTTCATCCAGCCCAGGTTCCATTTGTAATGGAAACCAAGCCCGCCATGGTCGAGGGGATGGGTTACTCCCGGAAAGGCCGAACTCTCTTCCGCGATCATCAGGTGATGGGGAAAGTTCTGGGCCACCACGGAGTTCATGTGCTTGAGGAACTCCACGGCCTCGTGGTTGGTGTTGCTGCCGTCGGGGTTGGGGATCCAGGCCCCGTTCTCGCGAGCATAATCCAGGTAGAGCATGGAAGCCACGGCGTCCACGCGCAGTCCGTCGATGTGGAACTCCTCCATCCAATAGATGGCGTTGGCGATGAGGAAGTTGCTGACTTCGTGGCGGCTGAAATTGAAGATGCGCGTGCCCCATTGGGGGTGGCTGCCTTTGCGCGGATCTTCATGGGCGTAGAGCGAGGTACCGTCGAAGAAATCCAGGCCGTGAAGGTCGGAGGGGAAATGCGCAGGAACCCAGTCCAATAGAACTCCCAGCCCGGCCTGGTGGCACTTGTCCACAAAGGCGCGGAACTGGGAAGGCGTTCCGAATCGTTTTGTGGGCGCGTAATAGCCGATGACCTGGTATCCCCAGGACTCGTCCAAAGGATGCTCCTGGACCGGCATGAGCTCCAGATGGGTATATCCCATGCCCTTAACGTAAGGGATTAACCGTTCCGCCAACTCATCATAGGTCAGGAACTGGGATTCACGGCCGACGGATTTCTGCCAAGAGCCCAAATGGACTTCATAGATGGAAATCGGACTATTGTCCCGTTGCACCTGCGGGCGTATTTCACTCCAGGCTTGGTCATTCCAGGTGTATGGGGTGGGATCCGTAATGATGGCGGCCGTCCTGGGCCGGAGCTCCGCTTCCTTGGCGTACGGGTCCATCTTCTCCACCTTGGCGCCGCCCAGAGTATGGATTAGAAATTTATAGGCCTGACCATGGTACAAGCCGGGTATGTAAATCTCCCAGATACCGGAGAATGATAATTTCCGCATCATGTGGCTGCGGCCGTTCCAGCCGTTGAAATCCCCGATGACGGCCAACCCCTTGGCATTGGGCGCCCATACGGCGAAGTGAACGCCTTGATGGCCCTGGTGGCTGACCTGGTTGGCTCCCAGCTTTTTCCAAATCTGGTAGTGGGTTCCTTTTGAGAACAGGAACACATCGTAATCGCTCAGGACTGGAAGAATGGAGTAGGGGTCTTCGTATTCCGCGACTTGGCCGGAATGGTAGGTCGCGCGGATGCGATAAGGGAAGAATTCGAGCCGGTTGGTGAACAGGCATTCGAAGAGGCCGGTGCCCGAAGCGTATTCGCATTCGGCGGCTCCATCCTCCCAAAGAATTTCCACCTTTTTGAGTTGAGGATTGAAGACTCGGATGATTCCCAAGGTTTGCTTGTTCACCACTACATGATGGTAACCGAGTTTTGAAAAGGGATCGGTACTTTCCAGATTCTCCAGGAGGTGTAGCTCTTGGGGGGGTAACAGGCATTTTTTCATGTCTATCGTAAATTAGTTATTCAAACAGGAGGATGTCGGAATTACGTCCGTGAGCAATCATAGTTGCCGACAAAAATTCTGGATGTTGTTGAGATTATGGCGAAGCCGCGGGAGGAATGCGGCTTCAAAAAGGTGATCGGAATAGTAAAATGAAAGCGGGGAAGAAGACAAACCCAGTCCTCGGGCCGGGAGCTTCCTTACGGTAGTTCCGGCCCGAGGTGGGTCAGTGGCGGAATGGACGGGACTTGAACCCGCAACCCCTAGCGTGACAGGCTAGTACTCTAACCAATTGAGCTACCACTCCGTGTTCGTTGGTGGGCGTTGAGGGACTTGAACCCCCGACCCTCTGCGTGTAAAGCAGATGCTCTAAACCAACTGAGCTAAACGCCCGAACTTACTTCTTCCCTTCCTTGTCCTTTCCCATCAGGATGCTGATAGGCAGGACCACCGCGAAAGCGAAGATGAGAATGAAAGGGGCGACGTTCAAGGCGAATTTATTGTCCTTCGGCCCTAAGCCCAAGAGATAAAAACCGATCACCAGCATTAGGGCTCCCAGGAGGAGACCGAGATAGTTTTTTTTGGTGAAAAAGTCGTGCATCTTGCTTTCGAATTCGATCCCGTTTTTCTTGGGATGAGGAAAAATAGCTCGGAACCTGGTTAAAATCAAGGTCGGAAGTCGCGAGTTGTTCGGATTTTTCTGCGGGACCCTTCCGACGACGCAAAGGGAACCTCGTCAGGCCTATCGTTCCGGCAGAAACTTAGGTAGGAAAGCCGGATTTCTCGTAGGCCCTGATGATGTCACGCACCAAGCGATGGCGGACGACATCCTCGACCGACAAGTCGATTTGGCCGATGCCTTCGATTCCCGCCAGGATTTTCCGGGCATGGGCGAATCCGGACTTTTCGAACTTGTCCAGGTCGACTTGGGTCTCGTCACCCGTAAGGACGACTTTGCTGTTGATGCCGATCCGGGTCAGGAACATCTTCATCTGCGAGATGGTAGTGTTCTGAGCTTCGTCAAGGATAATGAAGCTCTTTCCCAGGGTACGACCGCGCATGTAGGCGAGCGGGGCGATCTCGATGGAGTTGCCGTCCCAATATTCCTTCAACCTTTCTGCGGGCAGCATGACCTGGAGGGAATCGTACAATGGCCGCATATAGGGGCCGATCTTGTCGCCGATGGCACCGGGCAGGAACCCGAGGCTTTCGCCGGACTCCACTGCGGGGCGGACGAGGATGATGCGCTCCACGAGCTTTTTCTCGAGGGCCTGAACGGCCATGGCTACGGCCAGGAAGGTCTTTCCGGTTCCGGCGGGGCCTCCGGCAAGAACGATATCGTGCTGCTTAATGACGTTGATGAACCGGGCCTGCCCGCGAGTCTTGGGCTGCAAGGGGTTGCCAAAACGATCGATGAGGATGGGCTTTTCGAGATGGGGCGCAAAATCCTTCGCGACCGCATCGGGTGATGCCGGGCCGGCGGAGCCGCCCGCCAGGATTTCCTGGACATAGAAGTCGGTAAGTTGGTGTCCAGTCCGGAGCGCGTCTCGCATCCGTTCCACTGCGGCCCGGGCATTGCGGACCTGGATTTCCTCACCGGCCTGGATGGTAATCCCGGGATTCCGTGTCAGGAGCTTGACGTGGTAGGTGCGTTCAAGGCTGATGAAGTTCTTTTCGCCTTCACCGGCCAGCTGAATTTTTTCGTCGTCGGTGGCGGGAAGATTGAAGGAGAACAAATCCCCTAATTCCCTGTCTTTACCGTGCTGGTGCGATTCTTCTCTTCGCGAAGCTGGTGGGCCTTGGTCTCGGCATCTTCGGCCGAACGGCGCGCTTCTTCGAGTTTCTGGTTTTTGGCCATTTCGGTGCTGCCAGAGCTCGAGTCCGTGGAAGAAGACGAAGATGATTTGCTACCGGCGCAACCCGCCATTACGGCCAGGGTAGCGGCAAATGCAACGGGCCATACAAAGCTCTTAAACCTTGAAATCATTCGATTCTCCATGAATTTCCCTTAAGTTAGAGCAATAGGACGGGTTAGTCAACAGGCAATGCTAAAAATCTGATCCAATTTGACTTCGACATTTAAAAATCTTGCATTTTTTGACCGCCGATTAATACTTTTTGTACCAATCGGTGGATTACCCGAGGTTGAAAGGTTTATGCAAGCGGACCTGCGTTCGATGATGGAAACCATCAAGGGTACCTTGGTGAATACGGAACTTATCCACGATTCCGTGGACCTTGTCTATGTCGGCTCGGATCTCAACGACCTTACGGATGATCTGACGAACATCATGCTCGTCACGAATCTCGTACACATCCGCCTGATGGAAGTCGCGGAAGAAGTTGACATCGTCACGATCATTTTCTGCCATGGGCATCTTCCCAAGGCCAAGGATATCTCCCGCGCCAAGGAATTGGAGATCGACTTGATCACCACCCCCTTGACGCTGGAAGAGGTACACCGCCAGCTCAAGGCCGAATACGGAACGACCCTGGACATCAAAACCAAAATCGCTCCCACCGTCTGACGGTGGTCCGGCGTTTCAATTCCCGATAATCGCACCTGGTTTTCCACTCCTTCGCCCACATGGGTGAAGGTTTGCCTGTGGTTTCAACCCGGACCCAGCTCTCCCCAACACACCGGCGAAAGTCCTACTCGATGTTTTGAATCTGTTCCCTGACGATTTCGAGTTCTTCCTTCCACGAGACGCACAAATGCTGCATATCCGGAAACTGGCTCTTGGTCCCCAAGGTATTCACCTCGCGAAGCATCTCCTGGAGCAGGAATCCCAACCGCTTCCCGGGTCCCTTATGGCTTTCCAGGGTTTCCAGGAAATGATGCAGATGGGCTTCCAGCCGCACGATTTCTTCGGTCACATCCAAACGATCCGCCATGATTCCGATCTCGGTGATCATGCGATCCTCGGCGATAGCTGCGCCTCCGATCAGCTCCTGTACCCTGGCGCGCATCTTCGCCACGTATTCCTGCTGCCTGACGGGTACGAGGCTTTTCACCTTTTCCAACCCCGGGAAAAAGGCGCGGATACGGGTTTCCATGTCGGCTGCAAGCACCTTGCCTTCCGTTTCACGCATCCCCACCAATTCGAGACAGGCGCGTTCGAAAATGGGCAGGATGCGCGCCATGGCCACGTCGGTGGATTCTGAGGCTTCGGATGAGGTGACCATGTCCGGAAGCTTCAACAAATCGGCGATGTCCAACACCGTGGGCATACTAAGGCGGGACTGCGCCTCTTTGATGACCGCCGAATAGGCTCGGAACACCGGTTCATTGAGTGCCAGGCCCGCGCCGCTGGGTCCTTCGCTGTCATATTGAACGTGGCACGTCACGCTTCCGCGCGTGACA
>JALYSE010000033.1:0-14137 GCA_030854955.1 Fibrobacterota bacterium | reverse complement strand
ACATGTTTCCCCAGCTCCTGTTTGAGCCTGGATTCAAGGTGTAGGATGCTTTTGGGGGCTCGGATCTGGAGTTCCAGGAATCGGTTGTTGACCGATTTGAATTCCACGGTCACGGAGTATCCCGCGCCTACCGCCTCGGCCTTGCCGTATCCCGTCATGCTTTGAACAGTCATGAATTCCTCCCGATTGTTGGTCGCCGCCCGAAGGATTGTGTCCAACCTGGGCGTTTGCAATGCGGGTTTGAACTTAGAAAATTATGCCTGAACTTCTGTTTTCGGGGTTATTCCACGGGTTTCCCGTCGACCCTGGGGCTGGGGGCTTAATACCCAGGGCGGCTGACTGATAGGCAAGGGATTTCGATGAAACCGTGAATACTCTCAGGGGTTCAAGTAATCCCCGGGTCCGCTAAGGGGAGTCGGTCAAAGAATCGGTAAAAAATCTTGCCGATATTTTTACCACCCCTTAAAATCGGCTTGGTCTAATGTCAAATCCGGTCAACAAAACCAATATGGAGATCTCGGCAATGCATCCCAATAAAAGCTTCGGCAGTGGAGGAAGCTCGCACGCACGAGGCGCACGTTTCCTCGGTAAAACCCTTGTAGTGGCGGCGAGCGCGCTGTCCATCGCCTTTGTCGGTTGCTCACAAAAAGCAGGCAAGTCGACGCCTAAGGTGGTGGGTCCCGTCAATCAGGAAGAACCGATAAAAATAGTTTCGAAGCTCGATTCCCTGGTCAAGCTGAATTCCGGCGTTGGCAAGGGCATCATCACGGGATTCCTGACCGGTGAAAGCAAGTCCATTGCCAAGGGCCTTCTCAAGACAGCCACCAACGCAGGCGGCGAGCGCCGCCTGCTGACGAAATCGGAAATCCCCCTCACGGGCGCGACCATCCTTATCTTCGATGCTTTGAAGCCGACCACTTCTGCCGATACCACCTTGAAGACCGACACCGCCGGAAATTATACCGGCGTGCTGAAGGAAGGCAAGTACTTCGGCTTCGCCGTGTACCTGGACCTCGAAACCTTCCAGTTGGTGACCACCTCCATACCCAACATGAATCCCAAGGCCGATTCCATCGTCAGGATGGATACCGCCATTGCCATCGAGGACGTTACGGCGCCGACAGTAGCCGGCGTTTACGACGCCAACGTCTCCAATGACGACGCTATCTTCCTGGTCGGCTCCCTGCCGGACAAGAACGCCAAGATCAACATCACCTTTTCGGAGCCCATAAACCGTGAATCCGCCAAGGGCGTGATTTTGGGCAAGATCGACACTTCCAACACTTCCACCTCGATGGTGCTTGCCGACACCGTCAAGGACGCGAAGCTGTCCTGGAGCGGCGACAGCAAGGAACTCACCGTGTCCGTCCCGGCCTTGACCCTGGGTGCCCAGTATGGACTGATCATGCCCACCACCCTAAAGGATCTGGCCAAAAACCCCCTTGAGAAGGAATACAAGGCCACCTTCGTGACCATCGCCGCCGCCGAACTGGCCGCGATCAAGTTCGCCGTGGTCGCAAGCTTTCCCGCCCACAATGAAACCATGAAGCCTATCCAAAATCCCGGCGTGAGCTTCAACCGCCCCGTCGAAGTATTCTCGGTACTGAAGGGTGCAAAAATCGAACCCGCAGTCAACGGCTATTGGGAAATCTCCGGCGCCCGCGCCGTTTTCATCCACAAGGAACCCCTAAGCGTCGGCACGAAATACACCGTCACCCTTCCCACCACGGTCGCCGACCTGGCCGGCGCCGGCCTGACCGCCGCCCATTCCTACTCCTTCACCGTGAAGGATTTCGAAGGCGCTGCTAAGGATAATTTGGGTCGTGAAAAGGAAGTCGCCCTCGCCGTGGAAACGGCGTTCGACGCCTATCTCTCCGGCGATGTGGGCCGGTTTGCAATCGCCTTCCATCAGAATTTCCGTCTGTACGGCGAAAGCGGTGATATCCGCTCCAAGACCCAGTTCCTGGACATGATCCGCGCCGATGTTGGCGAGCGTCAGGCCATGTCCGCCGGTTTCGCTGGCCCCGTGTTCGACAATTCTACCGATGTCTGCAAGGAAAACGTCGCCCGCTGGAAGGTAGCGGCCGAAGGCGGCGGCAGCGAAATCTGGGTGGACGCATATGTAAATCCCGGCCAATCCCCCCGCGCCTATGACGCGGACAAGAAGGAAATCATTTCCACCAACCTGACCTGGGATCCCACCGGCCCCCGCTTTACTGTGAAGGCCACCGGTAAGAAATACGGGTTCGGTCCCGATATGTCCAAGTTCCGCGGACCGGTCAACATGGATGCCGCCAAGGGCGACATGCGCTTCATGGCCGACATGCTGAAGCAGACCTCGACCGTGGTTCTGGAAGCCGTCAAACTCGAAGGAAAAGAAGAATTCAAGGTCGACGCTTCCGTATCCATCACCGGCGACACCGCCAAACTGGCCGTGAAGATGATCCAATACCAAAAGTTCAACCGCATCAATTTCGGCGACATCAATCAGGCCTGCGAAGGCAAGCTCATTGACACTTCCTTCCAGGTTCTCAAATTCGTGCTCGTGCATGACGGCTCTAGGTGGATGATTACCTCCATCGTGGAGCCCGCACGCATCGAGAACCGCGCAGACTTCGACAAGGCCATCGATTCCAGGAACTTCGAGGTCAAGCAGATCCATCCCGTTACCTTGGTTTCGCCCCTCAGGGACAATGCCCAGGGCGCGGACGGCAAGGTCACCTTCAAATTCAAGGGACCGGTCCACGACAGCATCGGCGGTTACCTGGTCGGCATCGCGGAAGACCCGAAGTTCTGCTTCGGCCGTCCTCCCTATGGCGCCTTGATTTTCGTCAAGGCTTCCAACAAGACCGGCGCGGAGGAAACCCTGGTCCTCAACGGCTCCGGCCTTTCGGAAGGAACCAATGCGGCCTCAATCCTGCGCCGTGTCCAGGATCTCCGCCTCCCCGGTTGGGAGCGTACCATGTTCGAGAACGCTCTGACCACGCTGTACAAGTCCGAAAGCGGCTTCGGTGGCGTCTACAATTGGAAGGTCATCGCCATCAAGGATACCTCGGCGGTGCAGTTCCTGGCCAACGGCTTTAATCCTGCGCGCTTCTACGCGGAATCGGATTTCGGCCTGACCCGCGGTTACTTCGCCTGCAAGAATTTCCCCCAAGGCGCAGCTTTTGCGACCTTGGAAACCAACCAGCAGAATTTCGTCAACACCCAGCCGATGATGAACAACGGCTTTTCCGACATGGATCAGGACGGCGTACCGGATGGCATCGAAGGCAAGTACAAGACGGATCCCCGTGATCGCAACTCCTTCCCCAACTTCCGCATCGATACGGATGGAGATGGCCTGGCCGACTTCCTGGAAGCCTTGCTCGACAAATCCGGAGCCGAAAGCCTTGTCACCAAAAAGGCGGATGCCGCCGGCGTGAAGTCTGAAATCGCCGCCTTGATCGCTCTCGGCATCATTTGGCAGGATTCGGATTCCGACGGATTCCCGAACGACATCGAAATGATGGCCGGCTTCAACCCCATGGATCCGAATAACAACCCTGGAACAAGCGTCCGCGCCAGCGCCCCGATCGGCGTGTTCACTGGCAAATTCCAGATGGGAAGCCAGACCAACACCATTTCCTTTAAGCTCTATACCGACAGCGCCAAGGCGTTGATGGTAAGGTATACCGCCGTCATAGGCCGGGATACCCTTGTCGACTCGCTTAAAACGGTCTTCAACGAGGGTGCCGGCGAAGTCTTCATTCCCGTCATCCTGCCCATGAATGGCCCTGATGCCGGTAGGGCGTTATTACTGCGCGGCCATTTTGACGCCATGGCTTCCATCCTGATGGGACCGGTCGACATGATCACGGCCCCTGTCAAGGGTTCCCTCAACTTCGGCAGCGGTCCCTACGTTGGCCAGTTCGCGGCATCCGGTCGCGGCGAGGATGTATCCCGTTATCTGCCGGGCAATACCGGCGGCATGAGCGGCCCTATCGTCAACAATCCCATTAACACCATGCCCATGGGAATCAGCTATCGTCTGCCCCCGACCGGAACCGATACCGGAGCCTCTATCGTCTTTGGGGCTAAGATGGTGACCTTGGTCGATGCCTTCGGCGACACTCTGGCCGTAATCGACAACCTGATGTTCCGCACCCAGCCCGACGGCACGTACGAATTCAACGGCCAGAAGCGCACCGATGGGGCCAATGGCACCTGGTTGCGTTCGGAAGTGGGCGGCCGGATTATGTATGACGGCAAAGGAAGCTACGTAGTGGCCGGCCACTTCTTCCAGGAATCCGATTCCGCCGGCATCCATAAGAGCTTCCCCGGCCAGTTCAACGCCCGGGCTCTCAAGGCCGCCATGACCCCCAGCCCCGAAGGCATCGCAGGTACCATGATCGGATGGATCGCCCAGGACAAGACAGGTTCTGGGTTCGCGGCCCAGCCCACCAACCCCATGCCCTGCGACCCGATGAAGGGCCCCTGCCCCCAGCCGGTTTGCAACCCAATGATGGGTCCCTGCCCTCAGCCTGTTTGCGATCCGGCCAAGGGTCCTTGCGGCCCCACCGGTACCGTGAATTCCTTCGCCCGGCCTTTCATGGCCGGAACCGAGACCTTCGAGCGGTACCTGATGAAAGCCATGGTGGAACCTGGAAGCTACTTCCACGTCTCCATGAACGGCCAGGTGTTCCGCGTGAAGTATGATTCCACCCACCTGTACGACGCCAAGGCACCCATGTGCGGAAACGTGGCATTCACCCTCGAGGCGATTCCCGCCAAGTCGGACAGCGCCCATCATCTGGCCGCTTTTACCAGGGATGGCGATTTCCTGAAATCGATGCCGGCCAACAATCTCATCATCGCCATCGAAGACCAGTTCATGGGAGCCACCCCGGCCCACATGGATAAGGCTCGCGATGCTCAGGGCGAAATCCGTTCCAATGTATTCGTGGTGGAATCCCGCCCGACCCCGATGGACTACGGAACAAGCACCATAATCTGCCGCACCGGCACCATCGTGACCAATCCCGTGCCTTGCGACCCGATGAAGGGCCCCTGCCCTCAGCCCATTTGCGACCCGATGAAGGGCCCCTGCTCTCAGCCCATTTGCGACCCGATGAAGGGCCCCTGCCCCCAGCCGGTTTGCGATCCGATGGTGACCACCTGCCCCCAGCCCCGTGACATGGGCCCCCCTTTCTACAAGGGTTCCCCTGACATGGTCAAACAGGCACTGACCGCTTCGAACAACATGGTTGGAATCGTTAAGGACAGCATCGGAACCATTTCTGCCAAGATCGCGGTCAATGGCGGTTCCATTTTCGTGGACCAGGTCACCTTCATGGTCATCCTCTCCGACGCGGGCGGCCAGAAGTACATCGTTCTTTCCGCCCCCGGTGAGCCGATGAAAATGGCTTTCCGCGATGGCGTTCCCTTGGTATATCCCAAGCCCATGGACGGTGGAACCACCCCCATCGACCCCAACAAGCCCGTCGTGACCAATCCCGAACATCCCCCGTTCTATAAGGGAACCGTCGAAAACCTGAGGGGTCTGCTCGATAGAACCGGCTTCGAGGTCCGGGTTATGGGTCCCGTCCCGTACCTGGCCAACATCAAAATCGAAACCCTGATTAGTGATGGTACGGTAACGACGGTCCTGGATGCCAATAACGCCAAGATGTACATCTTTATGGGCATGAAGGACGATGCGTTCAAACCTGCGATCTCGCCGGATGGAACGGTCATGGTCATGGAGAAAATGACAACCGCCGGCCCTTAACAAGGTCCAATAGTCGAAAAATTCAGGCCCTGGGGTAGTAACCCTGGGGCTTTTCGCCTTTCATTGCCTCTGGCCGCGCCCTGGCTCGAAATGGTATGCTGGATGACAGGTGTCTCATGGAAAACCGACCATTCAACCTTCCTGATCATACTGTGGAAGCCAGATTGGCCCGACTCTCCGCGCCCCAGGCCGAAGCCCTGGAAAAAGCGCTTGGGAACCTATTCAGCGCCGACGAAGGTCCGAATCAGGTGGGGAAGAGGGACGGGCTGCCTTTATTCCTATTGCCCCTGGCGGAGTTGGGCCTTACCTGGGACCAAATGGTCGGGCTTGTGGAAAAGGTCCCTGCCGGCTATGTCTTGGACCATCGCGAGATCTATTTCGATTTTCGGCTGGGAAGATGGATGAAGCATATCGAACCGCCCACGGTGGCGCAGATCCTGGAAGAATATATCGATACGGCTGAAAGCAAAAACCAAGGGCTGACTTATCTCAAGCAGCAATGGCAAGGCTTTCTCCGTCGCCAGGGCGCAGGGTAGCCACCCTCAGAACGGAATCGGAAATCGCCACTCGGCCGCCAGGGTTCCCTCGGGGCCGGGCATCAAGGCGAATCTGGATGGCGCGTCGAAATCCGACAAAGACGCGTCCACCATTCCATCCATAACTGAATACACGTAGAAAAGGGCGATGCCCCAGAAATATTGGTTGCGGCGTTTCCGGTACAAGGTGCGATCCTTTTCCAGTTCCGAAATGGTAGGTGAACCTTTGGGCGATTCGGCAATCGCTATTTCCAGACGCTTATTCAACAGGCTGACCATTTCCTGGCGAGAGTAGGCGGAAGCGGCGCTTGCACCCAAGGCCATCCAGAGCATTCCGAACTTGCCGTAACGGTGATTGTATAGCTGGCCGCCTCCTGGGAAGACCAGGCCATATCCCATAGCTCGGCGCACCGATCGGGAACGGGTGTCCTTATGCCGGCTCAGGTAGGCGATTTCGGCGGCGTCCAGGATGCCATACAGGTGGAGTCCCAAGGCCCAGGCGATTTGGGAGTTGGCCAGGTCCGCTTGCTGGAAGGCAAGCTGGGTCCGCTCTCGGGCGAAAGCGATCTGCGTGAGTCTGCGCGATTCCAAGATGATGGCGCTATCGGGATTGAGTCCTTGGCTGATGAAGAGACCGTCTGCCGAATCCAATGCGTCCGCAGCCTGGCTCCGCCAGCGGGGGATGTCGACCAGGTTTGAATAAAGGGCCAAACCGGTTAGAAGGGTTTCCAAACCGATCAGGATCCCGCCCCGGACGGGGTGTTGACCGTAGATTTGGCCGGCACCGGGCAGCAGGGCGGAGAGGGTGATGGCCTTTGTATAGGAAAGCGGCTCCGGGGAACCGCCCCAGTCGCGCAAGGGCAAAGAGTCGATTTCCGCAATACCGCTGCGTCCCTGGGCGGAGGCTGGACGTCCGCATAACCCTAAGACCATAATGAGCAGGAATATCCACCGAGGGGCTAAGCCATTGCCCTTAGGGCTGATACCTTCGCTTGCGCCTTCGGTCTTGCCGGCGCCGTGGACCGATGACTTTTTCATGGATTGCTTCCGAGCGGAAAAAGTACAAAGAACTGAGCGAACCCGGAACCGGGCCCTTTCATGCAATGACACTTTCTGTCCCCAGGGAGGTGGTATATTTTTAAGCATGAGAGTCGGCATCATCAATATCGGGGACGAGCTTCTGGGTGGAAAAATCCTGAACTCGAACCAATTCGATCTGGCGCGCATCCTAACCCCCCTGGGACACGACATCCCTTTCAATCTTGTCGTGGGCGATGACGAAGCCATTCTGATCCGTTCCTTGTCTTGGACCTTGGGCCCCCAAGCCATCGTAAAGCCCGACATGGTGATCATCACGGGAGGACTGGGCCCCACCAAGGACGATTTGACCCGCCAGGCCGTTGCCGGTTTCCTGGGCCAAAAGGTGGTGGAAAGCCCCGAGGCCTTGGGTTGGCTTTGCGAATACCTGGGCAAGCCGGCCAACGAGATGCCCTGGGGGCAGCGCATCCAGGCTTCGGTGCCCCAGGGAACATCCCCGCTACGTAACCCCGTTGGTACTGCCTGCGGCTTCCGCTTCGATTTCGGGGGGATTCCATGCTATTCCTTTCCCGGAGTCCCCGCGGAGTTGGATGCCATGGTGCGTATGCACATGCTGCCCTTCCTCAAAGGAGACGGGGTCCTCCTGGAAAAGACCCTGTACACCTGGAACTGGTCAGAAAGCGCCCAGAGGGAGGCATTCCAGGTTATTGCTTTTCCGCCCCATTTCCGTTACTCCAGCCTACCCGGGGAGCGGGGCGTGCGCCTCACCCTGTCCTGCCTGTGTCCTCCGTCTCAACGCAAGGAAAGGGCCGCCGAGTTGGAATTACTTTGGCAGGAAATGATTGGTGCCATTCCTTTCGAAGCCATCGTCGATTCCGAGGGCCTTAACCTACCGCAAACCGTGGTGAAAATGCTTCTTTCCAAAAAATCCACCGTATCCGTGGCCGAATCCTGTACCGGGGGCGGGTTGGGCTTCCTTCTGACGGAAACCTCGGGCAGCTCCGAGGTTTTTCAAAAAGGATACCTGACCTATTCCAACCAGGCCAAGACGGAGATGCTCGGCGTAAGCCCGGCCATCTTGGCACGGCATGGTGCCGTTTCCGAGGAAACCGCCCTGGCTATGGCTCAAGGATGTCTGGAACGGTCGGGCGCCACCTATGCCTTGGCCATCACCGGCATCGCCGGACCGGGCGGGGGAACCCCTGAGAAACCTGTGGGTACCGTCTGGATCGCCGTCGCTACCAAGGGTCTCGCCAAAGCCCGGCTTTTCAAAATGCGGGGCGAACGCAATCCCATCCGTTGGCGTTCGGCTTATTCTGCCTTGAATCAACTCAGGTTATTGATTTCTGGCCAGATAACGCAATGAAAAACTTATTCAAAAATGCCCTTGCACATCTGGGCACTAATTCTTATTATTATTCTCAACCCCGTCCTCTTTAAGGAGCTCTCCATGTCCGTCAAGAACAAACCCCAAGTCATTTCCGAGGAAATCGCCAACAGGAAAAGGGCTCTCGACGCCGCCGTGGCGCAGATTGAAAAGAACCACGGAAAAGGCTCAATCATGACCCTGGGTAGCCAGGAAACGATAGACATCCCGGTCATCAGTACGGGGTGCATCCAACTGGATATGTGTCTGGGAATCGGCGGTCTGCCCAAGGGAAGAGTCGTCGAGATTTTTGGACCGGAATCCTCCGGCAAGACCACCCTGACCTTGCATGCCATCGCCGAGTGCCAGAAGGCCGGTGGCGTGGCGGCTTTCATCGATGCCGAACATGCCTTTGATGCCTTGTATGCCCGCAAGCTGGGCGTGGACATAGACAATCTGCTGGTCTCCCAGCCCGACACCGGCGAACAGGCCCTTGACATCTGCGAGACCCTGGTCCGTAGCGGCGCCATCGACCTGATTGTGGTGGACTCCGTGGCGGCCCTGGTGCCCCAGGCCGAAATCAACGGCGAGATGGGGGATTCCCACATGGGTCTCCAGGCCCGTTTGATGAGCCAGGCTTTGCGAAAGCTCACGGGCATCCTGAACCGTTCCCATTGCTGCCTCATCTTCATCAATCAATTGCGCATGAAGATCGGCGTCATGTTCGGGAATCCCGAAACCACCACCGGCGGCAATGCCTTGAAGTTCTATGCCTCCGTACGTCTGGACATCCGCAAAATCGCATCCCTCAAGGAAGGCGATGACGTCATCGGTAACCGTACCAAGGTGAAGGTCGTAAAGAACAAGATGGCCGCTCCCTTCAAACAATGCGAGTTCGATATCCTTTATGGCGTCGGCATTTCCCGGGAAGGCAGCTTGCTGGATATGGCGACGGAAATGGAAATCGTCCAGAAGAGCGGAACCTGGTTTTCCTATGGGAAAGAGCGCATCGGGCAAGGCCGTGAAAAGGCCCGGGATTTTCTCAAGGAAAATAAGGTGATGGCTGCGGAAATCGATGCCAAGATCCGTCAGACCCTGGCAGCCGGCCAAGCCGATACTAAGGCCGGAAAAGGGATCACTCCCGCCAATGACGAGTCCTGGGACAATATCGAAATCACAGCCCAAGGCGAAGCCTGAAATAAGGATCCCGGTGCTGTGATGAGTGCGATGGCCGGGACATTTGAGAGACGTCTCTCGACGAATGGATGAGATTCGGCACGCCGGGTCCGCAAGGATCTCGCTGCCGCAGTCGCCTGCTTAATTGAAAAAGGGAGAGAAGCGGGGTCCTACTCGACGGGTAGGTGGGCCGATCTCCCATATGTCGAAGGAATGGCACCTCACTGCTCGACTGTCATTCCTCGTCCCGGCGGCAGCCCTGCTTCCAGTAGGGCTGCCGACCCTCTTTCAGCATTTTCCCCCCAAGTAAAGAATTTTTTGACGGGTAAAATACCCGTAAAAACGGGCTAATCACACTTTTCAGGTTTTTTTGGTCATGGAAAAGCGGTTTCTTGAAGTCGCCGAATTATATAATTTACTGAAACGTCTTTCCGGAAACCCAGAACCCGAACGCAACCGCATGAGCCAAAATCCGAACAGACTACTAAGCCTACTTTGCGGCCTGTTGATAACGGGGTTGTCCAACGTTCATGCAGCGGGGGACGATGATTTGGCCCGGCCCCTGCTGATGCAGGCTCTGGAAAACCAGTACCATGGGCGTTACCAGGCAACTATGGAACTGGTCAACGACAATTTCTCCGAAGAAAAGGATTCCCTGGCCGGGTGGGCTGAATTCGCCGATGATGTGGGCGAACGGCGCATTTGCCTTTCCGGAGCCAGAAAGGCATTTGAATACCGCAGTCTCAATTACGGAAAAGAGCAGTGGATCACGGATGACAATTCTAGCCGTATCCGCCGTATCGCCAACCGCCAGTGGAAAAAAGGCGTATTTGGAACTCTGCTTACTTATGAAGACATGCTTAAGCTGCCCGCTGACTTCCTCCTGGAATATTCTTCCTGCAAGGGGGTAAAGGCCACGGACAGCACTTATGAAATTTCCATGACCCTCAAGCCACTCTTCCAATCCTTTTACAGTCGCATCGATGTCACTCTGGGCAAGAGCCCGGTGTTACTCCGTAATATGACGTTTTACGGAATCCATGGCGAAAGGCTGAAGACCATGGATGTCAAAGGCTATAAGGAAATGGATGGCCGCTGGCTGGTGACGGATATGGCTGTTGTCGATAATGATTCCCTGGCGATCTTGCGGATGTGCTTCCGGAACTTTTCATTCACTGCTTCTCCCAAGGCCCTGGCGGGGGAAGAACGGGCTAAGCATGGCCTGAACCTGATCGCCAAGCGGCCGTTGGTCATTCCTTCGGCTTCCGAAGTGCCCGGCGCCGAAGATTCTGAATTGGAAACTGCGGAAGAAGTCAGCAACTGACTTTCAGGCTTCTGGCTTTTCGGCCGTAGAGGCCTCCCGTACCGGCAAGGTCGTCCTTACATTTTCAGGAAATGAATGTTCCATTTCCAATCAGCAGTCAACTGGATTGAGTTCGCAATCTCTCTTTCGGGGATTTGGTAGTGCTTTGTCCAATAGCCGACGAAGAGATCGAGTCCGCGCCGTTGCCGCTCCGGATTGCTGCCGAATCGGAAGCCCGTAATTCCGACCGAGAGCAGATTTTTTTCCACCGCGTTTTTCGTGTCTGACGGCGTGAGTTCCAATTTGGATTGCGCCGTGATCCAATATTGATTTCGGACGTCGATGCCCATGAAGGACATGGATTTGAATAGGGACCCGGGCTTGAGATCCACGGAAAACTGGGCCATCAGGTAATTGACCCGGTCGCGGGTGCGGATGGGCAGGTCGTCTCCGTATTCGAAAACGAAATCCTTGCCCTTTGCGTTGATGTCCCAGAGCGAGCGTGAGGCGAAGAGGTAGGTCTGGGTGGGGCCGATGTCGAAAGTGAGGTTGGCCTGATAGGTAAAGTTGTCCGCCCCGCCCGGTTCCTTACTTTCGGAGAGAATATTTTCAGGTGTAATGAGCTCCTTGGGCAGGCTGGTACTTCCGGGCCGCGAAAAAGTGACCATCGAGTTATGGAAAATGAGCCGGTTGTAGCTCAGGCCAATTTCCAGGTATCGGAATGGTTTCAGGTTGAAAGTCGTGCCGACATCCGATGTGAACGGGGAGACATTGAAGTTTCCATTCGTCTCGAAGTAGGTTTCGCCGAAGATGCCTTTGGTGTTTTCGGACAGGGGTTCAATCCAGCCCACCTGGAAGTGGTAGTTACCATTTGGCATGACATACTTGTATCCCGTGGGACTGGCTGTCACGGTGATCTGGTTCATGAAAAAGGGCCCGAAAATGGTCGGCTTGATGCTGTCGGCCTCGACGTTCGGAATAAGTAGGGCCAGAACCATGGCTGCAAGGGGAACGGATTTCAAGATGGGAATTCGGGAATGCAAGTTGGTGGACCCCTAGTGATGCAACTCTTGACAAAATCTAAAATATTCGCTGGGCTTTGAGGTCCCTGGGCGGTTTCCCCTGGTACGATGCGCTTCTATTCTTATATTTTAAGGCGATAAAAGCCATCTTTCCAGGAGGGACTCCATGAACACCAAGCTATCGAGCCACTCGGAACCGCAAGAGCGGTGCACCGCGGGGACTTTTACCCGGCTACGAGCCATCCTGGGTTTCGCACTCCTGGCAGTAGGCTGTCTGGCGGTGCTCTTGGCTTGCGCTCCCGCCTATACCCGTCCCCTTGCCTCCCGCGGACTTCCCGCCGAGGAACGCAAGGATTACATCATCCAGAACGGCTACGGCATTTCGGAAAACATCAAGCAGGCTTTCCTGGAAGGTTTTGTGGAAGTGGATATGGCCAAGGAACTGGTCTTCCAACTGTATGGAACTCCGGACCGCACCACCGGCGGAGACGTTAATTGGGAGTACGTCAACAATAAGGGAAGCCTCATCACCGGCGTCACCTTCAAAGCCGACAAGGTGGAAAAAGTTTACGGAGACCCCAAAGGCGGCAGCACCACCCAGGCCCAAACCACGCCTTAATCGTACGCAAGGCCGGGGATGTAAGGATCCCTGGCGGATATCCGCCTTCCATCCCCAAGGACAGGACCCTTCATGGAACATCCAAAGTCCCCGGATTGGGATAAAATCCATTCCGACTTCCCGGTCAACGAACACCTCACCTGGCTGAACAATTGCGGGACCACACCTCTCGGCAATCCCGTGCGCGCGACGGTAAACCGATGGCTCGAAGAATACGGGCGGCGGGGAGCTGCGGCGACAGACTTTTCCTATACCGGGGTCAAAGCCTCCATTCATCTACACCTGGAACGGCTCCTGAATGCCCATGCTGGGGAATTCGCCTTGGTGCATCATACCGCCGAAGGCATGAACTTCATTTCCCATGGGCTTTCCCTGGATGCTGGCGATGAAATCCTGCTTCTGGAAAACGAATATCCAAGCAATGTCTACCCCTGGGAGCACTGGCGGGAAAAGGGTATCCTGGTCCGTTTCATGCCCATGCCGGCCCGGCCGGAGGATGTCCCCGCCGCCTTCGCCGCCGCCGCGGGTCCCAGGACCCGGGTCGCCTCTTTGTCCGCCGTGCATTGGTGCACGGGGATGCCGCTGCCCTTGGAGGCCATTGGAAGGCTGTGCGCGGAACGGGGAATCATCTGGGTGGTGGATGGCTCCCAAGGCGTAGGCCTGATGGACATCGATGTGAAGGCCGCCGGCATCCATTATATGGCCTTTTCGGCCTGGAAGTGGCTTTTGGGTCCCCTGGGCCTGGGCGTTCTTTACATCTCCCGCGAACATCTGGAATCCCTGCGACCGATATTTAAAGGCACAGAATCCGTCCCCCACGATAACGAGTACCTGCCCTACAAACATGGTTGGAAGCCATCGGCGGACCGGTTCGCTATTTCTACGGGCAGCATGACCGAATGGGTGTATTTCGACGCCAGCCTGGCCTACCTGGCCGACATCGGTTTCGATCAGGTCCGGGATCGCATACGCTTTCTGGCCAAACGTCTTTCCGATGGCCTACGCAGTTCCGGGTTCCAGATTGTCTCCGACGCTTGGGGCCGTGAATCCGGGATCGTGGCGGCTTCAAGGCCGGGCTTAGACCCTGCTTTAGCCGTGAAGGCGCTGAAGGCCCGGAATATCATCGCGGCTGAACGTCTGGGCCGCATCCGGCTCGCCCCCCATGTCTACATTTCCGAAAAGCAGATCGACAAGGTCGTGGCGGAACTGGCGTCTCTTTGAGCACCAAGGCCTATGCCGCAAACCCGGCCACGGGCACCGGATCCATGGCGCTGGCCTTGGTCGAATGGTTCCCCGCCAATCAGAGG
>JALYSE010000032.1 GCA_030854955.1 Fibrobacterota bacterium | reverse complement strand
GTGCGGACCCAATGCGGTGCTGGCCTTCAAGCGCGAGGGCTACCGCAAGTCGGACGTGAACCTAAAGGACATGGCGGAAGTGTTCGCCAATCCCGGCTTCCGCAAGCTGGCCCTGAGGCATTGGCGCATGGGCCTCGGAGAATTCCACCGATCCTTTTCCAAGGCCGCCTTCGTCAAGGCGTTGCAACGGCTACTGCCGGAAGTTCAGGGTTCCATGCTGGACCCGGCGGGCTCGGGCGTGCGCGCCCAGGCCCTGCGCAGGGACGGATCCCTGGTGGACGATTTTGAGTTCGCGGTGGGTCCTCGGAGCTTGCACGTGCTGAACGCACCCTCCCCGGCCGCAACGGCCTCTTTGGCCATCGGTGAGGAAATCGCGGACCGTTACGCCAGGCTTGCGCTTTAAAGGTAAAGGCTGGACTTGTAGGCGTTTCAGCCTCCCGTTTTCGGACGCGAAATTTTCCCCTTCCCTTCGACTAAAGCATATTTTGTTCCCAGTAGCACTTCGGTAAAATAATCCGTCGGTTCGGCATGCCTGCCGGGCCGCAGCTCATCATTGTTCTTAAGGTCCCCAAGGGGACCAGGGGAAGGTCAATGTCCAAAACCAGACTGATCCATCAGGCTTTCATTATCCTTACGCTCCTGGCAATGCCGTTTCTGGCTTCGCGGACGGAGGCCAAGTTCACGACGCCGGATTGCCCGGATGTGAAGACCAGCGATTTCACCTACCGCAAGCTGGTCACTATCTTCTCGGACACCAGCCTCAATGAGCCTCTCAAGTTGGCCACTACCCTGCGCGAGGACGGCAAGGTGGACGTGTACTTCATCGAACGCCACGGCAAGGTGAAGCGCTGGAGCGACGGGCCCAACACCGTCACCACCCTGATCGAACTGAACACCTGGACGGATTCCAAGGACAAGGTGGACAGCACGGGGCCAGATGCGGAAACAGGGTTGGAGGGCATCGCCCTCGATCCCGATTTCAAGGTAAACCACCGCCTTTATCTGCGCTATGAGCCCTGGGACAAGGAGGTGTACCGCATCTCCCGGTTCCAGGTGGAGGGCGATTCCATCCCGCTTTCCTCGGAGAAAATACTGCTGGAGGTTCCCTATGTGCGGGAGCATACCCATCTGCAGGCCATCGTGCTGGGAGGAGCGGGCTTGGCCTTTGACCCAAACGGCAACCTTCTCATCCCCATCGGCGCCAACACCGAGCTTTCGCCCTCGGTGAATGAGAAGTACCGGGATTTCAGCGCCGAGTATACCTCGTCCAACCTGCGTAGCCTGCGCGGGGCCATCCTGCGCATCCATCCGGATGACTCCCCCAAGGGCTACTCCATCCCCAAGGACAATTTCAGCGAGTATTGGTCCGCCTGGTTCAAACAACAGGGGAAGGACAGCCTCGCCTCCGACTATCTGGATACCTCCAAGGTGAAGCCGGAGATCTACGTCAAGGGCGTGCGCAACCCCTATTCCATCACGGTCGATCCCGTGCGCGGGTGGGTTTCCTGGGGCGAGTTCGGGCCCAACCGCATGGGCGTGACGCGCATCGAGGAGTTCAACCTCGCCACACATCCGGTTAACGGCGGTTATCCCTACTGGTCCGGCAAGCACGAGTTCCTCCTGGAAGGCAAGCAGCCTTGGGCGGGCGCAGGGATGGATCCCAAGGCCCCGGTAAACATCTCGAAATGGAACGAAGGGCCCAAGGAATTACCCCCGGCCGACACCTCCCGCTATGCCTATAGCGCCCTACTGAATAACGGATTCCTGGTGGGCAACCATCCCGTGGTCGGGCCGCTTTACCACTATGATCCCGAGTCGCCTTCCAGCGTGAAGTTCCCGCCGCATTTCGACAAGGCTTGGTTCTTGGCGGAGCGGAAGACCAAAAGCGTGCGCGTGCTGCAGCTGGACGAGACGGGATCCTTCGTCATCGATTCGACCATGGTGGCCACCACGCAGGAGCTCACCCGGCCTCTGGACTTGGAGCAAGGCGCCGATGGTGCCCTCTATGTGGTCGACTATGGCGATGGATGGCATAGCACCGGAGCGGGAATGCATATCGGGCGCATCGAGTACAACGGCAACTGCCGTCCGGGAGTGGCGGTCTCGGTACGCAAGTTTGGGAAAGGGAATCCGAACGTTTACATCAGCCCAAGGCTGGTGGACATCCGGGAGGAGGGCGAACATATCGTACGCCAGACCGACTTGTCGGGCCGGGAGATCCTAAACTTGAAAGGAAGCGGTCCGCACGTTTACGAGATGAGCCGGATAGCCAACAACGGAGTGACATTAATCACCATTACATTTTCGGGCACGCAGAAAAAAGCGAGCAAACTCATCATATCACCCTGAGGAAGGACATCATTCTCCCGGCGATCAAAAAGGTTTTGCTCAGGCCGGGAGCATAGGGATTCCGAGGCGGGGTCAGCGCCCCTGGGGTTCGTATCCGGGGAAGGTTAGTAGGGGAAGCATTCCGTGGGCAAGATGGGTTTCCCAGGAAAGATTGTCGAGAATGTACTTGCGCGCGGCGGCCCCCATCGCTTCGACCAGGGACGGATCCGCAAGCAGATTACGGATGCACTCCCCGAATTCCTCCGGGGTTTCCGCGACCATCAGATCCCGGCCGTGCACGGCGAGGATTCCGCCCATCGCCTTGCGGCCGACGACCACGGCCTTGCCGCAGGCCATCGCCTCGAGCACCTTGTTCTGCATGCCGCGGGCGATGCGCAGGGGAACCACCACGATATGGGCCTTGGCCTGCTCCTTGCGCATGTCCTCTACGAAGCCCGTCACCTCCACGCCGTCCATGCGGGCCAGGGCGCGCACCTTGTAGGTGGGATTGCTGCCGGCGATCACGAAGCGGGAATGGGGGAACATTCCGCGCACGGAGGGAAAGACCTCCCTGGCGAACCAGGTCACGCCTTCCTCGTTGGGAAAGTAGTCCATGGCGCCGGTGAACAAGATCCGGCCGGGCTCCGGCGTTTCCGAACCCGGAGAGAAGAATTCCGTGTCCACGCCGTTGCCCATGCAGATTAGGCGCCCTCCCCCTCCCAGATCGCGGAATAGCTTCAGCTCGGAGGGGGTGATGAAGATCGAGGTCAGGGCGGTCTTGCTGGCTTCCGCCTCGAAGGCCAGCAACCGTCGGGCTTCCAGGCGGTAGAACCATCCCAGGTAGAACGGCAGCCGATCCGCGTAGTTGTCCCATTTATGCGAGTCCACGTCACAGAAATCGATGATCGTGCGCGGCAGCAGGGCGGCGGGAACGTATTGCGCCATCTGCCCCGAGAAGATGACGATGCGCTCGTAATCGTGCTCCTGGATCAGGCGCTTTACCTTGCGGTGCATGCCGGGATGATCATAGAGGGCCACGCTCAGGGGGCGGCCAGTGAGGAATCCTCCCAGCAACCGCAGGGCCTGCATCCCCATGCCGCGGGTGAAGCCGGATACGCTGCGGCAGAACCCCTGCAGCTTGCGGATGTGCTTCTGATCAGAATGGCTGCCCATAAAGCAGACCAGGTCCACCTCGAAATGCCTCGAAAGGAAAAGCATCTCGTTGTAGGAACGAATCTTGTCTCCCTTGTTGGGAGGATAGGGGATGCGGTGGACGATATAGAGAAGGCGCATCAGGGCAGGAAGCGGTTCAAGAACGGGCCGGCCAGCTTCGACATCCACAAGGGCTGGCTCGCCCAGATCTTAAGGAAGAGGGCGAGTTTGGGATTGGAAGGATTGAAGCTGGGCAGATCTTTGCGCGTATTGAACAGGTATTGGAACGGGAGGGTGCGCGGCTCGAAACCCATGTTCTTCTTAAAGTCGAAGGAACCGCTGCCGCGCCGGCTTTTGCCGAAATCGAATTCCGTGCAGCCGCGCTTGAGACCGTGGCACATCAGCGCATAGTACATGTAGTTGTTGGCGCCGGATTGGTTGGACTCCTGGAGCGATCCGGAAAAGTACGGATTGCAGACGTTCTTGAAATAGAAGTTCATGACGCCACACACGGCCTTGCCCTTGTGCATGACGTAGAGGATGTCCGCGGCGTCGCCCATGTCATCCATGATGGTTCCGAAGAATTCCTTGGGAAAGGCCGGCGTTCCCAGTTTCTTAAGGTTGACGGCGTGCAGATGCCAGAGCAGCTTCCAATCCCGGTTCACCTCGTAGGTGAGGCCGTAATTGGACATGGACTTTCGCACGGTGGCGCGGGACTTCCTGGGGATGGATTCGAGGCAGGCTTCCTCGGTCTGCGGCAGGGCCTTCACAAATTGGACGTTCAGATCCGTTTCCGGCAGGTTAAGGCCAGAAGGGACGGTGTTACGAAGATGCACCATGCCCGCACCGTCCTTGCGCGCGAGATCTATGCAGGCATCCGCCAGGGCCCGGGAAGCCTCCGCATTTTCGCTCAGAATGCCGCCATACGCGGTGAAAGGCAGGGAATACAGGCTTTTTCGGCCGCTCAGTCCGCGCACCCGTGACAGGCTGACCAGCCCTTGGATCTTCCCGTCCACCTTTACCGCGATATGATGATACGGGCGTCGGTAACTTTTCCGGAGAATCTCCAGCCAGGTGGAGGAATGGAAAACCGTGCCCCCGGCGTGGTTCTTTACGTACTCGTCCCAAGCTCCGGCATCGGCGGGGGACATGGGATTTTCGGGAGTCCAGATAAGTGTGGGCAAGGTTCCTCGGTCAATTTGAAGCGACTCAAATTGAGTAATCTCTGAGAGATTCGGAAAGGGATGAGGATTGGAGAGGGTCACGCTTATATTTAGCTTTTGCAGGAATGACATCCTCCTTTTCCAAGCTGCTTGAATTCCGGGTAACCCCCTGGGCTATGCCCATCCTTCTCGCCATGCTGACATTCCCTTCCGCCCAGGCGGCCTCCCTGGTTACCGCGCCCCGAGGCGAGCGCTTCACGGCCGGTCAGGCCCTCACGGTGGAGATCCCACTCGACTCCGCCGGCCTCATCCGCGGTGGGTATCCCATCGATACCGCCGGATACGTCGACTTTCCCATCGTAGGCCGGGTGCTGGTTCATGGCCGGACCCAGGAAGAGGTGGAAACCTTCCTCGGCGAGAAACTGGCCAATTACTTGAAGGATACCCATGTGAAGGTTTCCCCCGCCTTCCGTCTAACCATGCTCGGCTATTGGGCGAAACAGGGGCAATATTACGTGCCGCCCAACACCACGGTCTGGGAGGCGGCTCGCATGGCCGGAGGCATCGGCGGCGAGCGCACCCTGTGCGACATCAAGGTGCTCCGCGGCAGCACGGAAACCGACATAGCCTTTCTGGACGAATACTCCCAGGGCAGGACCCTGGTGCAGGCGGGATTCCAATCCGGGGACATCATCATGGTTCCCGTTCCGCGGGACAATACCGGCGCCTGGTACTGGTTCCGGGAAAGCCTGAGCATCACCGCCCAGATCGCGGGGATAGCCAGCACCCTCATTACCCTTTACATCACCTATGAGTTGCTGAAGGATCAGAAAAGCTCCAACTGACCCCCCCCACGGGCCGCGCACCCGTGTAACTTCAAGAACCCCAGGAAATCCATGAAGAAGATCATTCTCGTTTGCGGGGCCCGGCCGAACTTCATGAAGGTCTCGCCCATCATCAAGGCCATGTCCAAGTCCGGCCTCAAGCCGTACCTCGTCCACACCGGCCAGCATTACGATGAGAAGATGTCCAAGTCCTTCTTCGATCTCCTTCATATCCCCAAGCCCGACGTGGATCTGGGCGTAGGCTCCGGATCCCACGCGGAACAGACCGGTAAGGTGATGGTGGAGTTCGAGAAGGTCTGCCAGCGCGAACGGCCGGACCTGGTACTTGTGGTCGGGGACGTGAACTCGACCATGGCCTGCACCATTTCCGCCAAGAAGCTGTGGATCCCCGTGGCCCACGTGGAAGCGGGTCTCCGCTCCTGGGATATGAAGATGCCGGAAGAGGTCAATCGCGTAGTGACCGACTCCCTTTGCGATTTGTTCTTCACCACCGATCCGGACGCCAACGCAAACCTGGCCAAGATGGGCGTGGACGCCTCGCGGGTGCATTTCGCCGGCAACGTGATGATCGATACCCTGCTCGCCAATGTGGAGCTGGCCAAGGGCAATCCCATCCTCGACACCATGGGCGTGAAGCCGGGACACTACGCTTTCCTCACCATGCACCGGCCTTCCAACGTGGACGACAAGGACGTGCTCCACGGACTCCTAGGCGCCTTCCAGTACATCCAGAAGCATCTGCCCATCGTCTTTCCCGCCCATCCCCGCGCGGTCAAGATGATCAAGGAATTCAAGTTCGATCCCCTGCTCAAAGAAATGCCCGGCCTGAAGTTCTGTGAACCCCTGGATTACCACCAGATGCTGGAGCTGAACCGCAATTCCCGCTTCGCCCTCACCGATTCCGGCGGGTTGCAGGAGGAGACCACGGTGCTCGGCATCCCCTGCATCACCATGCGGAACAACACCGAGCGGCCCGTGACGGTGGACGTGGGGACCAGCGAAGTGGTGGGGAACGATCCCGCCAAGATCATGGACGCGGCCGATCGCATCCTTGCGGGTAAATGGAAAAAGGGTGGGATACCGGAAGGCTGGGACGGCAAGGCCGGGGAACGTATCGTGGCGGTCTTAGAAGCCTACCTGAAAGCCTGAAGCGATCCAGGCGCGGAGGGCGGAGCCTGAACCCCGCTCCCCTTGTCGCCGCTTCCAGCCCTAGCCCGGATCTTCCCAAAGGCCTGCGGCATTCCAGAATCCCGTCAATCCCGCTCCGAAACCGAAACGGAACATCCAGGCCCCGCCCTTGCGCGGCCTTGCCGGCGCATTCATGCCTCGACGCGGACGCAGCACTGAAGCCGAACCCCCGAACTCGAAAGCTCCCGCATCCAGGGCCCCTTTGACGGGCCGCTTTTCCGCGTTGGCGGGATGGAGGTATTGCATGGTCGGGGCGAGGTTGACGGTCCCGGCGGATCCAGGGTCCTTGCCTTTGTCAATGGCCGGCGAGCCCGCGGTCAGGCGATAGTCTCCCGTCGCCTTGTTTACGAAAGCGGGAGCGGTGGTAGACACGTTTCCGGAGGTGTCCGCCGTCCCCGAGAGCAGCCTGCCCGCTCCTACAATAAGATTGTTGCGCACCTTGGCGGTGGTTCCGCCAGCAATGTCGATGAAGGTCGCGCCGTTGGTCCGATCGTTCACGAAGGTATTGTTGATCACATAGAGTTCCTTGCCCGGGTTTTTGAGGCCTTCCGCCCCATAAGCCAGCAAGGTGGGGTTATCCGTCGCGTCGCCTTGCTGGAACACATTGCCGATGACATAGGCGAATCCGCCGTTGGGCATGTCCAGCTCGTAGCTGCTGGTGCCGGTGGTGCCGCCGCTGGAGTTGTTGTACAGGATGCGATTCTCTAGGGCCCGGGTCTTGATGTTATGCCCGATTTTTGCGTGATGGGTGTAGCAGAATTGCAGTATGAAGGAGGCGACGTTCCCGATGTACATGTTGTGGGATTGGCCGTCTCCGAATCCGTTTTCCGCGAACTCGGAATATTCGATGATGATTTCCCCGCTGCCTCCGCCGGTCAGGATCCCGTTTTCGTTGTGATGGAAATAGCAGTCGGAGATGGTGATGCCGTTTCCTTCCAGGCGGATGCCCGCGCCGTTTTGATCCGGCACCCGGGCCTCGGAGAACTCGATGCTCCGGACCCGGCAATTGTTTCCCTGGATCACCCAGGAGCCCTTACCGGCGGCGTGAGCGCCGTTGGCCTTGATATGCGCGTATTTGGCCGTGCCCATCAACAGGAGGTTGTCCGCCGGCCAGATGGCCACGTCGCCCGAGTAGACCCCCGGGGTGATGGTTATGGTATCGCCATCCTTTACGACCGCCGCAGCGGCGCTGGGCTTGGCGTAGGTCTTACCAGGGCCGACATCCAGGATGCGGGCGAAGGAAGAGTCGTAGAAGGATGCCAGGGCGGCGGAAAGGATCAGGATGGATTGGTATTGGAACATGATCGGGCCTCTCGCTGCAGGGTAACCTTTAAGATCCGTAACGAATCCACCCCACCGGGCGCTTCAAATATCGTCACCGATTTCATTTTCCCATTCCCTGGTTCCGGAAAAGTAGGCGGTTTCGGAATGATTTCAGGCTAAAATCCGCCATGAAACCCTTTGATCCGGCCCGTAGAAATTGTACTTCAAGGTTACTTTCCGACCTCTACGAGCGAGGCCGGATTTCCGCCGTTTTGGAGGAATTTGCCGCGAATCATGGAAAAAAAACCAGACATGAATGCAGCAGGCGCCCCCACCGTTGAATCTATTTCCATCCTCGATTCGGAAGGCAAAAAAGACATCGTTGGCTACCGGAATTCGGAGCGGGAAAAGGAGCGCGTCGGGAGCCTGTTCCAGCTGGTTCCCATGAACGGCAATCGCGTCCTCGACATCGGCGCGCGGGACGGATTCCTTTCCCTGCTTTTGGCGGAGAGGTATGCTTCCGTGACCGCTTTGGATCTGGACCCCCCCCGCATCGATCATCCGCGCGTCACATGCGTCCACGGGGACATGACGGCGATGGAATTCAACGATGGGGCTTTCGACATGGTGCTGTGCGCGGAAGTCCTGGAACACATTCCCCCCGCCCTGCTGCCCAAGGCCTGCGCGGAAATCTCCCGCGTCGCCCGTGACCGGGTGGTCATCGGCGTTCCCTTTCGCCAGGACATCCGCCTGGGCCGCAGCGATTGCCTGGCCTGCGGCGGCAAGAATCCGCCCTATGGACACGTGAATGCGTTCGATGAAAAGAAATTGGCTTCGCTTTTTCCCGGCCTTTCCGTGGAGCGGTTCCATTACGTGGGAAAGACGCGGGAAAGGACCAATGCCGTTTCCACCCTGCTGATGGATTTCGCCGGCAACCCCTATGGCACCTACGGCCAGGAAGAAGGTTGCGTTCATTGTGGCGCCAAGCTGAAAGAACCGCAGCATCGCAATTTCGCGCAGAAGGTGGCGACCTTTACCGCGCATCGCCTGCGGTTGCTGTTGAACCGGTTTTCGACGCCAAGGGCAAACTGGATCCATGTGTCGCTCCGCAAGCCCGCGGCTTAATCAGCCAAGATAACTTGAAACCTTTTTTAGGTACTCATCAATGCTCATTTTTTGATGCCTACTAAGTATCTCAAAAGTCGAATAGTTGGGTAATGATACCCCCGTCTCAATTCTACTGATCTGTCGCTCTGAAAATTCATGAATGTCCGATTGTTTTAGGTTAGCTTCCTCCCGCAGTCTTTTTATTGCCCGCCCAAGCTTTTGATTCTCAACCAAATGTTTTACGGAAAGAGATTTCCTAAATTTATCATCGACTTTGCTTCGCAGTCCGTTCAAATTAATATGGTAGTCATACTTGGGCCAGTATAAGTAACTGCCATCCGGCTGAGTATTGAATTCGTTCGAAATAAGCCCGCTTACCGAAACAGATTTAAGATGTTTTTGCTCTATCTCCAGCCGTCTTGCGGCGCAATCAATAACAATAAGCTTATTATCATAAATGTAGGCATGCGCTATTAAGTCATGAACAGCCCCAGCGGAAATAGCACCCATAACTCTACTGTAAACCTCCGGAGTATTATAGGAAATGGTTCTTTTAAACAACTGCTCCGATAACCGGTGAACAAATTCGTTGAAAAAAATGCTTGCCTGATCAGATTTATATTCGACCAAAAGCAGACTTATGTTATCCTTTTTCTTGTTAAGCCGGTCTATGAGTGCTCTGCTAAACCTAACCGGGTCAAACGTGAGCGCCACGTAACCGTGTGAATCAACCCTAAGACTTAAGTTTTTTTTCGGCGGCGCGACACTCGATTGAAGAGCCGTGGTGGTTTGGTTTACTTCATTTTCAGTAACCATGTTTAATCCTTTTTAACTTTCCTATCCCACTCTTGCAGTAATTCTCTTTTATGCAAGATGACCAATTCAGCAATCGCTCTTAATTCGCTCGCAGTTGGACCTTGTTTCTCCCACTGACGCCTGAGCTTATATCTTAGGTCTGATGCTTCGCTAGTAGCCATAAAGTGGACGTCTATTTCCCATTTGCCCGTTTTAATAACGTGAAAGTGAAATGGTTTATGGTCCTCCGAATGAAAAAAGCAATCGAATCCGGGCAGGAAAAAGCAGTCTACTTTCCCCATTTAGATCCTACTCCACTAGACACACCCTATCAATATACTTATTTATAAATGTCTGGTCACCGGGCTAGCATTTTGGCTTATTCTTGTTTTTTTGAGTTTTTTTGACCTTTTTGCGGGCAACGCATAGCCCTAGAAAACATTGTGATTAATGTGATGGCGGATCGGTCGTGTTCGACTCCTCGAAAACTTCGGCTTCAGTCGATCTGCTTGGCGGGCAACGGGACCCATGCGGGGACCCGGGTCCTTATCCGATCCAGCACCTGCTGCTCGGCCCCGTCGGGACGCCCCATGAGATACCAGAGCGCCAGCATCAAAGCGCCATAGACGACCGTTCCCAGGGCGACGCCCGCGGCCAGCCACAGGCCCGCGGTGAGCGAAGTCATGGCTGTGTTATAGGCGGGCAGGGCTAAACGCACGGCAGCGATGATGCCGATGGACGCGATCAGGGGACGCATAACCACCCGCAGGAAATTCGACAGGGGCACATCCACGTATTTGCGGAGCTGCAACAGGTAGATGGGCGTAGAGGCCACGCAGGCGATCAGGACGGAATAGGCCGCGCCTACGGAGCCGAACCTTCCGGTGAGGGTGAAGAGGCCGGCCACCATGATCACCACGGAAAGGAGGTTGGTGCGGGTGGCGGCGCTGGGCTTGCCCGCCGCGATGAGGGCGGTGGTGATGGTTCCATGGAAAACCAGCAGGGAACTGTTGATGCTGAGGATTTCCATCACCGGTACGCCGGCGAGCCACTGCTTGCCCAGCACCACGGGAACCATGAAGGGAGCCACGGCGAAAATGCCGAACCCAGCGGGAACCGCCAGGATAGCCACCAGGCCGGATGCGTTGGCAAAGGCGGTACGCATCGCGTCCTTCTGCCCGGCCATCTTGGCCAGGCCAGGGAACAGGGCGCGGTTGATGGGTGCGCCCATCTCGTTGCACGGCAGGCTGGCGAATTCGTTGCTGACGTTGTAAACACCCAGGGGAGCGGGTCCGTAGAAGCGACCGATCACGAAATCCGTGGAGCGTTCCTTGAAGAAGATGACCAGGTTGTTGAGGAGCAGCCATTTGGAGAAACGCAGCAGGGATCCCATCTCCGAGAGGGAAAATCTGGGACGGAAAGGATGTACCCAATAACTCATCGCGGTGCCGCCGCCCTTGGAAACCAGGATTCCGGCCACCAGGGCCCAATAGGAGTTCAGGAGGAAGGCCAAGGGGATGGTTGTGCAGAAGGCCAGTACCTTGCGGCTGACCTGGAAGATGAACTCCTTACGGAAGTCCAGGTCCTTGCGGAAGGCCACGACGCCGATGTTCTCCAGGCCGCCGAACAAGGGGCCCAGGGAGAGGGCGCAGATCACGGGGAGCAACGCGGGCTGTTTGTAGAAATGGGTGATGGGCAGGGCCAGGGCCAGCATCACCAGGGTGATGACGCCTCCCAGCATGACGTTCGCGGTCCAGGCCGAATGGTAATGGTCCACGGAGGCGGACTGGTTCTGGATCAGGGCGACGTCGAAGCTGAAGCTGGCAAGCATTTCCGCCATGAAAATGAAGGAAAGGGCCATGGAGATCATGCCGAAATCACCGGGGGAAAGCAGTCTCACCAGGAATACCGTGCTCACCAGGCCGAGACCGCGCTCCACCCACTTGAACAAAATCATCCACATGGCCCCGCGGGCCATTTTACCGTGATAATTACTGGACATCGTTCAGGGGGCGCTGCGGCCAGCCCGCTCCGTTGGTGAAAAATGGAGTATAATATAACCTTTCCGGCCTTGCGACCAATTTGACAGGGCGCCAGCCGTGATGGATGGTTTAAGTCGCGCTGGTATCGCAAGGCGTAACCCGTCCAGGTCCATGGTTGCCTATGCATGGGGAAAAAGGGTAAAGTTTCGTTTTTTAGTAGATTTTGGCGCGTCTAGCCCTGGGCCTTGGAGTCTCTAATGAAACCGGTTTCCTTCGACGGGTTGACATGAAACGTTTCCCGCGCAAAATCGGATTCAACCAGGTTGGATCCGCCCTCATGGAAAGGGCGAGCTAGGCCATGTGCGGCATCGCAGGATACCTACTGCAATCGGGCTCGGCGGAAGCCAAGCGGAGCGTGCTCGAATCCATGTGCGGCCTGCTCTCGCACCGCGGTCCGGACGGATCGGGAGTGCTGTTCCGCGGCCAAGCAGGCCTTGGCCATCGCCGCCTGAGCATCATCGACCTGGCTGGCGGCGCCCAGCCCATGGCCACGCCGGACGGATCCCTGTCCGTGGTCTTCAACGGCGAGATCTACAATTTCCCCGAGCTGAAACAGGAGCTGCGCAATAAGGGCTACGCCTTCCAGACGAACTCGGACACCGAGGTCCTCCTGCACGGCTACCATGCCTGGGGCACGGACCTGTTGCAAAGGCTGAACGGCATGTTCGCCTTCGCCCTGTGGGACGAGCCGCGCAAGCTGCTCTTGGCCGCGCGCGATCGCCTGGGCAAAAAACCCCTCTACTATCACGCGGCCAAGGGCCGGCTCCTTTTCGCGTCGGAAATGAAATCCATCCTGGCCGAGCCGGAAATCCCGCGCCGCCCGGATCCCGAAGCCATCGACGACTATTTCTCCTTCGGATACATCCCCTCACCCCGCACCATCTTCCTGGACATCCAGAAGCTACGGCCCGGGCATTATTTCACCTGGCAAAACGGCGAACTCAAGGTGACGCAATACTGGGACGTGATCTACGGGCGCGACAGCGGGTGCAAGACCGAGGACGATTACGTGGACAAGCTGGAGATCTTGCTGAGTGCTGCGGTCAAGCGCCGCCTCATCAGCGACGTCCCCCTGGGCGCCTTCCTGAGCGGCGGACTCGACTCATCCGTGGTGGTCGGCCTCATGGCCCGGGTTTCCGGCGAGCCGGTCCGCACCTTTACCATCGGTTTTGAAGAGAAGGAATTCTCCGAGCTGGCGGACGCGCGCCTGGTCTCCAAGGCTTTCGGCACCTTGCATCGGGAGCATATCGTGCGCCCGGACGCCCTTTCCATCCTGCCAACTCTGGTTTGGCATTTCGACGAGCCTTTCGCGGATTCCTCGGCCGTGCCCACCTATTACGTCTGCCAGGCGGCCCGCAAGGAAGTAACCGTGATCTTGTCCGGAGACGGCGGCGATGAGCTCTTCGCCGGCTATCGTAGCTACCAGAACCGCGATCGCTACGAGCGCTTCAAATCCATTCCCAGTCCGCTGCGGAGCGCCCTGGGCGGGGTGGGCAGCCTGCTTCCCTGGAACGCTCCCGGACGCAACCTACTGCGCCGCCTGGGCTCCCTGGAAGCCCATGACCGCGGTGACGTAGCCGAGCTGTTTCCCCCCATCAAACAAGCGCTCTATTCCCGCGAGTGGGGTAATAAGCTCGCCTCCCGCGATCCCGCCTCCGGTTACGCTTACTGGACCGGCGCGCCCGCGGGCGGCAGCGAGGCCCCGGCCAATGGATTAAGTCGGTTGCAATACCTGGACACAAAGGTCTACCTGCCGGAAGACATCATGACCAAGGTCGATCGCATGTCCATGGCCAATTCCCTGGAAACGCGCGCCCCCCTGCTCGACTATAACGTGGCGGAATTCGCGGCCACCATCCCGCCGGAAATGCAAATGAAGGACGGCAAGGGGAAGTACATCCTCCGCAAGCTGGCCGCGCGATTCTTGCCGCCGGAAGTGCTGACCAAGAAGAAGCAGGGCTTCGCCATCCCCAGGGAGAAATGGTTCCAGGGGGAATTGCGGAGCTATGCGCGGGAAATCCTCACGAGTTCCCGCTTCAACGGGCGCGGCTATTTCCGCCCCGAGCGGGTGGACGCAATGCTCAAAGAGCATGACAAGGGGACGCGCGACTACAGCATGTGGATTTGGAGCCTGATCAATTTCGAATTGTGGTCCCAGGCCTTCCTGGACGGCGACACCAGAAAGATCTGAACGGAGAGGCGAGCAAGCATGGGATCGATTTGCGCGATTGTGAACAAGAAGGGCGATCAGCCCGGCCAGGCCGGACTGACGGAATCCCTGTTGCGGGAGGCGTTCGCCGCCCGCAGCGCCGGGGGAGTCACCGCCCGTTCCGTCCCCGTCGCCCGGGCCTTCGCCAACGTGGCCGCGGGATCCTTCGATCCCCTCAAGCCCGATTCCTCCCTCGGCCTCCATGAAGACGATTCGGTGCTGGTGGTCTGCGACGCGGAGATCTACAATGCATCCGACTTGGCGGGCCCCGCGGGCGTGTCCAAAGCGGCCGGCGAAGCCGCTCTCATCGCCGCGCTCTACAAGGCCCATGGCGAATCCTGGTGGGAAAAGGTGAGGGGAACCTACGGGGCCTTCATTTGGGACAAGGCCAAGGCCAAGGGCCTCGCCTTCGTCGACCGCATGGGCGTGCGCCCGTTGATCGTGTACGAGGACGAAACGCGCATCGCCGTGGCCACCTATATCGCCGCCCTGGCCAAGCTTCCTGGGTTCAAGCCCGCCATCGATCCCCAGGCGGTCTTCAGTTACCTGTTCATGGAGATGATCCCGTCGCCCTTCACCATCTACAAGTCCGCCAAGAAGCTGGAAGGCGGCCACCTGCTGCGCATTTCCGGCGACAGCACCGAAACCGTCAAGGTATGGGATATGAAGTATCCCGCCCAAAAGCTTACCGATGAGAAGGAACTGATCGCGGGCATACGGGAACACATGCGCAAGGCCGTCGCGCGCCAGGCTGCTTACGGCATCGACTCCACGGAAGAGCTTGGATCGTTCCTGAGCGGCGGCACCGACTCCAGCCTGGTGGCGGGCCTGGTTAGCGAACTCCATCCCGGTAAGGCTAAGACCTTCACCATCGGGTTTGACGAGCCCGGGTACGACGAGATGGAGTTTTCGCGCATCGCAAGCACCCGCTTCAATACGGTGGCCAACGAATATTACGTCACCCAGGACGACATCGTGAACGCCCTGCCCATGATCGTGCGCGCCTTCGACGAACCCTTCGCGAACTCCTCGGTCATCCCCACCTACTTCTGCGCCCTGCGCGCCAAGGAGACGGGAGTGCGGGTGATCCTGGGCGGCGACGGCGGAGACGAGATCTTCGGCGGCAACTCCCGTTACCGCGACAATTACACGGACTTCGGGCGCTTCCCGCCCCTGGTGGAGACGGCCATGTCCGCAGTGGTGGCCATGACGCCGGGCTTCGCCCGTGTGGGACCGGTACGCAAGGCGGCCAATTACCTTTCGCGCAAGAACGCGCCCCTGCACGAGCGCATTCACGCCTACGACCTCTCGTATTATTTCGGTAAGCACGAGAACGTGTTCTCCAAATCCTTCCTGGCAGGGAACGGGAGCTTCCTCAATCCCCAGGAGATCGCGCGCCGCATCCTGCTGAAAGCGGACGCACCCGATGAGCTGGATCGCTACATGTATCACGACCTGAAAAACACCCTGATGGACAATGACCTGCGCAAGGTCAACACCATGACGGAGCTGGCGGGCGTGCAGGTGCGCTATCCTTTCCTGGATAGCGACCTGGTGGAATTCACCGGGCTTATCCCGCCGGGCCTCAAGGTCAAGGACGGCGTCCTGCGCTATCTGTACAAAGAGGCGTTCAAGGACATCCTCCCCCAGGAAATCATCAACAAGAAGAAGCATGGCTTCGGCCTGCCGGTTGCGCGTTGGATGATCCGCCCCGGACGCCTGAACGATATGCTCAACGATGCACTCTTCGACGGACGCCTCAAGGCGCGGAACATTTTCAGGGAAGGCTTCGTGGAAGGCCTCTACAAAAAGGCCCGGACGGATAAGACCAGCTATTTCGGGTCCTTCCTATATTACATTTTTTTCCTGGAGCTCTGGATGCGCGAGCATGTGGACAAGACCCCGGGAACGGCACACAAAGAGGGAAAGGCGGGATAACCCATCATGTCGGATGATATCACAGAGCGCGTTAGGAAACTGGTTTCGCAAAGCGTGGGCGGCGAATACCGGGACATGCCCATCCCCGACGGCATCAAGCTGATCGGCAACCTGCTGGACTCCATGGCGGTCAACAGTCTCATCGTGGCCCTGGAGGAGAATTTCGGGTTTGCGTTCGAGGACGAGGATCTTTCCGCCGAAGCCTTCGAAACCGTCGAGTCCCTGGCGGCCCTGGTCGCCCGCAAGGTCTAGGCGCACGCATGGCGGGGGCGGAGGAGGAGATGTTCTTTTTCGACGGGGGGGCCGGAGTCCGGCTCCTCGGCTTTCTCCATCGCCCTTTCGGACTGGCGCGCGATTGCGGCGTGGTCTATTGCCATCCCTTCGCTGAAGAGCGGAACCAGAGCCAAGGCTGCGTGGTCCGCGCGGCCCGCAGCATCGCGGCCAAGGGAATCCCCGTTCTCCGTTTCGACTTCAGCGGCTGCGGCGACAGCGAGGGCGTCCTCGAGGAGGCCTCGGCCGATGCGTGGATAGCCGAGATCGGCGCCGCCGTGGACACCCTGCGCCGGCTCACCGGAGTGAAGCGCGTGGGACTCTGGGGCTTGCGCTCTGGGGCGAACCTGGCGGCGCATTACGGCGCGGCCCGCGACGATATCGCTTTCGGGGTTTACTGGCAACCGGTGTCGGATCTCAAGACCTCCATCACGCAATTCCTCCGCCAGAAGCTGAGCTCGGAGATGGCCGCCGGATCCGGCGAAGGCTTCTCCGTGAAGGGTTTGGTGGAGAAGATGGAAACGGGCGGGACCGTGGAGGTCATCGGCTATTCCATCCGCAAAACCCTATACCAGAGCCTTGCTTCGCGGACTGGTCCGTTCGCGAAGATGGAATTCGCCCATCCGGTCTTCCTGGCCGCCGTCACCGAATCCGAAACCGTTCCCGACGCCATTGCGCGGACGGCGCAAGGGCTGAAGGCCCCCAACGCTCCAGTTCCTCTCTTCCACGCCAAGGAGGCGCCCTTCTGGGATCGCTATTGGCGCTGGGAATCTCCCATCCTGGAGGCCGGTACCGCCGATTGGATCGGCTCGGTCGCATAGGATACCCAATGGAGGAACCGGTCCGATTTCATGCATCCGGTCAGAATCTTTTCGGCATCCTGAATCTGCCCGAAGGCATGGGGAGCGCCGAATCCACTACGGCTGCCTTGGTGATGGTGGTCGGCGGGCCGCAGACGCGGGTGGGAAGCCACCGATCCTATACCCTCATCGCCCGGGAACTCTCGCGCCGGGGGATGCCCGTGCTTCGCTTCGACTATGCCGGGATAGGGGACAGCGATGGCACCTTCATGGGCTTCGCACACGCGGGCCCGTCCTTGGACGGGGCCTTGCAATGGCTGCACGGCCGCTTGCCGAAGCTGTCCAAGGTTGTGCTCTGGTCCTTGTGCGACGGCTCCTCGGCTTGCGCTATCAACGCCGCCTCGGTATCCCGACCCCTGGCCGGCTTGATCCTCTGCAATCCCTATGTCCATTCCCAGCAAGGCCGGGCCAAGGTCTTCCTGAAGTATTATTACCTGAAGCGCGCAATGGACCCGGCCTTCTGGATGAAGCTGATCTCCTTCAAGTTCAATCCCTTCAAAGCCGCGTCCTCCCTGGCTTCATTGGCGAAGAGCGCGGCTTTGGGGAAACCGGATGCGAAGGCCGCAAGTGCGACAGCGACTCCTATCGCGGGCAACCCATCGGGAACCGCCTCGCCGGAAGCAAGGGGGGGCGCCGCTTCGAATTCCGGGAGCGCGCCCGTAGGCCTGGTGGGCCCCGGCGAGGATCCCCCCGGGCTTCCCGAAAAGGTGATGGAAGGTCTGGAACGCTATCGCGGCCCGCTTTTCCTCATCCTCAGCGAAGACGATTTCACCGCCAAGGAGTTTCTCGGCCTCTACAAGGACCGAGGCACCTTGGCCAAGCGGCGGCCCGGGCAGACGGGGGTGCGGTTCGTGGCCGGGGCCGATCATACCTTCACCGCCGCTGAGTGGAAGGGCAAGGTCTGCGATTTGACATTTGAAGCCTGGGATGCCATCCTCGGCGGTAAGGAGATTAAGCCATGGTAGTACGGGTATTGCACGACATCCTGGCGGCGGCAGCCGCCGCCTGTCCGGAAAAGACGGCGGTGCTGCACAAGGACGACTCCTGGACCTACGGCGGCATCCGATCGGATTGCGGAAAGCTGGCCGACATCCTGGCGGCCAACGGCGTGCGCCGGGGCGATCGCGTCGCCTTCTACATGGAAAAGCGCATCGAGAAGGTCGTGGCCATCTTCGGCATCTCCGAGGCCGGCGGGGTCTTCGTGCCCGTGCGCTGGCAGAACCTGGGGCCTCAGGTGGCCCATATCGTAGCCGACAGCGGCACCGCGCTTCTGATCACCACCTATGCTCGCCTCTCCTTATTGGCCGAAGCCCTCAAGGACATGCCCACCCTCAAGACCGTGATCGCCATCGGCAAGCCGGAAGAAGCCAAGGGCGCGGCCCTGCCCGGAGTGAACGTCCTGGACTGGACCGCTTCCATGGCGCACGCCTCCAAGGCCGCGGCCCTGCCTAGGGTGGTGGAGCCGGACCTCGCCGCCATCCTTTACACCTCCGGATCCACCGGCAAGCCCAAGGGCGTGGTCCTCAGCCATCTCAACATCGTCTCCGGCGCGCGCATCGTTTCCGAATTCCTCACCCTCACCGAAAACGATCGGCTGCTTTCCATCCTCACCTTTGGATTCGACTACGGCCTCAACCAGTTGACCACCGCCTTCCTCAACCGCGCTCAGATCGTGCTGATGGAATACCTTTTTCCGCGCGACATCGTCTCGGCCGCCAAGAAGCATGCGGTCACGGGCATCGCCCACGTGGCCGCGGGCTGGAACCTACTGGTGGACGTGCCGTCCCTCAACCAGGAGACCCTACCTTCCTTGCGCTATATCACCAATTCCGGCGGGGCCATTCCAGAAGTGAACGTCCGCCGCCTGCGGCAGTTGATCCCGCGCACCTCCATCTTCCTGATGTACGGCCTCACGGAGGCCTTCCGTTCCACCTTCCTCGATCCCGCCCTGGTGGACACCCATCCCACCTCCATGGGCAAGGCCATTCCCGGCGAGGAGATCCTGATCGTGGACGAGCACGGCAAGGCTGTGCCTCCCGGCGGGACCGGCGAGCTGGTGCACCGCGGCGTGCTGGTGGCGCAAGGCTATTGGAACGCTCCCGATCTCACCGCCATCCGCTACAAGCGCAATCCCCTGCAGCCTCCCGAGGTGCCCGTTCCGGAGATGGCCGTCTTCTCCGGCGACCAGGTGCGCATCGACGCGGAAGGCCTCCTCTATTTCGTCGGTCGCAAGGACGAGATGATCAAGGTCTCGGGCAATCGCATCAGCCCCACCGAGGTGGAAGAGCTCCTGCACACCTCCGGCCTGGCGCGGGACGCCATGGCGCTCGGCGTGCCCCACGAGGTCTACGGCCAGACCGTCTATGTCGTGGTGGTGCCCGCCGAGGGCCGCGCGGGCCTTGACGCGACGGCCGTAATCGACGCCTGCAAGAAGGCGATGCCGGCCTACATGGTCCCGCAGCAGGTGGAAATCCGAGAATCCCTGCCCCGCAACGCAAACGGCAAGGTTGACCGGGCGCTTATCAAAAAGCAGGTCTTCGAGAAGTTGGCATTGCCTTCGAAATGAAGCTACCCTTTATCCCATGAACGCCTCCATCGAACCCGCCGCATCCCCCTTCCCCCGCCGCAACGGCGAGTTGATCGCCGGCGGCCGGCCCATTTCCGAAATCGTGGCCGAATTCGGCTCCCCCCTTTATGTTTACGATCTGGCCGTGCTTCGCCGCCGCCACGATGAGCTCCGCAAGGCCCTGCCGCCGGAACTGCTGATCACCTACGCCGTCAAGGCCAATCCCAACCGGGAACTGCTTAAGCATCTGGGCAACCTTTATGACGGCATCGATCTCGCTTCGGCGGGGGAAATGGAATCCGCCCTCGCCGCCGGAATCCCGGCCGCCAAGATGAGCTTCGCGGGCCCGGGAAAATCGCGCCGGGAGCTCCGCTACGCGGTGGACCACGGCGTGGGCACCGTCAGCCTGGAAAGCGAGCGCGAACTCGAGATCCTGGAAGAGGAATGCGCGGCCGCGGGCAAGACCTCGGCGGTGATGATCCGGGTGAATCCGGATTTCGAATTCTCCCGCTCCGGCCTCAAGATGGGCGGCGGCTCCAAGCAATTCGGCATCGACAGTGAGCGGGTTCCCGCAGCCATCAAGACCTTGCAGGCCTCGACGCGGGTGAAGTACAAGGGCATCCATATTTTTTCCGGGACACAGAACCTGAACGCAGATTCGGTCATCGACGCCTTCTCCAAGATCCTGGAATACACCGTGGCCTTGCGCGAGAGCACCGGCACCCCCATCGACATCCTCAACCTGGGCGGCGGCTTCGGGATTCCCTACTTCAAGGGCGACCTTCCCCTGGATTTGGATCGGGCGGGAGCGGGCATCCGCAAGCTCCTGGCCGAATACGGGCCCAAGCTTCCCGACACCCGGTTCAAGATCGAATTGGGCCGGTACCTGGTGGGCGAGTGTGGCCTTTACGTGAGCCGCGTCCTTTACCGTAAGGTTTCCCGCGGCGCGGTATTCCTAATCCTGGACGGAGGCATGCACCATCACCTTGCGGCATCGGGCAATATCAGCCAGAGTCCCATCCGCAGGCAAATGCAATTGCTGGCCGCCAATCGACTCGATGCGACTCCGGAAAAGGTCAACGTGGTGGGGCCACTGTGCACACCCCTGGATACCTTCGGCATGGGCATCGAACTTCCGAATATGGGAGAGGGGGATATCCTCGCCATTCCCAATTCCGGGGCGTATGGTCCCTCGATGAGTCCGGTGGCTTTTCTGAGCCATCGGCCCCCATTAGAGATCTTTCTGTAATATTCCTCTTTATTTTCGCTTCAAATTCGATGAAGAGTTCATAGAACCCTTCGTTTCCGCAAATTCCATAAAATCGGAACAATCACTTCCCTTGAACCCATTGGAAGCCCCTGGTACAATAAAACCTTAGGTCCGAAAGAAAACGCCATAACCGCAACCCCAAAACCTATTATAGATTATCTAGGTAGCCCAAAATGAACTATAAAGTCAAAAAGCTCGTACTCCGCATCCTTTTGCCCGTTGCCGTGGCCACGCCATTGAGCGCCCAGTTGCCGAACTTGTCTATAGGTTGGGCTCACTTGGCGGGGAGCAAGCTGGAGTCGGTCTGTCCCGCCAACAATTTCGGCGGATACAATTACGAATTCGCGTCCAAATGCGATGCCGTGGTGACCGCGTGGAACAGCGGCGCTCTCGACACCAAGCGGAACCGTCTGGTGGTATGGGGCGGCGGTCATAGCGACTATCTCGGAAACGAAATGTACGCCCTGGAACTGGCCACGGGAAAATTCCAGCGCATCACCGATCCGGCTCCCCCCATCAGCGGCGGCTGCCCGGAAGCCATCGCTGATGGGTCCCAGCCCAATTCCCGTCATACGTATGACGGCATCTCCTACATCGCCAACGCGGATCGCCTCTTCGTGGTGGGGGGATCGCTCGCCAGCTGCGGTTTTATGAGCAAGGCCACCTGGACTTTCGATTTCGCCACCTCCAAATGGCAGAACATGGCTCCGGCCGGAATCAATCCCAATGCCGTGCCCGGCATCGTCAGCGCCTACGATCCCAATACCGGCAAGGTCTTCGTCCACGACGACGGGAGCTTCTATTCCTATGATATGAAGGCGAACCGCTACACCGTCGTGGCCACCAACAAGGCCATCGATTACCATATGACGGCCGCCATCGACCCCAAGCGCAAGAAGTTCGTCGTGATCGGCGGCGGGCAGCAGTGGGTGTACGATATCGGCGGCGGCGACGCCAAGCAGCAGCCCCTCGGCAGCGTGGGCGGCTCTGCGGTCATTGGCTCCAACAGCCCGGGCTTGTCGTATGACGTGGCCGAGGATCGAATGGTGGCTTGGCATGGCGGGAATACCGCCTACGCCCTGGATATGGACAAGAAGATCTGGGTTCCGGTAACCTTTGCCGGCGGTCCGGGAACGGCCATCACGGCGGGCACCAACGGCCGCTGGGAATACGCCCCCAGCATAAACGCCTTCGTGGTCGTCAACGGAGCCAATGTCAGCCCTTACGTCTTCAAGTGGAGTGCCAAGGCCGTCTCGACCGTTCCCAAGAAGGCCCCGCCCGTCAAGAGCCGTCGCGGCGCGCAACTGCGCATTCCCGGCCTTCCCTTGATGAATCTGCCCACTCCGGCGGAACAATCCTGGGACATGGGCGGCCGCACCATCGAGATCGGCTCCAACCAGGCCGGAAACGCCGTCCGGGCCGTAATCCAATAACACAAAATCCAATGCGCGCTTCGCGGCGCGCTTCGGCGATCGAGGGCCCGGAATAACTACATTTTCCGCCCGTGATCCAGATCCATCTCTTGCGCGGCGAGGAAGCCATCCTTCCTTTCCTCCCCCGCCTGCAGCCCCTCGTCCAATCGGCGGGTTCGACCTTTATTTTCAACCGTCCGGAAGTTCCCCTGCTCTGGTGGAAGCATTTCCAGGGCCGCGACGGTTCGGACTTCGGCGTCAAACGCGGCCGGAACTTCCTCGGCGTCAAAACGCGCCTGGAGGAAATCCTCTTCGTGGTGGCCGAACGCGAGGACGGCCCCTGCGGCCTGGCCGCCATGGTGGCTTCGGAAGTGATGCTGAAGGCAAACACCCCTCCCTTGAAACTGCTTTCATTCTGCGCCGATTCGGTCATCGTGTTCTATCAGGATCTGCTCGTGGATCCCCGGGATCGCGGCACCACCATCGCGGCCTTGGCGGGCTTCCTCGCCGACCTGGCGGAAAAGGAAGGCCGAACCCTTTTCCTGGGGCACATCCCGAAGGACTCGCTCAACCTTCCCTTCCTGCAGGCCGCTATCGAGGACCGCATTCGCCTGGGATGGAGCGGAAGCGTGACGGAAAACCGTTTCCGCGGCGGCGCCTATCCCTGGACCGTGCATAAGATCGCCTCCGCCATCGCCGCCATCAGGGAATCCCTTCCCCCGGACGACGCGGCCCGGGCCGGCCTGGAAAATCTGGCCGCGCGCCTGGACGCCCAGGGCCCCGCCCTGATCGGATTCGCCGGAACCCGCATCGCCTTCGAGAAGGAGATCCGAGCCCTGTGCGAAACCCACCGGCAGCGTCCCGAAGCCGCCGATGCCGTCGCCCAGATCGAAGGCTGCCTGGAAGGCGCACCCATCCAATATCCATACCTACCCCTGCCCAAGACGCCTGAAGCCTACCTGGAATCCCTCAGCTCCAGCCGCCGTTACTATTTCCGGCGCTACCTGAAGAAGTACGGGGAGGCGGGAGCCGATTTCGAGAAGATCGAATCCCGGAACATCACCCAGGCCCACGTGGACGAATACCTCGATCTGCACATGCAGCGCTGGGGCAACGATTCGGTGGCGGTGAACACGGCGACCCTGGCCTTCCATCGCGAGCTCTGCATGGAGGCGGCCAGGCAGGGGATATTCACCCTGTTCTTCGCCCGTCACAATGGGCGCAGGCTGGTGGCCCACGTCTGCCTGGACATCGGCAACCGCAGGGAATACTTCTTTTCCGGCCGCACCAAGGATTCCGAGGATCTAAGGGCGGGAAAGCTGATGGTGATGCACACCATCCTGGACGCCATCACCAGCGGATTCGGGATCTACGATTTCGGATACGGCGGGGACGAATACAAAGCGGATTTCACCAAGACCTACCGCACGGCCCTCAGCCTGTTCCTGTCCAAGGGCGCCATGCCCGAACTGGATCGGTTGTTCCCCAAGTACGAATGCATGAGGCCGATAGCGGGATAGTCCTGCCTCTTAAGGCGGGATAGGTCCGCCGCGGCTAGCGGACTTCCAACAAGGCGGAGTCGGCGACGCGCTCTTTGATCTTCCAGCGAACCATAACCATCCCGGGCGTATGGCCTTTCACGGAAGGGGCGGCCTTCCACGCTACCGACCTTGCGGCCGGCAGGGAAGCCAGGATACGCCCCTGCAGATCAGAGATCTCTATGGTTCCTTCATAATGGTCGGCTGCGGGCAGGCCGATTAGGATGCCGCCTCCGCCAGCGAGATCCTGCCGGGCCTGTAGACTTTTCGCACCCTTGCCGCCGACGACCCTCACCGCAGCAGGCCGGAGTAGTCCGTCGACTCCCTTGGGATTCAGGATCGGCTCCCCGATCAGTGCCAGGGCCTCGTCGTTGATGTATTCCTCGATGTTGGTGTAGCCGTCACCGTCCTGGTCCAGGATATTGTCCGCGGATTTACCGGGGTCCAGGCTCATTCCCGTCTCCCATTTGTCCGGCATGCCGTCCATGTCGGTGTCGGTCAGGGGCTGGGGGCCGGTTGTGATCAGCGCGTCGTCGTCCTTGCGGTATTGACCCGTGCCTTTGCGGATTTCTTCGATAGTGCGCGTCATCATGACGTCCCGGGGAAAAGCTCCTGCCTTGTCCAGCACCTTGACGTAAGCGTCCTTGGCGGAGAAGGTGGTTACGGCCGGCATGGTGTGGGCGCTTGTGACCGGATTTGGGATGCGTAAGGGCACGGCGGTGAGGTTCTCGACGCCTTCCTTCGTGGACATGATGTTGTCGGTGGCAAATGCCGTGACCTTGGTGTTCAGGTAAACCATCTTGGGAAACCAAGCGATGTCGATAGTCTGGGGACCGGCCTTATAATAATTGCCCACCACGTTCATCTTGAGAGATGCCACCGGCGCATCCTCATGCACAAAGAGGTAATACTTCTCGGCGTTGTAGCAGATATTGTTGCGAAAGTCGATTTTGCCGCTGTCCGGCGGCGAACCCAGTTCCCAATGCATGGCCGGGTAGCGTTCCACATGGTGCGCGAGAACGTTGTGGTGGATGGAAATGTGGCAGGTGGGCAGATACGCCATCAGAAAGCCGTATGTCTGGCCGGCGGAGGAATTGGTGATAGTGGACCATTGTACCGTGTAGTCCCGGCTGGCGGTAATGTCCAGGGTCTCATCGGAGCCGCCGGAGAAGTCCATGTGATCGAATATGAAATCGTTGGCTCCGTTCATGGTCCAGGAATCCTCATTGTGTTCCTTTCCACGCACGCGCAGGAACCTGAAGATCCCATCATGGAATTTGGAATGGTAGGAGAAAACGATAGAGCTGCCTTTGCCCTTGGAGACAAGGGTGATGCCGCCGGGGGACGTCTGGCCCGCGATGGTCACATCGGAGTTCTTCTCCTGGAGATATTCGATCTGGCCTCCGCCGGTCGGCTGCATGTCGATTACACCGGAAACACGAAATACAATTGTGCGGGGGCCGGTAGCGAAGAAGGCCTCTCTGAAGGAACCAGGACCGCTGGAAGCGAGAGTGGTTACCACGTAGACCTTGCCGCCGCGCCCCCCTTTGGTCTCGCCACCCCAACCTTGCGCGCCCGGGAAGGAAGGAAGAGCGAGGGCTTGTCCCAGCGCCCAAAGAACGGCTATATATAGCAGTCTGGATTTGAACATAAAACCTCCGCCTCCGGATTGGCTCCGCGGCATTTCGCAACGGACCGCCCGGTGAGGGCTTACGGGGGAAAAATACCGAACTTAATCATATCCAATCTCAATCGAAAGTCAATCTAATCCGGCAGGGGGCTTTTTTTGCGGGATTACTTCGGTTTTTATTCGCCCAACCAGCCTCGGTTCCAGAGACCTTAACACGAAACGGGCGAGTAAATCGTGCTTTTCCCGATTTGCATGGGGGTCGTTTTTCAGGGTGAATCGCTCCCGGTAATGCTTTCTGCGCTCGTCTGCCGAGCCCCCGCCAAGGCCAAAGGACGCCTCGCCGAAGTGTTGGATGCCTACTAGGGGTTGCGTGGCGAAGGATTCCTCGAACAATCCCCGCAGACGGGCGCCGGCCTCGGTTTCCAGGGGGTCGTCGATCACGAAAGTCAATGGCACCGAGTCCATGGCACAGAGTTGCGCCATGGACGACCATTGTGCGCGGAACCTTTCCCACATCGCTTCGCCTGTGAAGGCGCCTTCCTGGCTGCCGGCATAAGGGTCCTTTGTGTCTCCCTGGAAGGTGGCGGCGATGGCGATCTTCTGAGCCTCAAGCTTATTCACGAGAAAAGGTAGAAAGCGGCTAAGGGACTGTATGATGCGTTTCCGTTCCGCGCTTCTTTCCATGTCCACTATGGTGTGGGGGCTTGGCGGAAGGAAATTGCGGTCGCCCAAGGAGACGCGGACCACCACGGCCTCAGGCCGCTTGCGATCCAGGAAACGCTCCAGCAAGATGCGCGAGTGGTATGGACCGAAGCCGGGGCCGCCGGCGTTCACGGAGACCGTGCCGGAAGTCGCTTCATCCTGGTTGAGGAGCGTCGTCAATTGCGCCGTCCACACCTCATTGTCCTTGACTCCCGCTCCCAGGGCTTCCGAGCTTCCCAGGCAGAGCACCATGGGCCCATTCCAGTCCAGGGAGGAATTGCGGTATCCGTCCTGGTTGATACCGATGGGCGGGGAGAGATAGGACATGCCGCCCAGGAACAGGCAGCCCTTCTGGTCCGGAACCAGGCGCCAGCCCAGTTGCGCGTCGAATTCGTATCGTAACAAACCCGGTACGTAGGGAAGCCGGAATGCGATTTCGCCGATAATCAGGAAGCAGGCCAGGATCATCAGGCCCTGGAAGGCCCAGCGCTTGGCTGTCGAAGGTTCTCCCGGCTTGGTTTCCATGATCCCTAGAATTGGAAATAGATGAAGGAACCGGCGGACTGGACTCCGTACCGCACCAGCATAAACAGGAGCAGGGCCTTCAAGGCCAGCCCCACGGGAATGGGAAGCCGGGCCACCACATCCATGTCCTTGCGGCGGTGCTGCAGGGTCTGGATGAGCAGCAA
>JALYSE010000031.1 GCA_030854955.1 Fibrobacterota bacterium | reverse complement strand
CAATAAGACCGTGGACAAGTCGCTCATTCTCCACACCCTCCAGGTTGAGAAGGGCGGAGAATACCTGCCTCCGGTCCTCCGCCAGAAGGTCCAAGGATCCATTACCGCGCTCCAGAAGCTGGCTCTCTTCTCGGACATCAAGGTCGACATTGATTACCCGGATTCAGTGGAAGGCGCCATCCTTACCTTCACGGTGGCCGAACTGCCTACCCTCGCCCGCGCCGAGGTCAAGGGCAACGACAAGGTCAAAAAGGACGATCTCAAGGAGGCCATGGACCTTCTGGACGGGCAGGTCTATTCGCGCAGCGCCGTAGAGCGGAACCGCCAGAAAATCATCGAGCTGTACCGCGATAAGGGATACCTGCTCGCTAAGGTCGATGTGGAAGAGGGCGTGGAGCCCGAGACCGGCCGAAAGACCGTCACCTTTAAGATTGAGGAAGGCAAGAAGGTCCGGGTCCGGTACGTCACCTTCGCCGGCAACAAGCACGTCAAAGATAAGCAACTCCGCAAGAAGATTCCCACCAAGGAAGATCGCTGGTGGCGCGACGGGGATTTCAAGGAGGACGAGTTCCGCCTGGGTCTAGATACCCTGGTCGATCATTATCGCGAATTGGGCTACCTGGATGCTTCGATCCAAGGCGAGAAGATCAACTACACCCCCGACAAGAAGTGGATGGACATCCGCGTCAACGTGAGGGAGGGCAGGCGTTACCGCTTCGGCAAAGCGACCTTCATCCACAATAATATCGTCGAGGAGGGCGCTCTCAAGGCCCAGGTACTACTCGATTCCGGCGAAATCTTCAACATGAAGAAATTCGAGGCCATGAAATTCCAGGTCCAGTCCGTGTACCGGGAAGAGGGCTACCTCTTCATGGACATGCAGGACCGTTTCACCTACCGGGATACGATGGTGGACGTGACTTTCAGCATCCGTGAAAACAGCATAGCCCACATCCACCTCGTGGATATCCGAGGCAACACCAAAACCAAGGACAAGGTCATCCGCCGGGAAATCAAACTTTTCCCCGGAGACATCTTCCGCCAGTCCCTGATCATGCGCGCCCAGCGCGATATCATGCAATTGGCCTTCTTCGACAACGTGGAGCCGAACATCGAGCAGGTGAAGGACGGCGATGCCAGCGACGTCAACCTGGTGATAAAGGTTTCCGAGAAGCAGGCAGGCACGGGCACCGTGTCGGCCGGCCTATCCTACAGCCAGAGGGACGAGTTCGTCGGGACGGTCGGCCTTCAGATCCCCAACTTCCTCGGCAACGGGCAACGGGCCGATTTTAGCCTGGAGTACGGCGAGCAGAAGCGGCTCGCATCCATCGGTTTCACCGAGCCCTGGTTCCTGGATACCCCGACCCTGGTAGGCGGTAGCATCTTTTACAGCTTCCAGAAGGCCTTCCGCGAGACCGAGAACAATTATGAACGCTACGGTCTCCGGCTCAACCTGGGCCGCCGCCTCACCTGGCCAGACGATTATTTCACGGTCAGCTCCAGCTACAATCTGACCCAGAACGACAATGGTCTCACCATCAATCCGAATTCCCTGATCATCCCGTCGGGCCTGGAATCCTCCTTGCACCTGACCTTGACCCGCGATGACAAGAACCTCCCGTTCTTCCCCTCCGAGGGCTCCCTCTACCGGCTGACCTATAGCCGGGTGGGCGGCCAATTGGGCGGCGATTTCGATTATCACCAGGTCGAGTCTAAGATCGGCTGGTGGTTCCCGACCATCCAGAAACTGGTGCTCGGCGTTTCCACCGAGTTCGGCATGCTTTTGGGCGGCAATATCCAGAGCTACGACCTATTTCAGATGGGTGGTGTGCTGGGCTACCAGGGCAAGATGCGCGGATACAATCCCGGAAGCATCGGCAGCTCCCGCATCGGCCGGAGCTACTTCTCCTTCATCACCGAGTTGACCTACCCCGTGGTGGAAAACACCTTCTACCTGCTCGGCTTCTACGATGTTGGAAACGTGTTCGGAAACGTACCCAAGTTCGACCCCCAGAACCGCAATCTCTACAACCCCATCGACAAGGATGCGGTCCCGGCCGCTTGGGAGGAAATCGACTTTTCGGACCTCCGGCGCGACTTCGGCTTCGGCTTCCGACTGGTGATTCCCCTGGTTGCGCCCTTCGGCATGGGCTTTGACTTTGGTTGGCCGCTTGACGACCTGGAAACCTACGAGGGGAGCCGCTTGCCCAAATCGGGCAGATCGCCCACCGTCAACTTCGTAATCGAGCAAGGATTTTAAGGAGAAATGATGAATAAGTTGGTATTGGCCCTTGGACTGTTATTGGCCGGATTCGCGTATCCCGCCGACCTCAAAATTGCGCACGTGGACTCGAAGATGGTTTTCGACAAATATGCGGACACCAAAAAAGCCCAGAAGGAATACGACAAACAGGTCCAGAAATGGGAGCAGGATGCTGCCAACAAGCAGAAGGCCCTGATGGAGCTCAAGGATAAGCTCGAAAAGCAATCCCTGATGCTCAGCGAAGAGAAGAAAAAGGAGATGGAAGCGGACTTCCTGAAGAAGAAGAGCGAATACGAGCAATTCGTCCAGCAGATCTACGGCAAGGATGGCGCCCTGTTCCAGAAGAACGAAGAGTTCTCCGGACCCATCATCACCAAGATCAAAAAGACCATCCAGGACGTCGCCAATCAAGAAGGTTATGACATGGTCTTCGATCGAGCCGCCGGAGCGGTGGTGTTCTGGAAAAAGGACAATGACCTGACCCAGAAGGTCGTAGACGTCCTTAACAAAGAGGCCAAGTAAGATTGCGCCTCCGGGGTCCCGACGAGGAACCCGCGATCACGGCAGCCGGCATTTTGCGGCTGCTCGACCCTTTACTGGTTGACGGTTCCGCCTCGATGGAACCGGACCGGTTCGCCTCAATCGTCCTTTTTTCCGTCGACGCCCCCGAGCTTTCGGGCCCCCAATCCCTGACATTCGTCGGTCCAAAGACCCCTCTCCGGGTCCGCACCGGCTTGCGCGCCGCCTTCATCATCGCCGCGACGGGAGTGCCTTTGCTGGACGAAAGCATCGCCTGCCTGCGCGTCCACTCCATCCACGGGGCCATGGCGGCCATCCTAAAAGCCTTGGCCGACAGGTTCCACCGCTCCGCCCCCTATTCCTTCGGTAAGGGGAACCGAATTGCCCCAACCGCAGTGGTAGAAGGCTGTTTGGAAGGTGACGTCGTCGTGGGGGCAGGGGCATTCGTGGGACGGGGATCCTTCATCGGGTCGGGAAGCCGCATCGAACCCAACGCCGTAATCCAGGACCATTGCCTGATTGGAAGGAATTGCATGGTGCAGTCGGGAGCCGTAATCGGCAGCGCCGGATTCGGTTTCTTCGCGGGTCCGGCTGAACTGGGTCCGACGGGATGCCAAGCTGGGAATCGGATCCTTACAGCCATGCCTCATTTGGCCGGAGTGGAGATCGGAGCCGATTGCTGGATCGGCGCCAATGCGGTGGTCGCGGCCGGGGTGCTTAATCCCACCGTCCTGGGACGGGGCTGCAAGCTCGACAGCCATGTGCAAATCGCGCATAATGTCCGGCTTGGGGAAGAGTGCCTGTTGGCTTCGCAATCGGGAATAGCCGGTTCCACGGTCGCCGGACATCGCCTTCGCATGGGTGGCGCATCCAGCATTGACGGCCATTTGCGCTTGGGCGATGACGTTTCCGTGGCGGCCTGTTCTGGCGTGACCAAGGATCTTGCCGACAAATCCGTGGTGGCGGGCTTTCCCGCCCGTCCCATCAGGGAGTGGCGGAGGCAGTTGATCGCCTTGAAAGGAATGTCAAAAAAGGGGTAGGTGTCAAAGGGGGCCGGCCCGCCAGGTGCGAAGTCCCCACTTTCCACATGCTGACGGCCGGCCGCTCGAACCGTTCCTAAATTTATCCGGAATCCCCGGGGCATGGCCGGGCCTTCCAGGAAAGTCCGTATTCCTTGAGAATACAGTATGAACCTAACGTCGGATATATCCGAATGAGGAAAGCAGGTTGGTCCGTTCCTCCTTGCAGCCCGCCTTGGCAAGGCTGGTAAGTCCTCCATTCAGCGTGGGCAATGTCCGCAGCCATCCCTTGACCACATAGGCCCCCGTGGACACCATATTGCCTTTGGGGCTTGCGGGATACCACATCAGGGAGATAGCGCGCCTTCCGTCCACTTCGAGTTCGGTATTGACCAGCATATCCGCCGTGACCACGCCCCGGGCCCGGTTCACGAATTGCCCTTGGTTGGTGAAGAAGCCGAGGTTGAATTCGAAGGGTCCCGGAGTATTCACCTTGATGTCGGGTCCGTTGGGGAAATGGGTCTCGTCCGGCCGGCGCGGATCCAGGGTGCGCCAGGACTGGTCCATGAAAATACGGAGGTCGGTGGATCTCCTGCGCGGCAGTATGGCCGATAAGGGAAGATCCATGGCTTGGGGCGGGAAGGTATCCCCGCGGGTCACGCCACCCGCGACGGCATCGATGCGGCAGTCCACGGGAAAAGGATCGTAATCGGGTTTGGTGTCCGGGGGGATGATTGGCAAGCCCGTGCGTTCCACGTCCATTTCGACCCCTGTCACCAGGATCACAAGATCTCCGAAGGAGTCGTTGGCCCCGTCGTTGAAGGAGAAGAGGATGCCACCCTCATCGGCGATCCGCGGACTCCCCGCACATGGCGGACCCATGGAATCGACCTGTTCCTTGGTGACCCTCGCCGCTTCCGCCCAGAGATGCCGGGCCATGTGGCTGAACTCTCCCCGGGAATGGAATCGGCTTTTCAGGGGATCATTCAGGCCCGAATAGCGCGGCCCGCAGGCTTCGCCCGTGCAATATTGGCCGGAATAATTGCTGAAGACGGTGCGGAGCATAAAGACCAGCTCGACCGTGGAGTCATAGGTGCCCAAGGGTACGGAGAGTTCCCCGCTGTCCGGGCATTGATTCCCGTGTCCACTGCCGCGATAGGTGAACAGCGGCTTTTCCTCTCCGCTGACCGGGTCCATGAAGAAGAAATGATTGCCCCAATCGGCGATGCTGTGGATGAAGTGGACCGTGATCGGCTTGCCAGTGCCGAATACCGTGGCCCCGCGGTACATCATGTTTACGGGAATATAGGCCGAGGGCGTGACCGGGATGGCGATGGGCGGGGTTGCGGATACCAACGCCCTGGAGGCGGCTGCGGAGATGGCCACGGAGAACGTCCCCGCCGAACCAGAGGGCCCAGCTAGGAGTGCGCAAGGCATGAGGGCAGCCAGAGCCGCGCCGAAAAGGACGAGGAACCTGGAGGGCGTATTCCTGTAAACTCCGACCCTCGCCATCAAGGCCCCAAATCCACCGTTCCCACGGAAATGCGTCCTCCGGCGGCGAGTCTCGTTTCCGGTACGGTAGCGGTAAGCACGGTTCCGACGTCCGTGGAGATCCGCAATCGGTAGGTACCGGGAGGCAGATCGCTCAAGGTGAAATCTCCGGCGTTGTTCGTGAAAGTCCAGCGATCCATTCCGTACACGGCGACCAGGATTTTCGGCGATGCCGGCCTAACCGGGCCGCGATAGACCACTTGACCCGAAATCGAACCGGTTGTATCCAGGTATGCCGGGGCCAAGGTCATCCTATCGGTTCGTCCGTCCGCCGTGAATTCCATGACCACGCCCATGGCGTTGGAAGTCATCGCCCGGATACGGTAATCCCCGTCGGGCACGGATTCGAATGTGAAAAATCCCTGGGTGTCCGTGGTTTTGTCCTGTAATAAATGGCCGGTCAATAAGGTCGCGCTGTCTGGATTGGATAGGAAGGCGTCGGGTCGGAGTTGGATTTGGATGAATGGAGCGGGGGTTCCATCCACGCGCTTGAGAGAACCTGTGACTCGGGTGACTTCGGGATTTCCCACGTCGGTGCCGCCTCCCTGCGCCTGGTTGCATCCGGAAAGATAGAGGGCGGCAAGCGCCGCGATAAGGAGGACGGCAGCGAGCCGAATGCCTTTCATTGCTCGTCTCCCGGGACAGGGTTGTCCCCGTGCTTGGCGCCTTTCCCCCTCCGGCTCTTTACCAGTGGGAAAAATTGGAAGTTCAACTGGTAGACCTGGTCGGCACCGGCGCTCTGCGAGGCAAGGCCCAGGATCTTCATCCGGAAATCACGCAGCCACGCCTTGATCTTCTCCAGGTCGGCTTCGCCAACGCGTATGGTGGTGCCGCTGATTTCCCTTTCCTTCCCGGGAAACCGCGAGAGGGATTCCCCACTCAAGCGGATCATCTCGCGGTGGAACTGGGATACCATCACCGATTTGACGCGCGCATCCGTGGCCATGGTCTTCTCAACCTGGGTCCAGGTGCGATCGCGGTTCATGGCGATGAGACCCAGGGCCTTGAGCAGGGTCAGGGATTCGGCAGCCTCTTCCGGAGTAATGGATGGGGACAATGCGTCGGAAACCCATTCCGGCGAGAATTGGAAATCCGGTAGGGAGACGATTTCACGGATAGCCAGATGCCACCAATGGGAAAAGACTTCGTATTGCCTTTCCCCCAGGCGGGCCGGGTTTTCCCGGGCGCGCATGTCTACGAGCTCCTGGAAGAACTTCTCGCGTTCGGTGGGAGTTCCGGCCTGGTTGTATTGCACTAGGGAAAGGAAAAACTTCCTGGCATTTCCTTCTAGCTTGAAAGCCTTGGCGAAGGCTTCCGCAGCCGCGAAGGTGAGGTTCCGGCGCCCGTCCATGACGTTCTTCAGAACGTTGGGCGATTTGAACCCCGCACGCGTGACGATGTAACGATGTGAAAACCGCCTCGATTGCGACTTGTTGTATTCGAACAGGGCTTTGAGGAATTCGCGGTAATCGTAGAAAAGGAAAATATCCGGCGAAGCCGATGCTGCAGGGGAACTGGCCGGGCCAACCGGGATGAGTCGGGATATATCCATGAAAGAATGTATTGCGCTAGGGCGGGTTTCGGCCAAGGTGGCGACTCCGATTTACGTATTCCATAAGGATACATCCAACGGGAAATTTTGCCTGGGAAAACCCCCAAGAACGACGGATTCGGCTAAAAAACCTAGTTTCTTGGCCCATCATCTCATGGAAAAGAAACACCCTCAAATCCTCACCGGACCCGGCCTCCACGGCGGCACTCCGGCCAGGCTTGAAATCGCCATCAGAGAGCCCCAGGGAGCCCAGGGAGCCCCGGAAGCCCCAGGACCCCGGCTCCGTTTTCCGGGAACCGGATGGGTTTCCCGCGCGGAGTTGGCCTCCCTTCCGCGCCTGGCCGACCGGTCCACCCGCCTGGGAAGCCCGGGATCCGAGATCCGCACGCCCGAACATCTTCTGGCCGCTCTGCTCTTTTTCCGGGAATCCCCCTTGGACATCGACTGCGATGCGCCGGAACCCCCCGGATTGGATGGAAGCGCCTTGGCCTATCGGGAGGCCCTCGCCCGCCTGAATCCCGCCGGCGCGGCCGCCCCCGCCTGGCGGCATTACTCCTCGGGGCTGGACTGGGAGTATCATTGGAGTTACGGGTCCCTCCGCGTCCGTCCGGCCTCCGGTTTCAGGGTACGGTACGAACTCGATCGGGCGCCGCTGCGCCAGGTTTTCGTTCTGGAGGATCCCGAGACGGCTTGGCGGGAAATCCTTCCGGCCCGCACGTTCGCCTTCCATGGCGAATGGCGGGAGGCGGTGGCGCGGGGTCTTATGACCGGGGCGGGACCGGATTCCGGAATGCTCCTGGCCGAATCGGAAAGCGGGCACCGGGAGCTTTTGCGGGCGCACCCGGAATGGAAAGGCGGCCCGTTTCCGCTTTTGAACCAACCAGAATGGCGGATGGAAAACGAGTTGGCCAAGCACAAGATCCTGGATCTGCTCGGGGATCTGGCATTGGCGGACCTCGCCCTGCCCGCGGTGGAAATCGACATCCGCAACGGCGGACATCGCATCAACCACATGCTTGTCGACAAGCTCCTTACCGTTAGATACTAGATTTACACGTCCAATCACCCTTTGTCTGGAGAAACCCCGCCATGGGAGACAGCACGGAATCTTTGTTCAAATCGGACAACCCCAGGTTCATCATGGACTTCGCGGGCATCCTGAAAGTGCTGCCCCACCGCTATCCCTTTCTGCTGGTGGACGGCATCGTCTCCTTCGAAAAGGGGAAGTCCATCATCGGACAAAAGAACGTGAGCTTCAACGAACCGTTCTTCGCGGGACATTTCCCCTCGGAACCGGTGATGCCGGGCGTGCTGCAGATTGAGGCCTTGGCGCAGATCAGTTGCATCCTGGTCGCGCTGTCCTATCCGGAAGAGTCGGCGGGTAAACGGCCCGCCTTCGCCGGCATCGAAGAGGCGCGCTTCCGCAAGCCGGTGCGTCCCGGTCATGTCCTGACCCTCAAAGGGGAATTGGAAAAATACCGCCGCGGATTCGCCGTGATCAAGACCCGCGCCGAAATCGACGGAGACCTGGTTGCGGAGGCGATCATCAAAGCCTCCATGATCTAGCGCGATTTTTTTCCATGCGCATCCATCCCACCGCGGTCCTGCACCCCTCCCTGGACCTGCCCCCCGACTTGGAAGCGGGTCCTTATTCCATGGTCGACGAGGATGTCGTCATGGCTCCGGGAATCCGCATCGGTCCCTTCTCGCATGTCTATCCGGGCGTGCGCCTGGATGCTGGCGTGCGTCTGGAGGACGGGGTCATCGTGGGCAACGTGCCTCAGGACAAGAAATACCGTGGCGAAAAGACCGGCGTCCGCATCGGAGCGGGCACCCATCTCCGCGAATACGTAACTGTGAATCGCGGCACTGCGGCGTCAGGGTGGACCACCATCGGGAGCAAATGCCTTATCATGGCCTACTCCCACGTGGCCCACGATTGCTTCATCGAGGATGGAGCCATCATCGCCAACGGCGTGCAGATGGGCGGCCATGTCCATATTGGCCGGGCGGCGGTGATTTCCGGGATGACCGGCATCCATCAATACGTGGTCATCGGAGCGGGCGCCTTCATCGGCGGCGGCCTGCGGGTGGACAAGGATGTGCTGCCCTTTTCCAAAGGCTTGGGCGATCCCCTCCGGTACGCCGGCATCAATGAAATCGGGTTGGCCAGGTTCGGCCTGGTCCCAGGTGCGGGCCCCGCCCTGAAATCCTTCTACCGTGAATTGTTCAGGGAAGGCAAGGATGCGGCCATGTCCCGATTGACCTTATTACCGTCCGAAAAGGATGGAGGGGTTGGTGATGAGACGGAAAGGCAGGATTTCGGGGAATTGGATGCCTTGTTGAAGGCTTTTTTCATGGAGCAGAAGCGGAGTTTGCTGATGCGCCCGTTGGTGGTGGATTAAACAGGATTACATCCCGATAGATCCCGAGTGAGGGGAACCGGGATCAGGCCGTGTGGAGGTTCAGTTCCTCTTCGATTAGCGGCATCAGTTCTTCCTTCAGTTTTTCGAAGCAGAACACTTGTTGGAACATGGACGTGCTGCGATGGGCTTCCGCCTTCTGGCGGATCCACTCAGCCACGCAGTTCTGCCGTTGGGTGAGGTCGTCGGCTTGGTCGTTGATTTCCTTACGGATGGTGTCGGACTGCTTGACCATGTATTGGGCCATGTTGAACGGCATGTTGTGCTGGATGATGAAAATCTTGATAAGCATTTCCAGGGGGCGGGGGCCTTCGATACGTTGGAAGTCCTGGATGAACTGTATCAGCTTGTCGCGGTTATTGCGAATGAATGGCAGTATCGATGCTTTGAGGTCGTTCATCTCGCCGCAGTCGAATGCGTTTTCCAATTTCCTTACGACTTCGGATCCCACTATAGAATTCCCTTCAAAAAGAGCCGGGAAAAAAGGTAATAGGCTATTACCATAATACCAAGTTCCGGTCGGAACCGCTGCGGATCACCCCTGAATCCAGGGCCTCGAAAGTTAGGCTTTTCCTATTTCTTACGGATATTTTGTGAAGTTTTCGCACTGGAATCGGAGCATTTGGTAAAGTTTCAGTAAAGTCCGTTGCGCCTCATATTCCATCAGAGAAAGAGTTTGAGACAGGCATGGACATGTCCTGGGGAGTCTACCTGGGTGACAAATCCCACCAGGGCGACTCCCGCCAATTTTCGCGGACTGAGCATACCTTTTCATCTTAACGGAAGGGCATGAGGCCAAGCACCAATTAAAGTGGTGGTCGGAATGAAGTGGAGGTGGTAAAGGGAGCGTTGGGAGAAACAAAAAAGGCGCCCACGAGTCCGGGATGGAAAGAATCCCATCCGGACCCGTGGCGCCCGGGTCGGCTGCCGCCGCGAAACCGCCTCTGGACTAAGCCAGGGCGAACTCGCGTCTGGGCGATGCCTTTTTGGCCTTACCCACCGGTTTGGCGGAGGCCTTGGCCTTGACTATCGCCCCCTTGGCTACGACCTTGGCGGGCTTGGAAGGCGATGCCTTGGCGGTAGGTACCTTCTTCGACTTGGCTGCCGGTTTGGCGGTAGACTTGCCAGCGGACTGCTTAGCAGCCTTGGCCTTCTCTGCTTTAACGACCTTGACCGCCTTGGCAGGAGTCTTGGAGGCGGCCTTGCTCTTGGCAGACGATGTCGTCTTCTTGGCGTCCTTCGCTTCCTGAATCGCGGCCTGGGCCGCAGCGAGGCGGGCGATGGGAACGCGGTAGGGCGAACAGCTCACGTAGTGGAGGCCGATTTTGTGGCAGAACTTCACCGAATCCGGATCGCCGCCGTGTTCGCCGCAGATGCCCAGCTTGATGCCGGGACGGGTCCTATTGCCCTTCTCGATGGCAATCTGCATGAGCTGTCCCACGCCGGTCTGATCGATGCTTGCGAACGGATTCTTCCTCACGATTTCGGATTCGATGTACGGCTGCAGGAATGAGCCCGAATCGTCGCGGCTCATGCCTAAGGTGGTCTGGGTCAGATCGTTGGTGCCAAAGCTGAAGAACTCGGCGGACTCGGCGATCTCGTCCGCGGTCAAGGCGCCGCGGGGGATCTCGATCATGGTGCCGACGCTGTAGTCGACCTTGACCTTGGTCTCCGCCTGAACGGCCTTGGCGACCGCATGGACCACCGCGATCTGCAGGTCCAACTCGCGCTTGAAGCCGACGAGCGGGATCATGATTTCGGGCTTGGCCTTGATGCCGGCCTTCTTGGCTTCCACCGCGGCCTCGATGACGGCGCGGGCTTGCATCTCGGTGATTTCGGGATACTTGATGCCGAGACGGCAACCGCGGAAGCCGAGCATGGGATTGAACTCGTGCAGTTCGTGCACGCGCGCCATGATCTTCTCGACCGGGATTTTCAACTTGCGGGCCAGATCCATCTGCTGTTCCTTGGAGTTGGGCAGGAACTCATGCAGGGGCGGATCCAGGAAGCGGATGGTGGCCGGGTATCCGTCCAGGGCCTTGAAGATGCCCAGGAAGTCCTCGCGCTGGTAGGGGAGGAGCTTGGCCAGCGCCTCTTTGCGCGCGTCCACGTTGTCGGCCAGAATCATCTCGCGCATGGCGTCGATGCGGTCGCCTTCGAAGAACATATGCTCGGTACGGGTCAGGCCGATGCCGACCGCGCCGAAAGCCACGGCTTGCCGGGTCTGTTCAGGATTGTCCGCATTGGTGCGGACATCCATGCGGGCCGCCTGGCCGCACCACTTCATGAGCTGGGCGAAATTCTTGTACGTACGGCTCTTGAGGGCCTCGGCATCGCCTTGGACCAGGGCCTGCACCACTTCCGATGGAGCGGTCTTTACTTGGCCGGCGTATACGTTGCCGGAAGTTCCGTCGATGGAGAGGAAGTCGCCCTGGTGGTAGGTCTTGCCACCCACCTTAAGGGTCTTCGAATCATAGTCGATATGCAGGGCGGCGGCGCCGCAGACGCAGACCTTGCCCATCTGGCGCGCCACGAGGGCGGCATGGGAGGAGACTCCGCCGCGGGCGGTCAGGATGCCTTCGGCCGCGATCATGCCGCGCAGATCCTCAGGGGAGGTCTCGACGCGTACGAGCAGAACTTTTTCGCCCTTGTCGGCGGCTTCCACCGCGCGGTCGGCGTTGAAGTAAATCTTGCCGGTGGCGGCACCGGGGCCGGCGGGAAGGCCGGTGGCGATGACTTCGGCCGCGTTCAGGGCCGAACGGTCGAAAATAGGGGCCAGAACCTGGTCGAGCTGGTCGGCGGGAACGCGCATGACGGCGGTCTCCCAGTCGATGAATTTCTCCTGGACCATTTCGCAGGCGATGCGGACGGCGGCGACGCCGGTGCGCTTGCCGTTACGGGTCTGGAGCATGTAGACGACGCCGTCTTCGATGGTGAACTCGAAATCCTGCATGTCCTTGAAATGCTTCTCGAGGTTGAAACGGATCCGGTCCAGTTCCTTATAGGCCTTGGGCATGGCAGTGTTCAGCTCGAGCACGGGCTGCGGGGTGCGCACGCCGGCCACCACATCTTCGCCCTGGGCGTTGATGAGGAACTCGCCGTAGAAGACTTTTTCGCCGGTGGCGGGGTCGCGGGTAAAGGCGACGCCGGAGCCGGAGTTCTCGCCGGTGTTTCCATAGACCATGGCCTGGATGTTGACTGCGGTGCCCCATTCGGCGGGGATGTTGTACTTGCGACGGTAGACGATGGCGCGGTCATTCATCCAGGAACTGAACACGGCGCCGGTGGCGCCTTCCAGCTGGGCCCAGGGATCCTTGGGAAAGCTCTTTCCGGTGCGCTCTTTGATCAGCTTCTGGAAGCGGGCGACCATTTCCTTCAGGTCTCCTACGGAGAGCTTGGTATCGTCGATCTCGCGGTCGCCATGGCGTTCCTGCTTCAAGGCTTCGATGACCATTTCAAAGGGCTCATGGTCTTCGCCCGGAGCCTTCTGCACGCCGAGCACCACGTCGCCGTACATCTGCACAAAGCGGCGATAGCAATCCCAAGCGAAGCGCTCGTTCTGGGTCTTGTTGGCGAGGGCGACGACGGTATCGTCGTTCAAGCCCAGGTTGAGGATGGTATCCATCATGCCGGGCATGGAGTCGCGGGCACCGGAGCGCACGGAAACGAGGAGCGGGTTCTTGAGATCGCCGAACTTGGCCTTGACCTCGTTCTCGATGATCTTGATGCCTTCCTGGGTCTGCGCCTTGAGCACGGCCGGGTAGGTCTTCTTGTTGTCGTAGAAGTAGGTGCAGACGTCGGTGGAGATGGTGAAACCGGGAGGCACCGGAAGGCCGATGCGGCACATTTCGGCTAGGTTGGCACCTTTGCCACCCAGCAGATTGCGCATGGAGGTATCGCCGTCGGTTTTGGCCTTGCCGAAGTGATAGACGTATTTAGGCGCCTTCGCCATATTGAACTCCCTTGATATTGATCTCTTGAACCCGGATCTGTGGAAAAAGCGTTGATTTATGACGTTTGAATGTAATTGAAGGGGGCAGGATTCTCAAGCCGTCCAGGGGTATGGAGCGCCCCGCCGACCCTTGTTTACCGGTGTGAGCGGCCCGGTGACCACCCGCAAAACGGGTGCGCACGCTTTTCCGCAGAGCAAGGCCTCCGGGTAATGGTAGGGGCGTCCTCAGCCCAAGTCGAGCCTTAGTATTCCCGAGTCCATGGGCCCGGGACGTTGGAAGGCAACGGCGGGATCCCCGTCAATGGACTTATTGTACAGATTCCGCTCCAGTTCCCGGGCGGCCGTGTAGAGTGCGGTCGATTCCAATTCAGTATGCGCGTTAAACTTATCCCTGAGCCTTTCGGTCAGTTCCGACAGCTCCCGGGCGGCAATGGAACCGGGGTGGGTCAATTCATGGGCGCGCATACTGTCGGCCAGTTCCCCGCAATAGCCGTAAAAGTGACTGCTTTCCCGGGCTTCGCGGGAGGCCATGTAGGATTGGATGGACCCGCGGTGGAATTCCGGATGGACGTTGCGGTCCCGGAGGCAGGCTTCGTAGCGGAGCACCTTGGGGAAGAGGTTGCCTTCCTCTTCCTCGATATGGGTCTGGAAATGCCCGACCCATGTCTTGAACGAGGTCTGGATTTTCCGAAGGTCTGCGGACTCGGGGGAATCCGAGATGGTATAGATGTCGAGCAGGTGGTTGATGTCGCTGATTTCCTGCAACAGGAAATCGCGATGCTCGTGGGTCAGGAAATCCACCAGCATGTAGAGCGGCATGGCGCTCCAATCGGTATCCGATGCCGGCACGCGGGCATTAGAGACATCATCCAGGAAATCCTCCATGCCGTCCCGGCCTACTAGGTCGCCCAAGGGCTTGTCCAGGGAATCCCAATAGCGGATTTCCCGCTTATCCAGCAAGGCGATGGCCATGGGTCTCATCTTGAGAAGCGACCTCACCAGGGTCTGTTGGGAAAGCATGCTTTTCATGGCAGTCCTTTCGATGGGCCGTCTGCAAATATGGGATTGGATCCTGGAAGCCCGGAACCCCAGCCTTAAGGTAATGGATTCGTAAAGAATTCTCCACCTATTAAAGCGCTATCCTCGGGGAGGAATGAAGTTCGGGTTTTTTTCGATTCGTCAAGCGATCGGATAAACCCGAAGGCCGTTTCCGGGCCGGAATCCCCGGAAGGCCCGAGGGGACAGGGTTTCAGGCCATCCGGAAGCCGAGGGCTTCCAGGCGGGAGCGTAGTTCCCGCTTTTCTCCGGGTAGGCCGCGGACTCTATACGATGGGAATTCGTGACGGATAGGATAATCGCGCCGCAAGCGATCGAAAGCCTTTGCCGCGTCCGCCTCCGAGAAGGATACCCGCAGGCGCTTGTCATCGGCCAGGATATCGTAGGCCGCGTGGGCGCAATGACGGCGGAAAGCATTGTCCGAACCCAAATCCGCATACTCGATTTCCGGCCGCGCGGGAGACAGAAAGTCCGGGGACCAACGGGTATCAAACCCGAAAAAGCGGCGGAAAGCCGCGGCTACCTGGGTGGTGCCGTTCAGCTTTCCCTGTAGGGAGTAGCCGGCGATATGGGGTGTGATCAAATCAGACTGAGCGCATATCCCCTGATCGATGCGGGGCTCACCCGGGAAGACATCCAGAATCAGGTGGCGGATTGCGCCCGCGGCCATAGCCGCCTTGAGCGCAGCGTCGTCGATGACTTCGCCCCGGCACGTATTCAATAGGACGATGGGGCGGGTTAGGCGCGAGAAGAATTCCGCGCCGGCTAGGCGCAGGGTGGGGTGGGGCCCGTCAACGGTAAGCGGTACATGCAGGGTGATGATATCGCATTGTTCCAGGAGCGCTTGGAGATCCGTGAAACCGTCCGCGCTTTTTCCCGACGCCAGCAGCGCATCCCGCAGGGGTGGATCGTTTTTCTGGACTCGCATTCCCAGGGCGAGCCCCTTGCGTTCCACCTGGTTTCCCACATGGCCGTACCCGATGATACCCAGGGTCTTGCCTTCCAGAGCGAACCCCTTTTCGACTTCTATGTGCGTCAAGGCGGCGGTAACATATTCCCCCACGGAGTTGGCATTGCATCCCGGGGCGGAGGAGAATCCGATGCTGTGCGATTTCAGGTAGGCTTGATCGATATGGTCGGTTCCGATGGTGGCGGTGCCCACGAAGCGGACCGGGGTTCCCTCCAGCAGGTCGAAATCCACGCGAGTGATGGAACGGACGATGAGCGCATCGGCGGTTGCGATATCCCGGTTCTTGAGGCCCCTTCCCGCGAAGGTGACTACCTCTCCGTGGGCCGAGAAGGCCTCTTTGCCCATGGGAATGTTTTCGTCCACCCAGATTTTCATGCCGCCTCCGCGCGGCTCTGATGAGGTATCCGCCGCGCAACCGTCAAAATAGCTATTCCAGACAGCCTTGCCTCCCTGCGGCCCCCTTGCATCCGTGGGCCCGCACGGCCTTACACGGCTTTGCGCCCAAGTGGATTGCAAGTATATTTCGGCCAGGAGCATGAATATGCGCGAAGACGATAAAGAAAGACTCGAAGCCCTAGCCGCCAAGCTGGGTGCCGCGATTACCGGGGACCATCTGGCGAACATCTGGGAGGGCTGTCAATTGCCCGGCCGGGATTCCGTGGCCCAGGTGCTGGATAAATTGCTCGCCGTGCTTTTCCCGGGAGTGTTCGGCAACCAGATCGTTCGCGAGGATGAGCTCTCGGATTTCCTTCTGGAAAGCCTGGCCTCCGTGCGCGCCTCGCTCTCCAACCATGTGGCCATGGCCTTCGATTACCGGGATTCCCTGGCCGGACCCTTACTGCCGGGCGACCCCCGTTGCGGCTTCAATTCCTCCAAGGCGGATCAAGTCACTTCCGCACTGCTGGAGTCCCTTCCCACCATCCGCCAAGTGCTGGGTCAGGACCTCCTAGCCGCTTACGAAGGAGATCCCGCCGCTTATTCGGTGGTGGAAGTGCTCATGAGCTATCCCTTCGTGCAGGCCATCTCCACCCATCGACTGGCCCATGAACTCTACAAGATCGGCGTACCCCTGCTCCCGCGCATGATGAGCGAAGTCGCCCACTCCCGCACGGGCTCGGATATCCATCCCGGCGCATCCATCGGACCTGGGTTCTTCATCGATCACGGAACCGGAGTGGTCATCGGCGAGACGACGGTCATCGGCCGCGGTGTAAAGCTCTACCAGGGGGTGACCTTGGGGGCCCTGAGCTTTCCCAAGGACCAGGACGGCAATCCCATCAAGGGCATCAAGCGCCACCCGAACATCGAGGACAACGTCACCATCTATGCCGGGGCCACGGTGCTGGGCGGCGAAACCACCATCGGCAAGGGCAGCGTCATCGGCGGTAACTGCTGGATTACCTCATCCGTGCCTCCGGACACCGTGGTCATGTCCGAAAAGGCCCAGCGCAAGCACAAGTGAAACCGGATGGGGCATCCCCCCCGGGATTTGTCCCGTCCGGATAGGCTATAATTCCTTCATGGCTTCCCACCTCCGCATCGGCCTGGTCGGTCCCGACCAGACCCAACCCTGCGGCATCGCCGATTATACCTCGCGCCTTGCCGCCGCACTCGCGGAGCGGTGCAACCTGACGTTCATACCCTTCCGGGACGCCCTTTCCGACCCGAGCCTGGGTGACTGCGATTCCATCCTGGTCCAGTACGAGCGTTCCCTGGTGCCTGAAGGATTTCCGGACCGGTTGGCGGTAAGGCATCCCGACCGCGTTCATATCGTTCCCCATGAAGTCTATGACGATGACCCATTCGCCTTTCCCTTCGCTCGCCTAAGCTCCCCCTTTCCGCCTTTCCTGTGGGTAAAGCGCTTGCTTTACCGATGGCGGCACCGGGAGTACGCCCGGGAAAAGCGATTGCAGGCCCGGGGCTACGGGGCTCATAAGGTGATTCCCCTTTCCGGGCCGGGAGCCGGAATCCTCAGGCACCTCGCCGGGGACAGAATCCTGGATCCGGTTCCGCATGCCATGTATGTCCCGCCCGCCGCCCGAGTGGGGATTAAACTGGGATGGGGCGCTTTTTTTCCTGTCAAGCCGAAAGCCATTCTGGGCATTTTCGGATTCCTTAATCCAGGCCTCGACTACGGTTCCGTGCTGGATTTGCTTGTTCGACTGGATGCGGATGTTTCCTTGCTAATCCTGGGCGGGCCTCGCGACGGCGGATCGGTGGCACAATGGCTATCCGGAGAGGTGGCCGGTAGGGGATTGTCGAGCCGGGTGCGCGTCACCGGCTATCTGCAGGAAGGGGCCCTGGACGCCCATTTGAGGTTATGCGATGTCTTCCTTTGCCCAATGCGCTTTAAGAGCAACAGCGGATCCCTGCTGCATCTCATTCATCTCGGCAAGCCCATCCTGGCTTCCGATCTGCCCTTGACCCGGTATCTCAAGGACCTGGGAGCGCCTTTGGAGCTCTATTCGGGACCGGAGGAATTACTGCGAAAGGTCGACGCCGCGATGTCCGGGGCTCACGGGGTTCCGCCCAATCGTTACCCATGGGATTTCGGGGCCGTGGCCGATGCGTACTTGCGCATCCTGGGCGCATCTCGTCCCTGAAGGCGGATCGGGCTGGGCCATCCCAGGCCTTCTCAGGCAATCTCAGGCCATCTCAGGCCATCTCAGTCATGATGTTAATAGTTGAAGGAAAGGCGAAGCGAGAGGCTATGGGCACTGGGAAACCGGTTCTTGGCCTCCTGTTGGGCTTCCTTCACCTGGTAGATATAGCCCAATTCCAGATTTCTGCTGAGGAAAAAGCGGAAGTCGGCGGTCAGATCATCAAGGTGCAACCGGGAAGGATTCCCATTGGGCGCGAACATTTCCAGACGCAGGTCCAGGGCCATCTGGGATCCCAGGCGTACGGTGGCGTTCAGATTTCCCTCGGCCCCGATTTCATAGATGGATTCGTTTTTGATGTACACCTTGTCATCGTTCGCCGTAAAGCTTGCATCCACAATGGTCTGGCGCGCGGCAATACCGACTTGGGCAGCGGCTTCCATGTAATATTTGGACAAGAACTCGACGTTAACGCCCGCGCCCTCCCTGAATCGAATCGGGTCGAAAGGCGGTTCCGCCCTGAAATCCCGAGTAGTATCCGCGAAGATGGAACCGTCCGGCTGCAGGATGAACACGGTATCCTGGTCAATAAGGCGCGGGAAAATATGCGTTTCCACCGTGGTACGGATATAGGGGCCTAGCCAATCGTTGAAACGCCGGACCCAATTCGTCCTCACTTCCGCAATGTCGGAGGTCACGCTGAAGCGGCGACCGCGTTCCTTGCTGAAATTGTCCTGAAGCAGGAGTTCGCTGACGCCCAGATAGCGGACATTGTCGAACAGGGCCCGCAGACGGACATCGCTGGAAACCTGCATATTTTCGGTGCGGATGTCGGCGTCGTCGGTCTTCCGGTTCAGGTTGACGTTGCCGCCGACCCGGAGGCCGTAGGTCCAATAGCTTCCCACCCTGAGCCGGGCATTCAGGGCTTTTATTCCACCGGCAACGATGTCCCCACCCACCTCCTTGTCGAAAACCAATTCGACCTGGGACAGCTCCCCGGGGTTGATTTGGACCGTGATATAGTTTCGTAGGGAATTGAATCCTTCGCCGGGTTTGCTGATGCGGTAAAGTCCCGGCGGCAGCAGCCACACCTTGATGTCCTGCAGGCGCTCCTGCTTCAGGCCATGGCCTTTCCCGTAATTGACCCATTTTTCCATGCGGATGACTTCGTATCGGCCGTCGAAATATTCTCCATTGGCTATAAGGGTTTCCACCAGCAATCCGCCCCACTCCGGGGGAACCACCGTGGTATGGCCTTCTTCGATCACCACTTCGGCCGGGAGTTGCTGGATCGTGGTACCCGAACCGAATTTCAGGGTATAGGTACCGGAATCGAGGAGGATCCTCTGCCCGGTCTGACCCGACTTGACCAGCTTGCCGTTGCGGTTGAGCACGGCGACCTCCGGTTCGCGCCTGGGTTCGGTGTAAGTGGGTACGAACAGAGCGCCCATGCCCAGGGGGATCAAGCTGCGGTCCCTAGAGAGTTGCTCTTCCACGGCCGGAGCCAGCCAGGTTGTGGTCCGCTTCGCCTTGGGTACTCTGGTCTTCACCTTTTTCTGGGACTTCTCTACTTCCCCGGTGGAGACGTCCTCCCCGGGAAGGTCGCCGATCTGGGCGGCCCGGGCCGGCAGCAGGGCGGTCAGTAACACAACGGATAGGATGACGGAAAGGGATCGCATGGAACTAGGGTTTGGCCTTGGGAGTGGTGGTGTCCACCACGGCGGAATCCGCGCGGTTGACGGCTTTGTGCTTGGCTTCGTCCAGCACAATCTCGAGCTCCTTCACCATGCGTTCGTTGATGCTCTCATTCAGAAAGGAAAGCTCACGCACGATGAAGACCGGCTCCTGCTGGGGCACGCTCTTGCGCAGATCGTACAGTTTCTTCCACACGATGTGATTGGTCTTCGCGTCCTCGAGCTTGTATTCGATGGTCAAATGCGCGTACCATTGATCCTTGCTGTCGTATTCCTCGATCGCTTGGATGTCGCAGGACATCAGGAAGTCGGGGACATAGTTCTCTACCGCACGGGTCACATTGTCGAAAAGCTTTGCCGCCTTCAGGTGCTTGACCATCAGGTCGCCGATCATCCGGTCGGGATCCACCGCCCACAGGTGCAAGCCGTAGAACTGCATCTGATTGGCGGACTGGCGATAGACGATTTGACTGCGCCGGTAGGTTTCGGAGATGTTGCAATCCCGAACCCGGACAACGAAGGGGAACGGACCCTTTTCGAGCCGTTCCATGGGCGGTGTGGGCAGGTAATCCAACACGTAGTATTGGGTGACCTGGGGTTTTGCGAAAAAGCAGCCCGTAAGGAGGATTGACGCCGCGAGCGGCGCACCGATAAGGCCGAAGATGCGCGCGGTTCTCACTTTCTACGCTCCATTTTCTCTTCGCCGCGCAGGAGCACCGAAGGGTTATCCTTGATCTGCCGGCTGAATGTGTTCATGTTCTTCATGGTCTCTTTCAGGTTGCTCATGGCTTGCGTCAGGTCTTCCTGGACGCGCAGCACGGTGACGTCCACTTTCTGCGCCACGCCGACGATGCCTTCGGCGGCCTTGCGGTATTCCTTTACCGTTTTGTCCACTTCCGCTCTCTTGATTTGCGTCTTGAGGGAGGTGGTTGCGGCTTCCATTTGGGTGAGGATATTCTCCATGCGCTTGCCCGGTTTCACCCGGTTGATGTCCTGAGCCAGGCTGTCCAGAGAGGCGCTCAGGTTCGCGGAGCTATTGAGCAGTTTCTCCACCTGCTCGCGGTTCTGGGATTCAGTGAAAGAGAGGACGTTTCCGAGCAGGCGATCGATTTTATAAGCGATGGAATCGGCCCTGGAAGTGATCTTGCCCAGGGTGGAGAGCTCAGATTTCACTTCCCCGCCCGGCGGGACGTTCGGCGAAGTGTAGCTCCCGCCCGTGATTTCCAGGTATTTGAGACCGGTGATTCCATAGCTGCCCATGGTGGCGACCATGTCCGTCTTCATGGGGGTGCCCTTGTTAACCTGGAAAAAAACCACCGAGCGAGTGATGTCGGACGAGTCCGTGCCGATGCGGACGATGTTGCCGACCTCGACTCCATTCTGTTTAACGGGCGTTCCCAGTTCCAGACCGCTCACCGATTCCTCCAGCCGGGTATGGTAGGCTACCTTTTTGGCCAGGATCTTCTTGCCCACCATGATGAAGAGGATCACCGCCAGGAGCGCCATGGTTCCAATGAGGAAAATTCCCAGGCGGGCCTTTTCGGCCTTGCTGACATCCATTATCCGTCCTCCAGATTGAACGCGATCTTGCGCCCATTTTGTACCACCGTTTCGCCTTTGCGATCCAGGAAATCATTGACTTCCTTGGGCCCCCGCGCCTCGGCCTCTTTCAGGGTGCCGTCGAACACGACCTTCCCGCTTCCAAGGAAGGTCATGCGGTCGCAAAGGGTGCGGATCGAGTCGAGTTCATGGGTCACCACCACCATGGTGATTCCCAAGGTCGAGCGCAATTCCAGCAGCAGTTCATCTAGGCTCCTGGAGGTCACCGGGTCCAGGCCGGCCGAGGGCTCGTCGCAGAAAAGCAGATCCGGATCGTTGACAATGGCGCGGGCCAGGCCCGCCCTTTTGCGCATGCCACCGGACAATTCATTGGGAAGCTTGTCGTAAGCGTGTCCCAGTTTGACCTGGGAAAGCTTCAATCGGACCAGCTCTTCCACCACCTCATCCGGCAGGCCGGGATTGTGGATTTTCATGGGCAAGGCCACGTTTTCCCCCACGGTCAGGGAGGACAGCAAAGCGCCTCCCTGGAAAAGCACGCCCATGCGCTTCACGATGTCGTCCGCCGGCCGGCCCAAGGACCAGTCCACTTTGGAGCCAAGCAATTCGATTTCCCCGCCTAGGGGTTTTTCCAATCCGATGATGGTCTTCAGCAAGGTCGATTTCCCGCAGCCGGAGGCGCCCAAGATGATGCGGATTTCACCCTCGGCAACGTCCATGGACACGTCTTCAAGGACCACCTTCCCGGAATATCCGGCCTTGAGGTGGCTGACCTTGAGCCTGGAAGGGCCATTTATTTTCTTGTGGTCCATGCTAGTAGTAGAAGATGAAGGAAAAGAGAGCGTCCGCGAGAATGATGGTGAAGATGCAGGTCACCACGCAAGAGGTGGTGGCCTTACCCACGGCATCCGCGCCGCCGTGCACATTCATGCCTTTGTTGATGGCGACCAAGGTGATGATCCATGAAAAGGTCAGGGATTTGATGAGCAATTGCCCGAGAAAATTGACCGTCACCGCTTCCTTGAGTTCGTGGAGGTAGCTGGCCGGGGACAGCCGGAAGAACAGGTAACCGACGATCAGGCCTGCGAGAATGCCGGATACGGCGGAGCAGAGAGTGAGCAAGGGCATGCAGATACTCATGGCCCAGAATCGGGGTAGGACCAGATAGTGGATTGGGTTCACCGCCATGGAATGGAGCGCCCCCACTTCTTCCTGGACCACCATGGTGGAGATCTCGGCGGTGATCGAGCTTCCGGATCGGCCCGCCAGAATGACTGCGGTCATAACCGGACCTATTTCTGTGACCATGCTGATGCCGATGCCGCTTGCAAGGAAGACCGTGGCGCCGAATTTCTGAAGCTGAATGCCCGATTGCAGGGCAAGGGTAAACCCTATCAAGGTGGAAAGCAACAGGACGATCGGGAGCGCCGAACTGCCGAGGCGGACCATCTGGATCAGCACATCCTCCCGCATGAGGGTCTTCTTGCGGAAGTAGCCGATAGTGGACCAATAGATGGATTCGGAGAGCAGCACAAGCGTATCGCGGATCTGTCTGAAAATCGTGAATGCCCCATCGCCCAGCCGCTCGGCCAAGCCCGGGGTTTCCCTCGGGTTGAGTACCACCGGCTCCGGAAGGGAAATCTCGGAAAGCTTGTCTTGGAGGTCCGGTGTGAGGCGGGACAAAATAAGGCTGCCGCCGGATTTCTCCAGGGTTTCCTGGAGGTAGGCGAGCCAGGCCAGCGATAGCGCGTCCAGCTTGCGGAGGCGGCTGCAATTCAGCTTCAGCACTTCGCCTTTGGCACCCACCAATAGCCCAGCATGTTCCCGGGAAACCCATTCCGGGGAGATCTCTTCGGGCAACTCGACTTCTTTGACGCTCACTTACCCAACCGGTTGGAGTCTAACGGACCGCCTAATGCGGACAATTAATGTTAATTTTCAATGGCCTGTGAAGGAAGTACTCAACTCTTTTCGATATTTTATTAAAAATGTGCATTGGATTCGAAGAATAAGATGAAATATAGGCTTTTTCCGGACATGCGAAGCCTCCGTTGCCGGATCGCCGGCCTTACCCGTGTGTTCGCATGCGTGATTCCCATGGTCTCGGCAGGCTTTGCGGGCGCAGATGATATGCGCGGTCCGCAACCCAACCAATTCGCCGCCAATGCCAATGCCACTCCGAAAGCCAATGCCGCTAAGGCCAAGCCCGTTGCAGCCGCTCCGGCGGATACCGCCAAGGCCAAGCCCGTTGCAGCCACTCTGGCGGATACCGCCAAGGCCAAGCCCGTTGCAGCCACTCTGGCGGATACCGCCAAACCCGAGTCCCCGGCCGGCGCCGAGGATTCCGTCGACTTTTCGGATGCCCTGCCCGGTGGGTCCGCTCCAGCCCCCCCCGTGGTATTCGATTACCGAACCGTCGATCTCCGCGCCTTGCAGGTCCATCCGATCCTCAAGGAGAAAAGCCTCGAGATCGACAAGGCCCAGCAGAAGCTTCATGAACTCAAAATGGGGGCCATCCTCCCCAAGTTCCTGCTGGAGACCGGCGTGGGTCCCGCACCTGGTCTAAAGACAGTAGACGACACTCTTTACGTTGAGAGCGATCCCCCGGGGGGCAGCATCGGATTCATCCGGCAATCGGAGAAGGATTTCGATTTCCAGAACTGGGGCCCCTTCTTCGGTATCGAAATGACCGTGGCCCAGCCCCTGAACCTTTCGCGTTACCGGGCCGGCTACAAAGCCGCATCGGCCAATATCAAGGTTTCCGAGGCGCAGTTCCAAAAGGAAAAACTGGACATTTCCGAAGATGCCCAAAAGCTGTATTTCCAACGCGTGTATGCGGGCCAGATGTTTTCCATTTTGAAGGACGCCACCAAGGAGCTCGATCGCGCCCAGAAACGGATGGAAGCGTTGCTCGACGATGGCGACGAAAGCGTGAAACAAACCGACCTCCTGGAATTGAAGTCCGGTCGCTATACCCTCGAGAAGGCCCGCAACCAAGCCGGTCTGGGCGTCGCCCGTGCGGACCTGGGTCTCCATTTCCTGTTGCAGGTTCCCGATTCCGTCGGCCTTGTCCCCAAGGACTCGATCCTTTTCATGCGCCCCGAGGCTTTGCCTTCCCTGGACTCGCTCAAAATGCTGACCCTGCTCAACCACCCGGATTTGAAGCGCTTGGCCAACGGCTTGGCCGCGCGCCGGGAACTGGTGCGCGTGGCGAAAGGCGAAATCGGCCCGGACATCTTCCTATTCGCTACCTTCCAATACACCAAGGCCTGGTCCTCGGATCGGCAATCGGGAGGCGAAGATCCTTTTGCACGCGATCCCTTGAACCAAATCAACGGGGTGGGCGGCCTGGGCATGCGGCTGAATCTGAACGTCTGGTCGCGATACGAAAAGGTCCGCAAGGAGAAAATCGAACTCACCCAGCTACAGCGCACGGAAGCCTACGCTGCCCGCGGTCTCATCCTGAAAATGCAGGACGAATACATCCAGATGCTGAACCAGCGCGCCAACGTGACCGAAGCCCAAAAATCCCTGCGCGCAGCGGATGCGTGGCTCAAGGGGGCCGCATTGAAATACGACTTGGACCCATCCACCGCCAAGGATATGATTTCACCCTATAAAACGGTGCTGGGTGCCAAGCGGGACTATTTCGAAGCCATCCTCAACTACAACCTGGCCGTATCCAAGGTCATTAAATCGATTGGATGGACTCTGACCGATTATTTTCATAATTTGGAACCTAAAGGTCGGTAGCAATACCGTTAGAAAGGCCGTTAGGCCAATCCAATAAATGGGCGGCTATTTCGCGTAGCGGATCCGGACACGGCAAACGTCCATCCCCTTACGGAAAATTACGGATTCAGGGAGGAACTGCTATGTGGAGCTTAAAAACGGGGATATTGGCGGGATTCACGGCATTGGTACTGGCGGCGGCTCCCGCATTTTCCGCTCCGGGCGACCCGGTGGCCATCATCCGGAAAAAGGACGCGGAACTCCAGAAAATGTTGCGCGACAAGAATGCCTCCAAGCAGACGGATCGCATCAAGGTGCTCATCAACGGGATCTTCGACTTTGAAGAACTGGGTAAGCGCGCTCTGGGACCGGAAACCTGGAAGACCATGACCCCGGATCAACAGAAGCGCTTCGTGAAGTCCTTCCGCGAAATGGTCGAGAACGCCTCGGTCAAGAAGCTGGAAGCCTATCAATCGGATTCCAGCACCTATGATCCACCTGAAATGGCCGACGGCAAGGCCAGCGTAACCGCCCATGTCTACTCCAAGGGAACGGAATCCGTGGTAACCTACAAGTTGCTTTCCAAAGACACCACCTGGAAGGCCTGGGACCTAGTCATCGACGATCTGAGCACGGCCCGCAACTATGGCGAACAATTCCGCAAGATTCTGCAGACCTCCAATATGGAGGGTCTCATCGCCAAGATTGGAAAAAAGAGTAACGCATCGGCTGAAGCGAAACCGGCGGACAGCATCAAGTCCAAATCGGAAAAGACGCCCGCCAAGACGCCCGCCAAGACGGCCGCCAAGACGGCGGCTCCGGCCAAAACCACTCCCGGGACCACGGTTCCCGCCGTCAACAAGGCCCAAGTTAAAAAGGCTCCCATCAAGCCAGCTCCCGCGACCCCGGCGACTCCCGCCGCAGCTCACTGAAGGCTTAGAGGATGGTCTGGGTCTACATTGCCCTGTTCATCCTCGCCCTGGCGCTGGTTCTGCTCCAGCTCTTCCGCTTCCATTTTTCCATCGACGTGGAAACGCCCGCCAGCCTTCGAGGCTCAATAGGCGTGTCATTTCTGTGGTTCCGCCGGGAAATGGCGGTTGACGCGGTCCGCGCCGTATGGGGCCATGGGATCGAGGACGATGACGATGATGACGATGATGACGAACCACTCAGGCAAGATCCACCCCCCCACAACGGTCAACGGGGTGCTTTGCGGATACCGGACGCCTGGTTTTCCAGCCTGGACAAAGTCCTGACCCGGCTCCGGAAAACCTTCATCAAATGGGCCCTGGACCTGGGGGTGTGGCGTATCCTGTTCCGGTTCTCTTTGCGTTCCGGTCGCCGCATTCTGGGCCTGCTGGGTCCAGCCTTGAAGTCAATGTATCTGGGAATGGAAGATGTTTTCGACTTAGGCCGCATCGCCGCGGCGTGGTCCGTGGTGCGCGGAACCGTCCCTGCCCTGGCGGCACCCGTCGAATTCGGGTTCTGCCGACCCTTTGCCTTTCGTGCGAAGGTGGCCGGAGGGTTCACCGGACTCGAGGCCCTCTTTTTCGGTTTCTTAACCCTGTTCTCCTTCCCCTATATTCCCTTGGCAAAGCGATTCCTCGATTGCTGGCGCGAACCCCGGCTCAATCGGTGGCAAAGGCGGGTTTTACTACCTTAGGCATTCTGGCCAGACGGCCTGAAAGGAACCTTCCATGAGTTTTCTGGAAAAAGAGGACGGCGAAAAGTCCAGCAGCTTCTGGGATTGGGTGGTCGGCATCGGCCTGGTCGTCCTCATCGGCGGCTTCACCGTGTTTTACCAATACCAGAAGCGCTCCTCATCCAGCCGATTCCAAGAGGCCGACACTTTTTACAAAGCCCGCAAGTTCAAGGAAGCCGGCAACCTCTATGAAGAACTGAAGTCGGCCCAATACCTGACGACTCAGGATGACAGCACCATCTACGCCCGCCTGGACAGCATCGAAACAGCCCAGGAACAGCAGAACGCCGTAGTGATTGAGGCAAAGAAGAAAGCCGCCGCCGGGGACACCGCAGGCATCACCGGTGAACTGGAAAAGCTGAGCCAAAAGGATCTGTTATCGCCCGAAGACCAGGCCTGGGTCGACTC